>NZ_JBIMKZ010000030.1:29964-36331 GCF_051860865.1 Polymorphobacter sp. | reverse complement strand
GTCGGCGGCCGCTGCGACCTGCTCTGCTTCCACGAATTTCCGCTGCACGGCTTCGCGCCCTATGACCTCAAGCAATATTTGCGCGTCTCGCGCCATCCGGACGGCCCGGAGATCGCCGCGCTCGGCGCCAAGGCCAAGCAATATAATTGCTATATCGCGCTCGGCTGCCAGATGCTCGACGATGACTGGCCCGGCCACAGCATGAACACCCAGCTGCTGATCGGCCCCGAGGGCAAGCTGATCGCCCGCCACTGGAAACAGCGCAACATGCGCGGCATGTGGCCCGGCGTCGAGCAGTTCAGCACCACCATCTATGATGTGCTCGATCGCTATGTGGAGATGTACGGCTGGGATGCCGTCGTCCCCGTCGAGCGCACCGATATCGGCAACATCTCGATGTCGGCCGTGCAGTTCGAGCCCGAGCTGTTCCGCTGCATGGCGATGAAGGGCGCCGAGCTGATCCTGCGCACCGCCACCGGCGGCTGTGAATGGCACGACATGCGCCTCACCGCCTATCACAACGATGTCTATGTCACGATCGTCAACAACTGCATGGACGTCTTCCGCCCCAGCAACGACTATTTCGTCGAACAGGCGCCGAAGAACGACTGGGTCGGCCGCTCGGCGATCTTCGCCCCCAAGGGCGTGGTGCTGACCGAGGCCGACAAGTTCGAGACCAAGCGCCGCGCCCAGATCGACATGGCCAGCTTCCGCAAGGCGCACCGCATCCCCGATGTCCATCTGTCGCTCTACCGGCATGTCTTCGACGCCTACAAGGAGCGCCACGACCCCAATCTCTGGCTCGATCATGTCCCCGGCAGCAAGCGTGAAGCCGCCGCCTACCTCAAGGACAAGCTGAGATGGACGAGCTACTGGCAGGGCTGACCCCCGATCGCCTGCTTCTCGGCCGCCGCCGCCTGCTCGGCGGCGGCGCGGCGGCCTTTGCTGCCTCGTTCGTCCCCCGCCCCGCCCGTGCGGACTCGCGGGACGACATCCTCGTCATCGGCGCCGGCCTGTCCGGCCTCAACGCCGCCCTCATCCTTGCCAGCGAAGGCGCCCGCGTCACCGTGCTGGAGGCGGACAGCCGCCCCGGCGGCCGCATCCGCACCCTCGATGCCGCCCCCGGCCGCCCCGATGCCGGCGGGTCGGAAGTCGGCCCGCTCTATGCCCGCACCCGCAGCCTCGCCGGCGATCTCGGCCTCGGCCTCTATGCCGCCGACCGGCTGCCACCGGGCATGGCGATCCACAGCAACAACCGCCTGCTCGCCCCCGCCGCCTGGGCGCAGGACCCCGCCAATACGCTCCCCGCGCCGATGCGTGCCATCCCGCCCTATGCGGTCGAAACTGCCATGGTTTCGCGCGCCGCGCCGCTTGCCGACGCCGAAGCCTGGCTCAGCCCGGAAGCGGCGGCGCTCGACATTCCCTATGACCGGATGCTGCGCCAGCTCGGCGCCAATGACGCCGCCCTCGCCTGCGCCGCCGTCGGCGCCCAGGCCGACAGCCTGTCGGAAATCTCGGCGCTGTGGATGCTGCGCCGGGACCAGGGCCGCCGCCAGTCTGCCGATTTGGGCCGCGTCGAGCACATCAAGGGCGGCATGAGCCGCCTCACCGACGCGATGGCCGCCAAACTCGGCGACGCCGTTCACTTCAATACCGAGATCATGGCCATCACCGAGTCCGGCGGCCTCGTCACCGCCCATGCCCGCGACGGCCGCCGCTTCAGTGCCGCCCGGCTGATCGTCACCACCCCGGCCAGCATCACCCGCCGCATGGTCTTCGATCCGCTGCCCCCCACCGGGCAGCGCGCCGCCTGGGCGCACATCCCCTATGGACAGGCCACCAGCGCCTTCTTCCCCATCACCGACCCCTTCTGGGACCAGGATGGCTTGCCTCCTTCGCTGTGGAGCGACAGCCTCCCCGGCCGCGCCTTCGTCATCGCCAATGATGCCGGCCGCCACCTCTGGTTCTACGCCACCGGCGGCAAGGCCAATGCGCTGCACCGCGCCGCCGCCGCCGAGGTGCCGGAGATCGCCCGCCGCCTGCTCGTCGCCGCCCGCCCGTCGCTGGACGGCCGCCTCGGCCCCGGCACCGCCTTCAGCTGGACCCGCCACCCCTGGTCGCTCGGCACCTTCGCCTCGCGCCGCCCCGGCCATCTCGCCATCCTCCAGTCCCTGCTCAAGCGCCCCCATGGCCGAATCAGCTTCGCCGGCGAACACACCGCCGACCTCGCCAGCGGCATCGAGGGCGCGCTCGAAAGCGGCGAGCGCGCCGCCCTCAACCTGTTGAGTTGAAACCATATAAAAATGCTTGCGTTGTAGAACATCATAATGACATAATGACATAACAACGCGCCATACAGGGGGGCCTGACATGACCATTCGCTCGAAGACTGCCTTCGCCGTCAGCAGCCTGGCGCTCGCCACGGCCCTGCTCATGCCCGGCGCCGCCCGCGCCGCCGAAGACGAAGCCGCAGCCGCAGCCGCAGCCGCCATCGAATCCGAAGAGATCATCGTTACCGCCAAGGGCCGCCCCGAGCGGATCGAGAATGTCGCCCTCTCCGTCGTCGCCGTCGATCAGGAGTTCCTCCGCAAGCAGCAGGTCCGCGACCTGCGCGATCTCGCCGGCTTCGTCCCCAGCCTCGTCCTCGAATCCTCGCGCGGCCGCGCCTCCCCGTCGACGCTGTCGATCCGCGGCCTCGCCCCCAACACCATCAACAAGCAGCTCCAGTCGGTCACCGTCTTCCTCGATGGCGTCCCGCTCGCCGGCTCCGCCTCGATGCTGGACATCCCGGACATCGCCGGCGTCGAAGTCCTGCGCGGCCCCCAGGCCACCGAATTCGGCCGCCAGACCTATGCCGGCGCCGTCAGCTACAAGACCCGGGACCGCACGCCGGACGGCATCGAAGCGGTCATCGACGGCTTCGTCAGCATCAACCAGGGCGCCGAGGAGGCCAACCGCCAGATCTCCGCCACCATCGCCTTCCCGATCGTCAAGGACAATGTCTGGCTCACCCTGTTCGGCCGCAACCGCCGCCTCGGCTCGCTGGAAAGCCGCACCAACGCGCTCCGCACCATCGAGATCGGCCGCGAGGACACCGAGCAATATAACGCCAGCCTGCTGATCCGCCCCAACAACCAGTTCTCGCTCAAGCTCACCGGCGTCTACCAGAAGCAGCGCGATACCGCCCCCGCCTTCACCACCCTCCACCCGCAGGAATGGCAGGCCCAGGGCACCCCGCTCACCAACCTGCAATATGCCGGCACGACCGCCACCACCCTCTGGCCCATCGGCACGCTCGGCGAGGTCGAACCGGCATCGGCCGGCTGCGAAAGCGATCTCCCCGCCAACGCCACCAACACCATCGCCGCCCGCCCCGCCGACTGCGGCCTCGATCGCAACCTGATGCTGTTCACCGCCGTCACCAGCTACACCTTCGGCAACGGCTATCAGCTCCAGGCCAACGCCGGCTACATGCGTGAGGAAAGCTGGACCAACCAGGATCTCTATTTCCGCCAGAGCGGCGGCGATCCCTTCTTCGGCAACCAGGCCTATTCCCGCCGCGTCAGCAACACCGCCACCGCCGCCAACAAGCTCGCCAACCCGTTCTTCTCCTCCACCTGGGACGAGTTCACCAACTACAACGGCCAGATCCGCATCGTCTCGCCCGGCACCGACCGCTTCCGCTGGCGCGCCGGCGCCTTCTACTATCACGAGAGCCTGTCCAACTTCTCGTACAACAATGTCCGCCCCACCGCCGGCGGCGCCACCTCGCCCGCCAACCCGGACGGCCGCACCCGCGGTGACGAAAACGTCCGCAACATCGCCTTCTTCGGCGACATGGCCTTCGATTTCACCGACTGGCTCAGCCTCCAGACCGAGGCCCGCTACGAGTTCGAGCGCAACCAGTTCCTCCCCTGCCTGACCTGCTCGGGCGCCACCACCGGCGCCTTCAACAGCACCCTGCTCGAGCGCACCAACAAGAGCTTCCTGCCCCGCATCACCCTCTCGCTGAAGCCCAGCGACTCCACCCTCGTCTACGCCCTCTATTCGGAAGGCACCAAGCCCGGCCGCTGGAACCAGACCATCCAGACCAATTTCCGCTACGTCGAGCAGGAGAGCAACCGCAACTACGAGATCGGCATCAAGGGCCGCATCCTCGACAACAAGCTGTTCTTCTCCGCCGCCGCCTATCACATGGACGTCGAGAACCAGCAGTTTGCCGCCGTCTCCACCGCCACCGGCATCCCCGTCACCAGCTTCCAGAACGTCGGCGCCAGCAAGATCGATGGCTTCGAGATCGACACCACCGTCGATGTCACCCCCGGCTTCCGCCTGCGCGGCGGCGTCGGCTACGCCAAGCACAAATATGTCAGCAACACCGCCCCCACCGACGCCAACCTGATCAACCTCTTCCAGGGCAGCACCTTCAACGGCAAGACCTCCGTCGGCCTCCCGCAATGGACCGGCTCCATCGGCGCCGATTACGACACCAGCCTCACCGACGACATCGGCCTGCGCCTCAGCGTCTTCGGCAATTACATCGGCGAACGCTTCGCCGACGCCGCCAACCTCGCCCGCATCGCCGGCGTCGTCCGCATCAACGCCAACGCCAATATCGACTACAAGAACCTCAGCTTCGGCTTCTTCGTCCGCGATCTGTTCGACAACAACAAGGCCAGCACCGCCGCCACCTCGGACACCAACTCCTGCCTCTACTTCAACAACGCCGATGGCAGCCGCCGCCTCAGCCTCAATCCCGAGCAGCGCTGCCTCGCCGTCGGCATCGATCGCGGCCGCGAAGTCGGCCTTAACGTCACCCTGCGCTTCGAGTAATCCGCCAGCAATAAAGCCTGTGGAATAACATCGTCATGCGTACCATACTCCCCTTGCTGGCAGCAGCCCTTCTCCCCGCGCAGGCCTTCGCGGCCTGCCCGGCATCCCCCCCCGAAGGCGCCGCTGCCAGCAACCCCGCGGCACTTGAGCAAGGCCGCCGCGCCTTCCTCAAGTGCCGCGCCTGCCACACCCTCCCGGAAGGCGGAAAAAACCTCGTCGGCCCCAACCTCTGGAACCTCTTCGCCCGCGCCCCCCTCGGCGCCGCCGACTTCAAATACTCCCCCGCCTTCACCGCCGCCGCCCCCGCCTGGACCGCCGCCAAACTCGACAGCTTCCTCGAAAAACCCAGCAAACACATCCCCGGCACCCGCATGGTCTTCGCCGGCATCCCCGCCCCCGAAGAACGCCAGGCCCTCATCGCCTGGCTGGCCAAGGAAACCGGCTGCAAATAGCCGCCGCCACCAGCATGCCTCCGGCAGCAAGAAGCCTCCGGCGGTAAAAAGATGCCTCCGGCGGCTGGGGCCGCAGGCCCCAGACCCCAATAATCCGGCCGCCGCAAGGCGGCAGCAGAGGCTCATGAGGGATAAACCAACTAGGTTGTAGCCCGCACCGCAGGCGCATTGATACAAAACCGCTCGATTGCAAATCTCGGACGATTGCGGCAGCGTCAGGCTATGTTCGACTGGTCCGATCTGCTCGTGCTTCTCCCATTCCGGGTGTTCATGGTGCTTTTCGCCATCTTCTGTGTGCTGGTAGCCGCCGTAATCCTCTGGTTAGAATACGGCTGAGCCGCAGCCCGCTCAAATCGCCGGCACCCTGCACTTTATAAGTTCACGACCCAATTGGGGTCTGGGGCCTGAGGCCGCCGGAGGCCCTTTTCTCACCGCCGGAGGCACTCTTGCTAACCCGCCGGAGGCCACGTCCTGCTCACCGTCGACCCCGCCTAGTCGTCAAATGTTGGTTATGCGAATAGCCGCCTCGCTTCATCAACCGGCGTCAGCTGCCGACCACCTGATAGATGACGCTAACATCCGAGATTTGCTCGTTCTGACTGAAAACTCGCGATTTTGCGGCATATCGAATTAGGAGGCGGTCTGCCGAAAGCCACCGCATTTCAGCCCACGACCCGTTCCAGCTGCCTACGCGCGCGGCACCGTGATCGTCATCTGCATTGAATGCATTTCCGGCTCCGGAAGGGTTGCCGCTGGCGTCCAGTACTGAGATTTGAGTGGAAAAGCCTGTGGTCGCTCCGCAATCACGCTGGAACAGCACGGCGACGGTTTTGCCGTTAGGCGAGGGGCTGCGCGAAACCACGGTATTCTGGCATACGTCCGAACACCCTGAGCAAACAATCAAAACTGCCAGTAATGTTGCCCTCATGGGTGTGGATCGTAGCTTTAGCCCCGCGCCCGTCAACGGCCGGTTTTGGCGTGGCAAGATGGGGTGTGAACGGCCGATTCGGGCGAAAGCGGCCGGTCCAAAACCTCGGGTTTGCAAACGACATCACCGCCAGATAATCGGGGTCTGGGGCCTG
>NZ_JBIMKZ010000030.1:0-29954 GCF_051860865.1 Polymorphobacter sp. | reverse complement strand
CCCCCCCCCCCCCCCCCCCCCCCCCGCCGGAGGCACCCTCCCTCCCGCCGCAGGCCTTCTTGCCAAACCCCCGCAAGCCACATCCTCCTGACTATCGACCCCGCCTATTCATCCCCCGCCAGCCACAGCACCGGCGCGTTCGCCTCTTCCTCGCGGATGGCTGCCACCACCTTGTCGGCCCGTGCTGTCGCCTCCGCTTCCATGCCCTGCCAGTCGGCCAGATAGGCGGCGGCGAAGCCGTCGATTCCCAGCCGCCGATATTGTTCGACATGGGCCAGCTCATGCGCCCACAGCCAAAGGTTGTCGGCCAGGTCGGCGTTATCGAACACGATCACATGGTCGAGCGTCACCGCCCCTTCCTCCAGCACCCAGGCCGTCAGCAGCGATCCCAGCTCGGCCCGCTGCCCCCGCACTGTCCAGCGCACCCGCTCGACGATCGTGTGGCCATAGTGCCGGGTCAGATGGTCGATCATCTTGTGTGGCACCGGCCGGCTGCCCTCGCGCATCACCTCGCGCGTCGATGCGCGGATTGCCGACGCCAGCATCTCCTGGCTGATCCCCCGGCTCCGCCGCACCATCACGTCGACCGGGGATGCCACCCCGGACAGGAACGACCAGTCGCCGCTGAACACCCCGTTCGCCCGCAGCGACGCCGGCAGCCCCGCCGGCGGCAGCAGCTGCTCGTCCGTCAGCGGCCGCGGCAACAGCCAGACGCCGAGCGCCACGACGCCGGCGGCAAAGAACGACAGATAAACCGAAGGGCGCCAGAACAACCGCATGTGATCCTAACAACGCAACCGCCCGCTCGGCCCCCCAAAAAAATCAAGCCGGAGCCAAAACCTCGCTCAACCCCCTGATTCTTCAGCCGCGCCCTCCGCCTCGAACCCCCGCCGCCGCACCCGCAGCTCGCCCATGCTGCCGCCATTCTCGCCGCCCGCCCCCGGCCGCATCACAAGCGTCCAGTCGTCGCCGTTCCGCATCTGCCCGTTGAGCACCAGCCCGTCGCGCGCCACCATCCGCCCCCGCCGCTCGAACTGCGCCGCATACCAGTCCGCCACCGCCTCCGGCGCCGCCTCGCTCACGAAATCCACCGTCACCAGCAGCCGCGCCCCGTCCCGCCGCCCCAGTCGCGGCAGCCGCAGCAACACCTTCTCAAACCGCGCCCCCGGATACGCCCCCACCCCGTCCACATCAAAGCCCTGTCCGCGCGCGTCCGGAATCGGCTGCACCACCGACACCCCGCCCGCCAGCGCCAGCGTCAGCGGCTTGCCGTCCGCCGGCACCTCCAGCCGCGCCAGATCGCCCTCGCCCAGCGCCTCGGTCTCCGCCACCGGCCCCCAGCCGCCCTCCGGCGCCGGATCACAAGCCGTCACCCCCAATCCCAAAACCACCAGCAGCGCGCCGGCCCACACCCCCGGCCCGCCGCCCCCGCTTGTCATCCGTGCGATTCCGCCGCCCGGGGCCGCAGATGCAGTGCCGCCACCACCACCCCGCCCAGCGCCACGCCGAACACCCCCGCCGCCGTCGCCCCCGCCAGCCAGCCCAGCACCGGCCCGCCGACCCCCAGCGCCCAGGTCGTCAAATCATGCACCCCATGGCTCAGCCAGCCGAACCCCAGTTCCTCCATGCCGTGCAGCACGATCCCGCCGCCCACCCACAGCATTGCCGCCATCCCGATATACCCCAGCCACTCCAGCATCCCCGGCACGACCCTTACGATCGTCCGCCCCATCGCCTTGCCCGTGCTCCCCAGCACCCCCGGACTCCGCCACAGCGCCACGCCGAAATCATCCGCCTTCACAATCAGCGCCACCACCCCATAGACCAGCGCCGTGATCGCCACCCCCACCACCGCCAGCACCACCGCCTGTCGTTCCAGCGGCTCCCCCGCCACCGTCGCCAGCGAGATCGCCATGATCTCGCCCGACAAGATAAAATCCGTGCGGATCGCCCCCGCCACCATCGTCTTCTCCCGCGCCGCCGGGTCCGCCTCCACCGCCTCGGCCTCGCCCGCCGCGTGCGGCCGCACCAGTTCCAGCAGCTTTTCCGCCCCCTCGAAGCACAGATAGGTGCCCCCCACCATCAGCAGCGGCGTGATCGCCCAGGGCGCAAACGCCGACAGCGCCAGGCACCCCGGCAGCAGGAACAGCAGCTTGTTCTTCAGGCTCCCCAGCGCAATCTTGCCGACGATCGGCAACTCCCGCGCCGCCGCAAACCCGGTCACATACCGCGGTGCCACCGCCGCATCGTCGACCACGACCCCCACCGCCTTGGCACTCGCCTTCGCCGCCATGCCCCCAACATCGTCGACACTCGCCGCCGCCACCTTGGCGATCAACGCAATGTCATCCAGCAACGCCAGCAAACCCGCAGCCATGCGACCTCCACCCAATACCGCACCGCAATACACCAGCGCGCGAGATTCACATCAGCGGAAAGTGGGGGAATTGGAGGAGGGAAGAAAGGGAGCCTCCGGCGGCCGGGGCCTCAGGCCCCGGACCCCGAAACCAACCAATAATTACGTAATCGCCGGTCTCCATCTAACCAGCCAGCCGTTCAGTATAGCAAAATGGGCAGGCGTTTCCGCCTGCCCATCATTTATTACGCGTACTGCAACAACTTCCACACAACGGCTGCCCCATGGTACGGAGGCATCACATTGCCGATGGCAATCGGAGCAGTTCCGTAAGGCGAGCGCTGGGCCTGCCAAACACCGCTTTCGGGGCAACGGTGACCCGTCGAGACGGTCGTACCAATCGGCTTCTTCGTCGACGTCAACATCTTCGTACTTTCAGGAAGCAGTTGAAGGATAGCGATTCAGGACGTATGACCGCGAGTGAGTGGCGGGCCTTCGGTCCTCTACCAACTCGCCGTGAAAGTGCTTCCATGCTTTCTCCGGCGGTCGGAAGGCGGGGTCGGTGAGACGATCCCGCCTTTTCGCATTCTTAACCTATCACATTGCCCCCAGCTGAGCAAGCCGCAAGGCGTCATTTTGAGCGTCTAACGAACGTCTCTGTGAACGTCCAAACTTTGACGGTTTTCTGCTTGACACGGTTTTCTGTTTGTTTGTCACACCGTTTAAACGGTGTTATATGTGCATATCGCTGTATAACTACGAACGTGATGGAGCGCGTACGATGTCCGTTACAATTTCAAGGAGCCCGCGATATCCTCGCATATCGGTGCTTGAAGCCATTCAGTTTGCGCGGAAGATTTATGCGGGCGTACACAAAAGTCCCGTTGATAGTGCAACGGTCTATGTGATGATGGGCTTCAACGGAAAGAACGGTTCAAGCGCGACAGCACTAGGAGCCGTCCGTCAGTTTGGATTGGTTGATGGTCTGCGCGGAGAGTTGCGCATCAGTGAGCTTGGGATGAAAATTTTCGAACCTAGCTCGTTCGACGAATATGCAGACGCATTGCAAACAGCTGCCAACTCACCCGATGCATTTCGCGAAATTAGAAATCAATTTGGCGGTGAAATCCCAAAGATTGACGAGCCGATACGATCGTTTTTGATACGATCGCGGGATTTTTCAAAAGCAGGTGCGGATGATTGTATCAAATCCCTTCGACAAACGTTGAGCGAAGTGGAATCTGTGATCTTACCGAGCAAAGAAAAGGAAAATTTTCATTCTATTGATAATAGCATTTTATCGAATTTAACAAATATATCTTATAATCATTTAAATTCGAACTTTTCTTTGCAAGATGCAAATTATCACACAATCGAAAATGTGCGATTTATGCTGACCAAATCTTGCTCGGTGACATTAAGCTTTACAGGGCTTGTAACGCCTAATGCACTCGATAGATTGAAACAGCATATAGAATTAATGCGTTATGCATTCGATGAATAAAATCAAGTAATAATATTTTCGCAACACTATAGTACAATTTTTCGGATCAGCTGAAAGTGGCAGCTATTCCGCTGCCACTCCCAACAACCCGCCTTGCCGGTCGTCCTCGGCATTGGCGACGCCATTTTCGCTCGTCGACTTGGCGCTCTTGCGGCTGTCGAAGGCGTCCCAGACTTCGCCCCAGTTGCCGCGCGTTGCCGCCTTCGAATATTCGGTCGCCCGCGCCTCGAAGAAATTGGCGTGCTCCACACCGTTGAGCAGCGGCGTCAGCCACGGCAGCGGATGGTCGTCGACCATGTAGATCGGCATCATGCCCAGCTGCTTCAGGCGCCAGTCGGCGATGTAGCGGACATATTTCTTGATGTCCTTCGGCGTCATCCCCGGCACCGGACCCATCTCGAACGCCAGGTCGATGAACGCATCCTCCAGCCGCACCGTCTTCTGGCAGACATCGGCAATATCGTCCCGGATCTTCGCCGTCAGCACGCCCGTCTCGGCACAAAAGGCATGGAACAGCTTGATGATCCCCTCGCAGTGCAGCGTCTCGTCGCGCACCGACCAGCTGACGATCTGCCCCATCCCCTTCATCTTGTTGAAGCGCGGGAAGTTCATCAGCATCGCAAACGAAGCAAAAAGCTGCAACCCTTCCGTAAACCCGCCGAACATCGCCAGCGTCCGCGCAATATCCGCGTCATTGTCCACGCCGAACGTGCTCATGAAGTCATGCTTGTCGCGCATCTCCTTGTAATTAAGGAATGCGCTATACTCGCTCTCCGGCATCCCGATCGTGTCGAGCAGATGACTATACGCCGCGATATGGATCGTCTCCATGTTCGAGAACGCCGTCAGCATCATCTTCACTTCGGTCGGTTTGAACACCCGCCCGTACTTGTCATGATAGCAATCCTGCACCTCCACATCCGCCTGGGTGAAGAACCGGAAGATCTGGGTCAGCAGATTGCGCTCATGGTCGGTCAGCTTCTGCGCCCAGTCGCGGCAATCCTCGCCCAGCGGCACCTCCTCCGGCATCCAGTGGATCTGCTGCTGGCGCTTCCAGAAGTCATAAGCCCAGGGATACTCGAACGGCTTGTAGGATTTGGAGGCCTTGAGGAGGGACATTGGCGTAACTTTCCTAACCTTGTAAAATCTCAACTTGGGAGGGGGTCATGGCGACAAGTCGTGGAAGTCATCGCCATGGCCCCCTCACCGTCCCGGACCAGCTGTCACCAGCCCGAGTGCCACGGGCTTGCGCCCGCAGGTCAGCCTCACTGACAGGCGAGGCATTCGTCATAGTCCCGGCGCTCGACCGTCATCACCGGCCGCTCGCTCGTATTGTCCACCTCCACGCCACCGGCAAAGCCGGCCCGCTGCAGGCTCATCGACCGCAGATAGTAGAGGGACTTGATGCCCAGCTCCCACGCCCGGTAGTGCAGCATCAGCAGGTCCCACTTCTCCACATCGGCCGGAATGAACAGGTTCAGGGACTGCGCCTGGTCGATATACGGCGTCCGGTCCCCCGCCAGCTCCAGCAGCCAGCGCTGGTCGATCTCGAACGCCGTCCGGTACACCGCCTTCTCGTCCGGCGTCAGAAAGTCCAGATGCTGCACCGATCCACCATTCTCCAGCATCGAGTTCCACACCGAGTCGGCATTCTTCGCCTTGGCGATCAGCAGCTTCTCCAGATACGGGTTCTTCACCACAAAGCTGCCGGACAGCGTCTTGTGCGTATACACATTGGCCGGGATCGGCTCCACGCACGCACTCGTGCCCCCCGCAATGATCGAGATCGAGGCCGTCGGCGCAATCGCCATCTTGCAGCTGAACCGCTCCATCACGCCCATGTCGGCGGCATCCGGGCACGGCCCGCGCTCCACCGCCAGCGCCATCGACGCCTGGTCGACCTGCGCCCGGATATGCTTGAAGATCTTCAGATTCCAGCTCTTCGCCATCGCGCCCTCAAAGGCGATGCCGCGCGCCTGGTAGAAGCTGTGCAGCCCCATCACCCCAAGCCCCACCGACCGCTCGCGCGACGCCGCATAGCGCGCCCGCGCCATCTCCGGCTCCGCCCGGTCGATATAGTCCTGCAGCACATTGTCGAGGAAGCGCATGCAGTCCTCGATGAACAGCGGCTGGTCATGCCACTGGTCCCAGGTCTCGATGTTGAGCGACGACAGGCAGCACACCGCCGTCCGGTCGTTGCCCAGATGGTCCGGCCCCGTCGGCAGCGTGATCTCCGAGCACAGGTTGGACGTGGACACCTTCAGCCCCAGGTCACGCTGGTGCTTCGGCATCGTCCGGTTCACCTCGTCGACGAAGATGATGTACGGCTCGCCCGTCGCCAGCCGCGTCTCCACCAGCTTGGTGAACAGGCTCCGCGCATCGACCTGCCCGCGCTTTTCGCCGGTCTTCGGGCTGACGAGATCAAAGGTCGTCCCGTCCCGCACCGCTTCCATGAAGGCATCGGTCACCAGCACGCCATGGTGCAGGTTCAGCGCCTTGCGGTTGAAGTCGCCGCTCGGCTTGCGGATCTCCAGGAACTCCTCGATCTCCGGATGCGACACATCCAGATACACCGCCGCCGACCCGCGCCGCAGCGACCCCTGCGAGATCGCCAGCGTCAGCGAATCCATCACCCGCACGAACGGAATGATCCCGCTGGTCTTGCCATTCAACCCCACCGGCTCGCCGATGCCGCGGACCCGGCCCCAATAGGTGCCGATACCGCCGCCGCGCGACGCCAGCCAGACATTCTCGTTCCAGGTGTTGACGATGCCATCGAGGCTGTCGCTCACCGAGTTCAGATAGCAGGAGATCGGCAGCCCGCGCCCGGTGCCGCCATTGGACAGTACCGGCGTCGCCGGCATGAACCACAGCTGCGAGATATAGTCATAGAGCCGCTGGGCATGGCCGGCATCATCGGCATAGGCCGCCGCCACCCGCGCGAACAGGTCCTGATAGCTCTCGCCCGGCAGCAGATAGCGGTCGTCGAGCGTCTCGCGCCCGAAGTCGGTCAGCAGCGCATCGCGCGTCCGGTCGACCTCGACCGGAAACCGCCAGGCCATCACCTCGTTCGACGCGCGGGTCACCGCCGGCTTGAGGGGCGGCGACGACACCGGCGCCTCCATCACATCGACATCGCTCTCGCTCACAGACCCACGCTCCTGAAAATCACTCACCACGGCTTATCCCCCGATCTTATCCGAAGAACAAAACAAGATCACGCACCAAAATGCACGGACCCCATTCTATCCCCGCTATCCACAGCCCACTGTCCGGCTGTGGACAGAATTCCTTGTGCAAACACGCAACACCTAGTGTTTACTGTCTGAACACCGACTAGGGATTGTGCCTCATCCAGATTTGAACGCAAGCCCTGATTATCGCCGAAACGCATTTTTCGCGTCCATTACGGTATCACGCGACAACCCGCCGCCGCCGCAGGCGCAACCCCCCTACCGTCCTGCCGCACACGTCGCTAAGAGGGCCGCGAGCCGCGTAAAGGAGACCCGCCATGACCCCCCAGACCGTCATCCGCCAGGACGATGTCATCGAGTCGGTCGCCGACGCCCTGCAATATATCAGCTACTTCCACCCGATGGATTACATCCGCGCGCTGGGCCGCGCCTATGAACTGGAGCAGGGCCCCGCCGCCCGCGATGCCATCGCCCAGATCCTCACCAACAGCCGCATGTGCGCCGAGGGCCACCGCCCGATCTGCCAGGACACCGGCATCATCGTCGCCTTCGTCAAGATCGGCATGGACGTCCGCTTCGATGCCAGCATGACCGTCGAGCAGATGATCAACGAGGGCGTCCGCCGCGCCTGGCTGCACCCGGACAACAAGCTCCGCCCCTCCATCCTCGCCGACCCCGCCTTCACCCGCGTCAACACGCGGGACAACACCCCCGCCGTCACCCACATCACCCTGGTGCCGGGCAACACGGTCGAGATCACCGTCGCCGCCAAGGGCGGCGGCTCGGAGAACAAGTCCAAGTTCGCCATGCTCAACCCGTCGGATTCGATCCGGGACTGGGTGGTCAACACCGTCCCCCAGATGGGCGCCGGCTGGTGCCCGCCGGGCATGCTCGGCATCGGCATCGGCGGCACCGCCGAAAAGGCGATGATCCTCGCGAAGGAAGCGCTGATGGAGCCGATCGACATGGCCGAGCTCAAGGCTCGCGGCCCCAATTCGCCCCTCGAGGAACTGCGCATCGAGCTGTTCGACGCGGTCAACGATCTCGGCATCGGCGCCCAGGGCCTCGGCGGCCTCAGCACCATCCTCGACGTCAAGATCCTCACCGCCCCCACCCATGCCGCCTCGAAGCCGATCGCCATGATCCCCAATTGCGCCGCCACCCGCCACGCGCACTTCACCCTCACCGGCAACGGCCCGGCCTATCTCGAGCCGCCGGCGCTGGCCGAATGGCCGAAGGTCGACTGGAAGCCCAGCCCCCAGGCCATCCCCGTCAACCTCGATACGCTGACCCCGGAGATCGTCGCCAGCTGGCAGCCCGGCGACCGGCTGCTGCTCAACGGCCGCATGCTCACCGGCCGCGATGCCGCCCACAAGCGCCTCGCCGACATGATCGCCAGCGGCCAGCCGCTGCCGGTCGATTTCACCAACCGCGTCATCTATTATGTCGGCCCCGTCGATCCGGTCGGGGACGAGGTCGTCGGCCCCGCCGGCCCGACCACCGCGACGCGGATGGACAAGTTCACCGAGACCATGCTCGCCAACACCGGCCTGATCGCCATGATCGGCAAGGCCGAGCGCGGGCCGACCGGCATCGAGGCCATCGCCCGCCACAAGGCCGCCTATCTGATGGCCGTCGGCGGCGCCGCCTATCTGGTCGCCAAGGCGATCAAGGGCGCCAAGGTCCTGGCCTTCGAGGATCTCGGCATGGAAGCCATCTACGAGTTCACCGTCGAGAACATGCCGGTCACCGTCGCCGTTGATTCGAGCGGCACCAGCGTCCACAAGACGGGTCCGGCGCAATGGCGACAGAAGATCGCCGACAGCCGGGCACTCGAACAAGCCTGAACACCAAAGGGCTTGAACACCAAAGGGGGGGAAGTCATGCGTACCATTATCGTTCCGGCTGGCCTGGCGCTGCTGCTGGCCGCCTGCGCCACCAAATCGCCATCGCAGGTCGCCGCCCCCACCTTCCCCACCGTCTCCGAGCGCGCCGAGGTCGCCGCCGAACCGCCGCCGCCGGCGATGGCCGCCAGCGGCGACCATATCCAGGTCTGGCAGCTGCGCTCGGCGCTCAACGTCGCCGCGCTGGCCTGCTCGCGCGCCGGCGAAACCGCGATCAGCAACCGCTACAATGCCATGCTCAAGCAGCATGGCACGCTGTTCACCCAGGCCTATCTGGCCGAGGAAGGCCGCTACCGCGCCCGCCACGGCGCCCGCTGGCAGACCATCCAGGACCAGGAGGCCACCCGCCTCTACAACCGCTACGCCAACCACCCCGAGCCCGCCCGCTTCTGCAAGGAAGCCGGCAGCATCAGCGTCGATGCGCTGCGCGTCACCAGCGCCGATTTCCCGCGCTTCGCCGCCGCCGCCCTGCCCCGGCTCGAAACGCCCGGCCTGTTCGCCGAGCCGGCGCCCAAGCCCGCCGCCCCCCTTACCGCCGCCCGCAAGGCGACCAAGAAGGGCTGAGCCGAGCCCATGGACGCGGCGCTCGCCGACATCCTCACCGGGGCCTGGGCCACGCTCACGCGCGGCGCCGCCGACCGCCGCTCTCCCGTCCACACGCCAGTAATCGCCAGCATCGGGACCAGCACCGGGTCCGACGCCACGCCCGATGCCCGGGTGATGGTGCTGCGCCACGTCGACCCCGCCGCCGCCACGCTGCGCTTCCACACCGATGCCCGCAGCCCGAAATGCCGGGACCTCGACGGCCGCCCGGTCGCCGTCCTCGCCTATCACCCCGGCCAGGCCGTCCAGCTCCGCCTCCACGGCCGCGCCCGCATCGTCACCCAGGGCCCCGAGGCCGATGCCGCCTGGGCCGCCAGCACGCCCTTCGCCCGCCGCTGCTATCTCGCCGAGCATCCGCCCGGCACCCCACTCCCCGCCCCCGGCTCCGGCCTCCCCGCCGACGTCGAAGGCCTCAAGCCCAGCGAAGCCCGGCTCCTGCAAGCCCGCCCCCATTTCGCGCTGCTGCTCGTCACCATTCACCACATCGACTGGCTGCACCTCGCCCAGACCGGCCACCGCCGCGCGCGCTTTGAAGCCGCCGATGGCTGGCGGGGCCGATGGCTGGTGCCTTAGCCGAAGGGTCTCGCCGGCAGTAGAAAGATGCCTCCGGCGGCTGGGGCCGCAGGCCCTAGACCCCAAATATTGGGTTGATCCCGCAGGACCATCTGCCATCGCCATGCGGAGGCCAAATTATCGGGGTCTGGGGCCTGCGGCCCCAGCCGCCGGAGGCATTTTTCCTTCGCGCCGGCGGCTATTTTCTTGTCGATCTCGGACCCCGCCTAGAACACCGGTTCGCCCATCACATTGCCGGCTTTCCGGTAGCGGCAGACCAGATAGTCATCCTCGCCGTTGCGCATCATGGCGCAGCCGACGCGTGACGTCGTGCGCCACACCATCTGGGTATAGTGGCCGACGGCGGGAAAGCTGGCCAGCCAGTCGCCCGGCCCGCGCAGCAGGGCGCGCTCGCTGACCCATTCGCCGATCATCTCCTCGACCGAATAGGCGCCGGCGGTGCCCATGAACAGGTTTTCGCCTTGCGGTTCCGGCCGGTTGGTCTGGTCGTGCTCGAACAGCCGCTGGCGGGCGAGCGCGGTCGCCCACAGCCGGGCATCGGCCACCAGGGCTTCGTCCCAGACCAGCGGCGGCACCTTGACTTCGGCGCGGGCGCGGTTGTGCAGCGCCATCACGCGCGCCATGAAATCAGGCGGTTCGGCGGCGATGATTGGCTCGGCATCGGCGGCGCCTGTCAGCAGGACGAGCAGCGACAATGCCGCCGGCCATGCCCAACGCCCCGAATGCGCCCGTTGCGCAGCCATTCCAATTGCCCCTGCCCATGCTGCGGGCGCACGTTAAGCATAGGGTAAAAATACTTACAAGCATTCGGCGGCCCGTATGGGGCCGCCGAAAGCGCTAGCGGGTCAGCTTCTTGTAGCTCAGTGCGTGCGGACGATCGGCTGCGTCGCCGAGACGCCGCCTTTTATCCTCTTCATAGGCCTCGAAATTGCCTTCGAACCATTCGACATGGCTGTCGCCCTCGAAGGCCAGGATGTGCGTCGCCAGCCGATCGAGGAAGAAGCGGTCATGGCTGATCACCACGGCGCAGCCGGCGAAGCTTTCCAGCGCCTCTTCCAGCGCCCGCAGCGTCTCGACATCGAGGTCGTTGGTCGGCTCATCGAGCAGCAGCACATTACCGCCCTTGACCAGCATCTTGGCCATGTGGACGCGGTTGCGCTCGCCGCCGGAAAGCTGGCCGACCTTCTTCTGCTGGTCGGCGCCCTTGAAATTGAAGGCGCCGACATAGGCGCGGGTGAGCACCTCGTTCTTGCCGAAATAGAATTTCTCGTTGCCGCCGGAAATCTCTTCCCAGACGTTCTTGCTGGCTTCCAGCGCATCGCGACTCTGGTCGACATAGGCCAGTTTGACCGTGTCCCCGACCCGGATTTCGCCGGTATCGGGCTGTTCCTGGCCGGTGATGATCCGGAACAGCGTGGTCTTGCCGGCGCCGTTCGGGCCGATGATGCCGACGATGCCGCCCGGCGGCAGGCTGAAGGTCAGATTCTCGAACAGCAATTTGTCGCCATAGGATTTGGTCAGGCCATTGGCCTCGATGACGGTGTTGCCCAGCCGCTCGGGGATCTGGATGAGGATCTGCGCCGACCCCAGCCGCCGGTTCGCCTGCTTCTCGACCAGCTCGTCGAACGCCTTGATACGCGCCTTGCTCTTGGTCTGTCGGGCCTTGGCGGAGGAGCGGATCCACTGCAGTTCCTGGGTGATCGCCTTCTGGCGGCTTTCGTCCTCGCGCTCTTCCTGCGCCATCCGCTTGGATTTCGCCTCCAGCCAGTCCGAATAATTGCCTTCGAACGGGATGGCGCGGCCGCGGTCGAGCTCCAGCACCCACTTCACGACATTGTCGAGGAAGTAGCGATCATGGGTGACGAGGATCGCCATCCCCTTGTATTCCTTGAGATGGTTTTCCAGCCAGGACACGGATTCGGCGTCGAGATGGTTGGTCGGCTCATCGAGCAGCAGGATATCCGGCTTTTCGAGCAGCAGCTTGCACAGCGCCACGCGGCGCTTTTCGCCGCCGGAAAGATTGTCGACCGACGAGTCGCCCGGCGGACAGCGCAGCGCGTCCATGGCGATTTCGAGCTGGTTGTCGAGCGTCCAGCCATCGACCGCGTCGATCTTCTCCTGCAGGTCGCCCATTTCCTCCATCAGCTTGTCGAAGTCGGTCGAGTCCTGCGGGTCGGCCATCTCGGCCGAGATGGCGTTGAAGCGCTCGACGAGATCGGCCACCGGCCGCACCCCGTCCATGACATTGCCGCGCACGTCCTTGGTCGGATCGAGCTGCGGCTCCTGCGGCAGATAGCCGACGGTGATGCCCTCGGCGGCCCAGGCTTCGCCCTGATATTCCTTGTCGATTCCGGCGATGACCTTCATCAGCGTCGACTTGCCGGCGCCGTTGGGGCCGATGATGGCGATCTTGGCGCCGGGCAGGAAGCTGAGGGTGATGTCCTTGAAAGCCGGCTTGGGCGCGCCGGGGTAGGTCTTGGAAAGACCCTTCATGACATAGGCGTATTGATAGGCCACGGGGAGGCTCCGGAAATCGAGGAATGGGCAAGGCTGCGCCGTCGCGCTCTAGCAGCGCCGGCCCTGGCTTTCAAACATCATCGGGCTTTGCGGGGTCAGGCAATCGCTCCGGCGGCGAGCAGCGCATCGATCTCGGCCGCGTCCATGCCGATCCCGGCGAGCACGGCGCGGGTGTCGGCGCCGGGCTGCGGCAGCGTCGCCGCGCCGCCGGTGCGCTGGCCGTCGACGGCGATCGGCAGCACCGGCAGCCGGGTCTCGCGGCCGTCGTCGAGCGTCACCGGGGACAGGCCGCCGCCGGCGAGCAGGTGCGGATCGTCGAACAGCTCCTCGGGCTTGCCGATCGGCGCGAACGGCAGGCCGGAGCCATCGAGCCGGGCGATCAGCTCGGCCTTGGTGAACTTCTTCAGCTCGGCGCGGACGCGCGGCAGCAGCGTCTCGCGCGCCATCACCCGGGCATTGTTGGCCCGCAGCCCCTCATCGGCCCAGAGATCGTCGAGCCCGAACAGCGTGCAGAACTTTGCCCACAGCCCGTCGGTGACGACGCCGACGAAAATCTGGTCGTCGTCCGCCGTCTCGAACACGTCATAGATCGCCCAGGCCGAGACCCGCGCCGGCATCGGCGCCGCCGGCTTTCCGGTCACCGCCTTCTGCGCCATGTGCTGGCCGACCAGATAGGCCGTGGTTTCGAACAGCGCCGACTGAACGCTGGCGCCCTCGCCGGTGCGGTGCCGCCGCTCGAGCGCCGCCAGCACGCCAATGACGCCGAACATGCCGCCGGCGACGTCGATTACCGAGGCGCCGGCGCGCAGCGGCCGTCCCGGAGGGCCGGTCATATAGGCGAGGCCGCCCATCATCTGCGCCACTTCATCGAGCGCCGTGCGGTCCTCATAGGGGCCGGGCAGGAAGCCTTTCTCCGAGCAATAGATCAGCCGGGGGTTCTCCGCGCGCAGCGCGTCCGCCCCAAGCCCGAGCCGGTCCATGGCGCCGGGGCGGAAATTCTCCACCACCACATCGGCCGCCGCCGCCAGCCGCCGCGCCACCGCCAGGCCGTCAGCGGCCTTCAGATCGAGGCAGATGCTGCTCTTGCCGCGGTTGTACATCGGAAAATAGCCGGCGCCCGAGCCGAGCAGTCGCCGCGTCGCATCGCCGCCGAGCGGCTCGACCTTGATCACCTCGGCACCCAGCTCGGCGAGGATCGCCCCCACCGCCGGCCCCATGACCATATGGGTGAACTCGACGACCTTGATTCCGGCCAGCAATCCTTCGTGCACGCCCATATTCCCTTTTTGCCAACCTTGCATCGGTCTGCCGGCGGGCATAAGTCCCCATCAAGTCAGGAGCAAGCCATGTCTACCATCCTCATCAGCGAAGTCGGCCCGCGCGACGGGCTCCAGTCGATCGATCCGGTGATGCCGCTCGCCGCCAAATGCGCCTGGATCGACGCGCTCGTCGATGCCGGCATCCGCGAGATCGAGGTCGGCTCATTCGTGCCGGCCAAGCTGCTTCCCCAGCTTGCCGACACCGCGCAGGTCGTCGCCCATGCCCGCACCCACCCCGGCCTCATCGTCGCCGTGCTGGTGCCCAATGCGCGCGGCGCCGAGAATGCGCTCGCCGCCGGTGCCCACAAGCTGACGCTGCCGCTGTCGGCCTCCGAGACCCACAGCCTCAAGAATCTCCGCCGCACCCACGCCCAGGTGCTGGAAGACGCCGCCGCCATTGCCGCGATGTGCAGGGCCGCGCCCTACAAGGTGCATTTCGAGGGCAGTGTCAGCACCGCCTTCGGCTGCACGCTTGAAGGGATCGTCACCGAGGCCAAGGTCGTCGAGCTGGCCGAAAAGCTGATGGCCGCCGGCGCGGATGAGGTCGGCCTGTCGGACACCACCGGCTATGCCAATCCGGCGCAGGTCCGGTCGGTGGTCCGGGCCGTGCATGCCGCCATCGGCGCCGAGCATCTGACCGGGCTGCATTTGCACAACACGCGCGGGCTGGGGCTGGCCAATGTCATCGCCGGGCTCGATGTCGGCATCACCACCTTCGATGCCTCCCTGGGGGGCCTCGGCGGCTGCCCGTTCGCGCCCGGCGCCTCGGGCAATATCGTGACCGAAGATCTGGTGTTCATGCTCGAGGCAATGGGCCATGACACCGGCATCGACCTCGACAAGCTGCTCAAGGTCCGCGACATCCTCGCCGCCGCGCTGCCGTCCGAGCCGCTCTACGGGTTCACGCCCGACGCTGGGCTGCCGCTGGGCTTCCGCCAGGCGGCATGAAAAAGCCGCGGGCGGCGGGGAAACCCCCGCCGCCCGCGGCCCTTCAACTCAGATCAGGCGAAATTCTTCGCCGCGAAGCGCCAGTCGAGGTGATCGTTGACGACCGCCTTGACGTGATCGGGGCGGCGGTTCTGCCAGTCCAGATAATAGGCATGCTCCCAGACATCGACGGTGAGCAGCGGCTTCTGGCCATTGGTGAACGGCACCTCGGCGTTGCTGGTGCTGACCACTTTGAGCGTGCCGCCCTCGGAGACCAGCCAGCCCCAGCCCGAGCCGAACTGCGCCGTCGTCACCTTGGCCAGCTCGGCCTTCAGCGCGTCGACCGAGCCGAAATCGCGCTGGATGGCGTTGAGCAGCGGCCCCTCGGGCGCGGTCTTGTCCGGGGTCAGGCTGGTCCAGTAGAAATTATGGTTCCAGGCCTGGGCGGCATTGTTGAACAGCGCCTTCTTGGCCGGGTCACCGGCGGAGGCGAGAATGATCTCCTCCAGCGTCTGGTCCGCCATCGGCGTGTCCTTCACCAGCCCGGCCAGCGTGTTGAAATAACCGGCATGATGCTTGCCATAATGGAATTCCAGCGTCCGCGCCGAAATCACCGGCTCCAGCGCATTTTCGGCCCAGGGCAGCGGCGGCTGCTTGAGAGGCGACTTGCCGATGTCCGAGGTCTGCAGCGGGGCTGCCTTGGCCACGCCGCTCACTGCTGCGGCTCCGACTGCGGCGCCGACCTTGAGAAAGTTGCGACGCTGCTCATCGGCCGCGTCCATGCTGCGATCGGTCATGCAAATCTCCTGAAAACATCTTCATCACGCTACAATACCTCGAATATCTGTCCGTGAACTATTAGTCCTGAGCCAGATAGACCCAGGGGCGTTCCGTCCGGTCCGCCGCCTGGAAAGACCGGATGGTGCCTGCCTGTACCAAGGTCAGGTCGATCGCATCAAGCCCGCCAAGCAGCATTGCCTTGGCTTCTCCATCAACGGAAAAACCGAAGCAAAGTTCCCCTGCGCGAACCGTCTGCGCCGGCAGGTCGATGCTGATCGGCGCCCCCGCCGAGGCCAGCGCCAGCACATCCGCCCGGGGCAGCGCCAGCGGCAGCAGCCCGCCGCGCACGGCATTGCCGGCGAAGATCGGCGAGAAGCTCGGCGCGATCACGCAGCGGATGCCCCATTCCACCAGCGCCCACACCGCATGCTCGCGGCTCGACCCGCAGCCGAAATTGTCGCCCGAGAGCAGGATCGCCGCCTGCGCATAGGCGGGCTGGTTGAGCACGAATGCCGGGTCCGGCACCCGCCCCTCCAGATAGCGCCGCCCGGCGAAAAGCCCGTCCTTCAGACCGGTCTTGCCGGTCGATTTCATTTCGCGCGACGGGATGATGATGTCGGTGTCGATATTGTCCTCGATCAGCGGCGCCGCGACGCTGGAGAGGGTGACGAAGGGCTGGCTCATGACACGGCTCCCGGCATGGCAATCGCGCCGGCAAGCGCACTCGCCGCCACCACCTCGGGGCTGGCGATATGGGTCCGCGTCCCCTTGCCCTGGCGGCTCTCGAAATTGCGGTTGGTCGAGCTGATCACCCGCTCGCCCGCCCCGAAGCTCTCGCCGCCGGCGAAGAAGCACAGCGAGCAGCCGCTCTCGCGCCATTCGAACCCGGCATCGAGAAACACCCGGTCCAGCCCCTCGGCCTCGGCCGCGCGCTTGACCGCGCTCGATCCCGGTACAACCAGTGCCCGCACGCCATCGGCCACCTTGCGGCCCCTGACGATCGCGGCCGCGCGCCGCAGGTCCGAGATTCGGCTGTTGGTGCAGCTGCCGATGAAGGCCCCGGTCACCGGCAACCCGAGCAAAGGCTGGCCGGCCGCCAGCCCCATATAGGCCAGCGGCTTGGCCGCCGCGTCCGCCGGCACCACGCCGTCCAAGGGCACCGACTGCATCGGCGACGTGCCCCAGCTAACCATCGGCCGGATGGCGCCGGCGTCGATGACGATCTCGCGGTCGAACACCGCGTCCGCGTCGCTGACCAGCCCGGCCCAGGCCTCGACCGCCCGGTCCCACATCGCGCCCTCGGGCGCATAGCGCCGGCCCTTCAGCCATTCGAGCGTCACCGCATCGGGCGCGATCACCGCGCTGAACGCGGCGAATTCGGTCGCCATGTTGCACAGGGTCAGCCGCGCCTCCATCGGCAGCGCCCGCACCGCCTCGCCGGCGAACTCCACCGCAAAGCCCTGCCCACCGGCCGAGCCATGGGCGGCGATCAGCGCCAGCGCCATGTCCTTGGCGGTCACGCCGGGCGCCAGCACGCCTTCAAAGCGCACCCGCATCGATGGCGGCTTCTTGATGCGCAGCGTCGATGTCGCCAGCGCATGCTCGGCCTCGGTCGAGCCGATCCCCCAGGCCAGCGCGCCGACCGCGCCCTGGGTGCAGGTGTGGCTGTCCGGCGCCACCAATGTCAGCCCCGGCAGCACGATCCCCAGCTCGGGGGACACCACATGCATGATCCCCTGGTCCGGGTCGGTCACGTCGAACACCCGGATGCCGGCCGCCGTCGCTGCGGCGCGCGTCTCGGTGATGAACGCCTGGCCGCCCGGCATCAGCGTCTGGTCGCCGCGCCCGGGCAGGGTGTCGACAATATGGTCCATCGCCACAAAGGCGCGGGCAGCATCCCAGACCCCGCGCCCGGCGGCGGCCAGCGAGTTCAGCGCGGCGGCGCCGGTCCGCTCATGCAGGAACACCCGGTCGATCGCCACGATCGTCGCCCCGCCCTCGGTCTCGGCAATCGCGTGCGCCGCCCATAATTTGTCGAACAGGCTCGGCATAGACACTCCCTTTCGGGTGTCAGGTAAGGCGCAAAGGCCTGCGGCGAAAGAGGCTTTGGCAAAGTACGGACCGCACTGTATGCGCGGCCTTCATGACCAGACACATGCTCACCCTGTCCTGCCCCGATCGCCCCGGCATCGTCGCCGGGCTGAGCGCGGCGCTGTTCGCGCATGGCGGCAACATCACCGAGGCCGACCAGTTCAACGACGCCGACACCGTGATGTTCTTCGCCCGCATCGAATTCACTCTCGCCGATGGCGACGCCGAGCCGGCGCTGCGCACGGCGCTGGACAGCCTGGCCCAGAGCCTCGACGGCCGGTTCGAACTGCGCCGCCGCGATACCCCGCGCCGCGTACTGCTGCTGGTCTCGAAATTCGATCATTGTCTGGTCGACCTGCTCTACCGCGCCCGCATCGGCGAGCTGCTGATGGAGCCGGTCGGCATCGTCTCCAACCATCCGCGCGAGGTCCATGCCAGCCTCGATTTCGGCCAGATTCCCTATCATTACCTGCCGATGGTCAACGGCAACAAACAGGCGCAGGAAGACGCCATTCGCGCGGTCGTGGCAGACAGTGGTGCCGAGCTGGTCGTCCTCGCCCGCTACATGCAGATCCTGTCGGACGCGCTCGCCGCCGATCTGGCCGGTCGCTGCATCAACATCCACCACAGCTTCCTGCCCGGCTTCAAGGGCGCCAAACCTTATCATCAGGCCCATGCCCGCGGCGTCAAGCTTATCGGCGCGTCCGCGCATTATGTGACCGCCGATCTCGATGAGGGCCCGATCATCGCCCAGGATGTCGAGCCGATCAGCCACGCCGATACGCCCGATGACCTCGTCCGCAAGGGACGGGACATCGAGCGTCGAGTTCTGGCAAGGGCTGTCAGCTACCACCTCGAAGGCCGAACCTTCATCAGCGGCACCCGAACCGTCGTCTTCCCGCACTGACCGGGAAAACGACGGCCGGTTGTTGCTTAGTTCGGCTGGCTGCCCGTATCGGTGTTGGTGCTGCCGGTGCCGGTACCCGTGGTGCCGGGGGTCATCGGCGTGCCCATCGGATCGGTGGTGTTGGGCTCGATGGTCGCCGGCGGCGCCATGCCGCCATCCATCGGCGGCGAGCCGGCCGGCGGCATCTGCGAATCCATGGACCCGTCCATGCCGGTACCGGTGCTGTCCATGGCGGTGCCACCCGCGGCGGTGCCATCATCGACAGTGGTCACCGTATCATCGGTCGTCGCCGCCTTGTCCCCGCACGCTGCAATCGCGAGCGAAAGCGGCAGCAGCAATGCGATGCCAGTGATATTCCGGCGACGGTTTGAAAGATTGTGCATGACATACTCCTCAATTCGTCGCCGACGGCGACCTTGAGAGACCAATCAACACAGGCCGCACTTGTTCCGTGCGAGCTGAACAATTGCTGACTTCGACAGATTTGTCCCGCTTGGAACCCGCTTCACCCTGTTGGCGACAGATGCGCCACAAAACATGACATGGTATCTGGCTGGGGCGGCAGGATCCCCAGCCAACTTTGCGGTTCAGCTAACCAATTGAAATTACTGCATTAAAGTTTAGAGTCGCACAGTCGAGTGGCACAGTCAACAGGCACAGTTTACTCGTCCGCAATGGAGACGTTCCGCCCTTTATTGTGCCTAATTTGGCGAGGGCCCTCGAGGCCGTGCTCGCGCTATTGAGAACCAGCGCGACGCTGTCGATTGCTCAGCCGGGCAGCCGTCATGAAAAAAATGGGCCGCCTATGGACTGGCACCTTTCCGCTAGCGAATGTCGCAAGTGGGCGTTCATCGAGCTCGGGGTGAAGGCCAAAATGACTCATAAGGCGACATTCAGCCATGCTTGGCGGTCCCCAACTTCAGGCATCCATTAACTTCGCCTCGCTGGGCTGGCGAGCGTTCGCTGAGATGTCGTCGTGTGGCGGAGAGTGAGACTTGGCTGCAATCCGTAGTTTGCAGCCTGGACGACCGCTTTAATCAAAACCCGACGCTGGATCTCTCGGTCAGCCCGCCGTTACGTGGATGACCTCTGTTGGTTCCGCGAGATGCTTTCGCTAAACGTTACACGAGTTCCCTCGCCGACGGATCCGCTATCATGTATGTCAGACGCCTCCAGATCACGAACATCCGATCTATTGACAGCTTGGACCTCCGTTTTTCGGCTGCTCAAACAGCAGGATGGCACGTCATCTTAGGCTCAAACGGCGCCGGAAAATCAAGCGTAGTTCGCTCGCTCGCTCTCGCCCTCTCTGGCCCGAAAGAGGCAGCCGCACTGCGACAGAACTGGAACAATTGGCAGCGCGACGGAACCGATGACGCCGCCATCAAACTACAGGTCGAAGTCGATCCGAGAGACATTTTCACAGAAAAAGGCCGCCGTGCCGAAACGATTGAGGTCGAGCTGCTCTTCAAAGCCGTTGACTCCTCAATCGGCGGACCGCGTGTGGATGTCATCCCGGGTACCGGCCAAAAAGTGGGCATTCGATCAATTTGGGGCGCCAACGCGGGCTGGTTCTCAGCATCGTTCGGTCCCTTTCGTCGGTTTACGGGCGGGGACCAAGCGTACGACAGATTGTTCTTCTCCAATCCCCGACTGGCGCCTCATCTCTCTGCATTCGGCGAGGATGTCGCGCTTACCGAAGGACTGCGTTGGCTTCGCGAGCTGCGCGTACGCCAGCTCGAAAATACCTCCGAGGATGGCCATCTACTTGAGCATCTGATCCGATTTCTGAACCGCTCAGAGCTGCTTCCACACGGGGCGCAAATCTCAGAGGTGCGAAGCGAGGAGATTATTATCACCGACGCAAACGGGGCGAGGGTGATCGTGGAGCAACTGAGCGACGGTTACCGCTCCGTCCTTTCTATGATCTTCGAGATCCTTCGGCAGATGACACGGTCTTATGGGGTCGATGCGATGGTTAAGGCGCTCGACATTGACGGGAAGTCGGTGAACCTTCCAGGCGTTGTAGCTATCGACGAGGTAGATGCCCACCTGCACCCGTCCTGGCAGCGGGATATTGGCCCCTGGTTCACGCGCTGTTTCCCAAAGCTGCAATTTCTCGTCACGACACACAGTCCTATAATTTGTCGAAACGCGACCACGGTCTGGCGTCTGGCAAGCCCGGGCAGCGACGAGGAATCCGGCTTGGTCGAAGGCGTGGCCTTGAACCGCCTGATCCACGGGTCGATCCTGGATGCGTATGGTACAGAATTCTTCGGTCGCGACATCGCGCGGTCTGAGGAGTCGAAGCAGTTAATGAACGAACTGGCGCACTTAAACCGTAAGGCGTTGAAGGGCCAGCTCGCCGATGGCGACGAAGGCCGTCTGGAGGATCTACGATCGATGTTGCCGACGACGGCCGCGACGGTCTCCGTCTAAATGCTCAGGATCGCGGTGCGGGATTTGGAGGAGTCGGCGCTGAAGACTTTGGAGGCGATCCAGAAGCTCGTCGATAAACCGGCGGATTATCCAAGCCGAGTGGCCAAGGCTAAAAGCGAGTGGGATACAAAATTGAGCACGAATGCGAAGAAGGACGCGTTCAAGGCTGTGCGCGGGACCCTCGCGAAGATGTGCATCGGCTCGGTACGCTGTGCCTATTGCCAAGATTCGCTCGCCGACGAAGTCGAACATATCCGGCCCAAAAATCTGTTCCCTGAACACGCTTTTGTCTGGGGCAACTACTTGTTCGCCTGCGGTCCCTGTAATGGACCGAAAAGCAACCGCTTCGGTGTCGTGAACGGCGCAGTCGTGGAAGAGTTCATCCGCGGCCGCAATGATGCGGTCGTACCACCACCTGCGGGCGTGTCGGGGTTCATCGATCCGCGCACCGAGGACCCGTTCGCTTTTTTCGAGATGGACCTTGGCGGCGTTACGCCAAACGGCGCGCACATAGAAGGCACGTTCGAGATCCTGCCGCTGGACGGGCTGGGCGTTACCGAGCGCGCGCGTGCTACGTTCACGATCAACGTTCTTGGTCTCAATCGGGAAGCTATCCGTGCGGCTCGAAAGAATGCCTTCGGCGGGTTCTCGGCTCGAATGCACCAATACGTCGCTTCCAAGGAGAGCGGTTCCAACGCACTCGAACTCGCCCGTTTGCAGGCCGATCTCCTCAAGACGCCGCATTTGAGCGTGTTCGAGGATATTCGCCGGCAGCGTCGTTTCCAGCCGGACCTACTCGATCTCTTCGACCGCGCTCCGGAGATGCTGGCTTGGCAGGTGGTGCCGGACGTCGCCGCATAACATCGTGACCAATTTTAGCGGCGGTGGTGCCGAGACCCACAATCGGACGTTAGAGCTGTAACGCGCACTCCCCGAAACCCGGCCTTCATTCAGCTTCGGTTTCGACCGCAGCGAGCTGCGAGTCAGCAAAAGGGAAAGGAAACTGTGGCGCTGAAACCTACACCGAGCCGTTCCACACCGGCCATGGATCGAAGCGAGGCGCAGGCCGCCTAATCTTCGGTAACGAATCTTATCAATGGAGCCAGTTCGTGCTGCCAAAAAATCGCGACACCTTGCTCCTCCTGCGAACGCCGAACGCATGCCAAGTCAAAAACGCCTGCCAGAAGCGCGCCCGTAACAACCTTTGACCCGAATTCGCGTCTCCAAGTATCTGCCTTCCCGCCAACCTCGCGCTGCAATCGCTTCCACGAGTTTTTCGGCCCGTTGCTGACTTTACATTCGAGGGCGAGCAGTCTTCCATCCTTAAGACGAATTGGTAGATCGCATTTTGCGCCTGCCACTTTCCGCTCTCTCGAAAAAGTAAATCTTTCCAACTGATCCAAGCTCGAAATCGACGATCGCGAAGCATCGAAATCCACCCCGGCCGCCTGCAATGTTGCAGACACATCCCCTTCTTGCGCCCTAGAGGAGATGCCTCGGCGGCCTGTCTTAAAAGATTCGTGCGCAAGTAGTAGCGCAGTGGAAAAAACGACTTTGTCACATTCTGATTCAGTGGGATCTCTATCTTGATCAATCCACGGCATCCGCCGATGATCTAATACAGATGAAAAAGCTTCAGCGGTCTTCTCAGCAAACGCGGTTGGGACATTCCTGAATTTTTTTCCAACGAGCGTCCAAAGGTCCTCTTCGCTAACTGGCGGCGCACAAAAATATCTTAATGCCTGCCAAAGGCCACGCTCGCTTATAAGGGCCTGTGCCGTGATACTTCTTAAATTGTTAGTGACAGCCATGGCCTGCTCAATCTGGGGAAGCACCACATCCCACGCGGCGTAGAACGCGGTTGGCCCCTCACCTTTTCGTTCCAGGATAAAACGGGCCTCGGCTAAATCTCGATCAGCCTTCAGTTCCTCTTCCGACCAACGGGTCGGATTAACTTGCGGCACGGGCAGTACGCAAGTTCTGTTCACGAAGCTCTCTGGCGGCAGTGCGGTGCGCACCGTTCACACGCGCTTCCATCGCGGTGTATCGGACCCGTTTATGAAACGCGGCAGGCCATGACGCCGAGGCAGGAGTTTCTTTCAACACCGAATCGAGCGCTCCCTTAATGACGTGAGCAATAGCCTGCCCGATATCTCCTTGCACTGCATTTCCGATTTGCCGGAAACGTGAGGCGCGACCGCCATCGAACAACCAGCCCTCTGGAAATCCCTGCAGGGCCGCACACTCAAGCCAAGTCAACCGCCGCAAGCCGTTAGGTGTCTGAATCCAGTCGGGTGTGGAAGCTGCCCGTATGGTGCGAGATGGCGCATTGAGATCGGCGACGAAGCAATCCTGTCGGTATCCCCAGTGGCCTGAAGGGCGGTTAGCCTCCACTATACCGTTCGACTTCAGCCCAGTTCCCGGAAGCAAATCGAGCAACTCGTGAGCGCGTTTACCTTTAGGCCGCACGATATCGCTTCGGCAAGGCTCAGGAAGGGACTTCAAAAGCTGATCTAGCGACGTCCACGGGAGTATCCCGTTCAGCCCGTTAACCGCGTGTGAAGGCTTCGGAAATTTCGGCAGCGCCTGGTCGCAAGTGGCGACCATATAAAGGCGCACTCGACGCTGCGCAGCTCCAAAGTCGGCTGCGTTCAGCAGCTCAAAGCGACAAGCGTAACCAATGCGCTCGAAGTGCTGCTGGATCATCTCAAGCACGCCACCCGGCTCGCCGTTCTTACCTTTGGCGGTAACTAACCCGGCCACGTTCTCGAACAGCACGACGCGAGGACGGAGTTCGGCGGCGAGCCGTACGAAATGCTTGAAAAGCTGACCGCGGGGATCATCCAGCCCAAGGCCCGCACCGGCTGAACTAAATGGCTGACATGGAGGACCGCCAGCAAGAACATCTGGTCGCCAATCTTCCCCAGCCTTTTCGGGGATCAAATCAGCTTTCCGGACCTCCCGAATATCTGCCTGAAGTAGCTTAGTGCCATCGAGAAATTTCTTCTGCGTCTTATCAATGCGCAGGCCGGCCTGCTGAGTGGCCCTAAGCGTCGACAAGCAATCAGCGTCAATATCGACCGCTGAGACGGTATGAAAACCACTCCTCTCAAACGCACTACTCAGGCCGCCAGCGCCTGAAAACAGATCGACGACCGAATTTTGGCGCAACTTCGAAACCACATTCATCCCCTACGCTAAAGCTAACATAGCAAGCCTCGGCGCTGTCGACGACACGTTATCGGGGGAACAGGAGAAGAACAAGGCCCAACTCGTCGCAAAAGTTGCACTGGAATTTTGGGGTATGGCATCGTAGCATCGGCGTTGACCGGGGCAAGCCTCGGTCTGTAATTGGTCGTCTTGAGCGTCCTAGCGTCGATGTACGGCGGCGGCTTTGCCTCCGTGCCGGCCTATCTCGCCGACCTGTTCGGCGCACGCAATGTCGTCGCCATCAATGGCCGCCTGCTGAGCGCTTAGTCGCTGGCCGGTATTGTAGGCCCCTTGATCGTCGGCAGCCTGCGCGACGCCGGCACGCCGCGCGATCTGGTTTACCCGCCGATCTATCAGGCGCTGCCAGGGGTCCTGTCGATCGCCTTTGTCGCCAATCTGTTGATCCGGCCTGTCGACAAGCGATTTCACAGTTTTGAAGACACGCAGGCCACGATGCCTGGTGCGACGGCTGCGATCACAAGCGACACCGTGTCAGCGCCAAGCGGCATGACAACGATGTTCATCGTGGTCTGCTGGACCGCGGTTCTCTTCCCAATTGCCTGGGGCATCATTCGGACGCTGGAGAAGGTAACGGTGCTGCTGAACTAGGGGTGGGATCACTGCATCACCGTGCGGCGAGGTCGCACTGAACATCGTTCACCTATTCGCTGACAGCCAGATTTCGTAATCAACGGGCGATTGCGAACCCAGGGAAACCGCACATGACAATATCCGCTGCGTCTCGCGTGCTCGTCCTTGATGGCCATCCTGATCGGGAAACGCTATGCGGCTCACTGGCGGTGATCGCCGCCGAAGCGGCCGAGGCGCGCGGCGCCGCGGTGAAGACCCTGCATCTGTCGGCGCTGGCCTTCGACCCAAATCTGGCCGGTGGCTACAAGACGCGACAGGACCATGAGCCCGACCTGGTGCAGTTCCTCGAAACGCTGCGCTGGTGCGATACGTTGATCCTCATCCACCCGATGTGGTGGGGAGCCGCCCCCGCCAAGCTCAAGGGCCTGATCGACCGGGTGTTCTTGCCTGGCATCGCCTTTGCCTATGAAGGCGACGGGCATTTTCCGAAGAAGCTGTTCGAAGGGCGAACGTCGCGGGTGCTTATCACCACCGACACGCCGGGCTGGTATCTGTGGTTCGGCTATCGCAACGGCTGGCTGAATGTGCTGCGCCGACAGATCCTCGATTTCGTCGGCCTCAAGGTTACCCATATGAAGACCATCGGTCCGATCCGCGGCGCGACACCGGCGATGATCGACGGGTTCAGGGCGGCAGCGCGCAAGCTGGTGGCGTGAGCTTGCACCAGTTCTTCGTCGTCTCTGCGCCGGCACCGGTCGAACGGAAGCCAACCCCATGATCGAGACCTTTGCCGACAATCCCGCGAGCCGGTGGAGGTTTTTTAGCGACACCGTGATGGGCGGCGTCTCGTCTGGGCAGGTGCAATTCGAATACGACGATAATCGCCACTGGGCCCGAATGAGAGGAACGATCAGCACCGCGAACAACGGCGGCTTCATCCAGATACGGCGACGCCTGGACCCGCCGCTGATCGCTGGCATTGGTGGCGTGCGGCTCGTCGCACGTGGGAACGATCAACTTTATTTCATACACTTGCGGCGAACGGGGGAGTCGACGCCAACAGCATTTTACCGCGCCGGCTTCGATGTGACGTCCGAATGGCGCGAGACCCGGCTGCCTTTCAGCCTGCTCACTGCTTCGAAGCATGGGATGCAGGATTTCGTGGCAGGGACAAGCATTGCGTCCTTGGCGGTTGTCGCCTTTGGCAGGGACCACCATGCCGATATTTGCATCAGCGAGATCGGCATCTACTGAAACCGGAGCGCGGGTGGGACGCTGTATCGGGCGATTGCTGCTTAGGGGCAGCGATCTGACCAACAAGGCTGCCCAGCACTTGCTTGGCCGATGTGATATGATCGCTGCCCAGGGCGATACGACGTGCCAGCTTTTCGCTTACTCGCCCGTCCACCGTTTGGCGTGCTCGCCTTTCAGCCGCCGCCAAAGGTGTGAAGTCCCGCACCAGCGATGCCATGCGCCCGCGAGGCGTGCCTGTGCTTTGCGGTTGGCCAGCCATGCCGGGTGGCGCGTCCCGAACTTCTTTGCGCGGTGACGCCAGTAGAGTCGCGAGACGATCAGATGGAAATGCGGCCGGACGATCCACTCTCCGTCGTCGCCCTGTAATCCGTGGATTGCCCAGGCGACGGCGGCGCCTTTGTTCGTGAGTTCACGCTCGACAAAGATCGTCACGAACCAACTCCAAAGGTCCGCGGGCAAAGAGCCCGGGATCTGCCCGCAAACATGCCATGCCGACGCGTCGCGGGGATCACAGGTCGCGGCCGTATTGGCATCCGCCTCCTCCCAGATCCTATAGCCCTCGCGAGCCCATTGCGGCGCGCTGCCCGGCAGCATCAACCCGCAGCCACGAAGCTCATAGCCACGTTGAGAAAACGAACGCGGCATTTTTCCGAAGACATCGATCGCGCTCGAATCTCGGGAAATATACGCAACATTGCAGACTGCGGTACGGTACGCCGGCTTTCGGCCAAGGTAGCGCCACTCCCTCGAGATAGGCCTGATCTTGAAGTCACCCCGCGCTTCCGGGTGCATTTCGAACTCGATGAGCTCATCGTCGCTCATGGTGGTGGGAATTCGGATGGCCTCAACGGGCGCAGGCGCCTTGGGCCTGGGCTTCGCTGCGGCAATAGCTCCAAATCGATCGCGCCACCTGATCACGATTGTTGGCTTTCGGTCAGCCTTCCGTTCCGCAATGGACGGAAGGGCGGGCTCGTTTGCATCTGTTTCGTTCTGATCCGGCATTATCGTGTCCTTTAGAAATGGTTGTGCTGATTGTCTCGGCCGGCCGTGGCCATGCGCCGACACGGCAGTTTCAACGGTTTGGCGGGCCCCGATCGCGCCTGATCCATTTTGTGACGGTACTTAACCGGCTAGGGCGAAGCCGGCTGCTATCGCTGGAGAGCAGCCAGCCGAAGTTCGACAATGCGACCGGCCAGCGCGTCGAAGCCGGCCTCTGCCGCAGACTCTTGCAGAAGCTCCGCGGCGAGTTCGAAACGGCAAGCCCCGAGCGGTGTGATGCGTCGGTCCACAAGTTCGTCGAGCAGGATTGCCGCAGCCATCGCCAGATGCTTCTCGCGCCGGTTCCCAAGATCACCCAGGAGTGAAGCATCCACTTGCCGGCCTGCTGCGAGCCATGTTGCGCATGCAAGCTGGCGGTGTACGGCTTCGGCGCCGCCCCGCTGATTGTCCAAAAGCAGACTGGTCCTCAGACGCAGGGTCGTTCGAACAACGGCTGGATCGGCGCAGATGAGCGTTACGCCGGCGTCCTCGACGTTGAGGTTCCGCAGCAAGTCGCGTTCTGAACGATCGTCGTTGGAAGTGACGAAGCGGAGCCGAACCTCACTGTCCTCGCCGTGGAAAATATTCAGCGCCGCGATTGCGACGGACTGGATCCGCATCCCCGCGAGTGAAAGGCCTGAGTCGGCAAACCCGGCGCGTTCAGGGTCGGCGGTGGTGGAAAGGATCAGCGCGATTGTCTGGTCTTTGTAGATCATGGTCATTCTCTTCTTCAAAATGCGAAAGGGCCGCCGTCATTTGACGGCGGCCCTTTTCGAGTGGGTGGTGTGTTCGACAGTCTTCAGTGGTCGAGACGACGCCTAATGGCGACGACGTGGTCGGCAAGGGCGGCCCGCAAAAGGCGGCGGATATCCCGGAGATTGCCGCCTTCCTCGTGCAACCCGACTGCCATGGTTTTGACACGGCCGCGGGCAAGCAGAAGGTTCGAAGCAGGCGGCGGCAACCCGAGTTGAACGACAAGGTCCAAAGCGAGCCGCTCGACAACATGGCCTGCCCACTTTGATGCAGGCCGTTGCAGTTCGACGATCTCGAGGCGCGTGCGGAGAGCCTTCGGCAGGACCGAAACTTCGTTGGCGCACAAAACCCACGACACCGCCCCCAGATCGGCAGCGGCCATCAGGCAGGCATCAAACCATGAGGACGAAGTCGAAGGCTCGAGCAGCGACAGCAGCGTGTGGTGCGGGTGGCCGTTCATTGCCGACCCGCCGCACTTGTCGGCCTCGTCCACCTGGAGCAGCGGATTGCCGGTTTGCTGTGCTGCCATCACCACCAACGGCCACGCTGGTGTCGTCGCCGTGTATCCGCGCGCTGTTCCGGCCAACGCACGGTTGTCGGATGCGCCGCCTACGTCGATGGCGCCGAACCCCAAACCCGCGTGTGATGCAATGAGGCGCGCGGCGTGGCTTTTGCCTGCGGCCGGGGGACCCACCAGGATCACAGGCGGGAGGGATATGGAGTTTTGCGCGCAGCCGCGAGAGAGTGCCACCTCACGACCAACGAAGCCAAGCAACGCGCTGTGCCAGGGCATCGCCGCTTCCAGCTCAGGCAGGAAGCCCGGCGAGGCCAAGGCGGTACAGCCGTGGAGGGTTAGCGGTGTGGTGAGTATCTGCCAGCGAGCGGCGACACCTGGCAGAAAATCCGACTCTGCGGCATCCGGCGGAATTTCATCGACCACCCTCATCGCCGGCATCCCATTCTTCAAGAACAGCGGCCGTTTCACGGTCATGTCGAAGCCTTGCAAGGCGTGCCGGAGGGAGCTTCGGACACAGGTCGAGATAACATTATGGCTGTGGTGAACATGTGATGTTTTCCTTCATGTTGCAGGACCGCTGAGCGGACCGTGCCGCTCCGTTCGAACGACGAAGCAAGGCCAGCGAGAAAGCCGAAAGAGCAGATTTCAGGGCGACTAGCCCTTTTTCCACTCTTCCGACTTTCTCGACCTTGCACTCCAGTGCTGAACTTTTCTGTCTTGGTCAGAGGCTCGCAGCCGGTGACCTTTCCCACCCTTTGGGGCGGCAGTCGGCCGCTCATTCGACTAGCCCAATGATCGGCACCGCGGTGGCGGCGCTGCAGTGCGCCTGCAATGGCCGCTTTGCCGTCGCTGGGTGCCACAGCGGCGATTGCGGAGCAGCGGCGGCTCTGGGCCTATTGTAGCGCCGCCCACGCCGTTGCTGAGGCTGAAGTATGCCGCTGCATTTGAAGATCGGACAACCAAAGGGTGGCCAGCGTCCCCCGCCGCAGGCGCCCGACGAGCAAAGCGAGGAGCTCGAGGCCCGAGATGGGCCGTTTCACTCCCGAAGGGACGCTTACAGTGGTGTGCGCTTGCGCCACCACTGAGGTATTGCGCCTGAAAAAAGAAAAACCCTTATTTGTCGCAGTTCTCATATTTAATGCCGAAATTCGGCGACAAATGCTTCCATCTGCAGACAAACGCCTATTTGTCGCAAAATCGCGCTTCTTGGCCTGCGGCCGAACCCCTCAAATGCGGGAAGGCGGCCAAAACTGCATGGCCGTTTTCCCTTTTGGCGACAAATGAAGGTTTCTGTGAAACGGCAGAAATGCCCTCACAGAAAAATCGGTTTTTGTCTCTCCCGCTTCACAGGAAGCGGCTTGGCAATTTGACGCCATCCGTCACGAAAAATGACGCGATCCGATTTCACTTGAAACTTTCGGCCGCCGTACCGAAATCTTAGTAACGGAAATTATTAAGGATTTTGGAAAATGGCGCG
>NZ_JBIMKZ010000029.1:15596-36365 GCF_051860865.1 Polymorphobacter sp. | reverse complement strand
AAACGGCGGGAAGTCCCCGTACCACTGACAAAGTTGACCCGGCGAGGGAGGGGGCTCCATCGCCGGGTCATTATTGGGGGCGGGCAGCGAGGGGGAGTTCTGCACCGGCCCGAGAGAAACTACGGCACGCGCACCCGAAGGTTGCGCCGCCGCTCCCTTACTTCTCGATGGCGTCGGCGCGAGCTTCCGCCGACTCTTCGACCGCTTCGGCATCCTCGCGCACGTCATTGGCAATCGCGTCAGCACGCTGTTCGACAGCATCGCCAATCACTTCACCGCGGTCCTCGATGGCCTCGGCCTGCTCGTCCATCAGGTCGGTCTTCACTTCGGCATCGGCACGCACGGTATCAGCGACCTTCTGCTCCTCGGACTTGTTGCAGGCGGCCAGACCGACCGACACAACGCCAACCATCATCATCGTGAAAATACGCATTTCAATGTCTCCACCCGTTTGAAACAGGCGCCGCAGGGGTCATGGCGCCAGAACACATAATGGCAGGTCACATTGCACAGTGACGGCCAAACCACTCAACGCGCGGCGGTGGCTGAAGTTCCCCCCGCCCCAATAAAAGAAATTTGAGGAACGTTTCATAGTCGGTTCCGTTTCCTCGGCATGAGCCATCACGAAAGGCAATTGTCATGAGCGCCCACAATCCCCTCATTTCTTCGGACCGCGTCGAAGGCACCGAAGTCATCGATGCCGAAGGCAACGGCCTCGGCAGCATTCATTCGCTGATGATTAACAAGCATACGGGTGAAGTTGCCTATGCGGTGATGTCGTTTGGCGGCTTTCTCGGCATCGGCGAAAAGTACCATCCCCTGCCCTGGTCACTGCTCGACTATGAGCCGGAAATGGGCGGCTACCGCGTCCACATCGATCGCGACACACTTGAGCGGGCGCCTTCCTATTCCCCGGACGAGGTCGAGGCGTTTGATACCGGCATGCTCGATACCCATTATCAGGGCGCCGTGCGGGGCCGGACGCTCGCCGATGATCGTGGACCTCGGATCGAGGGCAACACAATGAGTTCTGAGCTGCCGGGCACGCCCGCGCGTCCCGGCATGTCGTCACCCGCCGCCAAGTCGACCGCATCGTCGATCGACGAGATCGCCACCAACACCAAACCGGTGCTCTGATTCTCTTTTGGTAGCGTAGCGTCAGTTCATTTGCGTAGCGTATTGTCTTCCGCCCCGGCATCACTGCCGGGGCGGAAGATGTTTATTGTCGGGCATACGACTGCGACGGTACACTGGCGGCCATGCATCTTCTAAGCCTCGGCCTCGGCTTCGCGTCCGGCCATTTCGCCCGTGCCTTCCTGGCTGCCTTTCCATCAGCCCGTCACACTGTGGTGCGGAGTACGCCCGCGTCCGGCGTCATGGGGCTTGATGATCCCGCTCTGCGCGATGCCATTGCCGACGCCACCCACATCATCAGCGCCATTCCGCCCGCCGGGGACGATGGCAATGACCCGGTTCTGGCCCGCCACCGCAACGCGCTGGCGGCGTCCCCCGCGCAATGGATCGGCTATCTCTCCTCAGCCGGCGTCTATGGCGACACCCACGGCGCCTGGGTCGACGAATCGGCACCGCTGCAGGGCCGGCGCAGCGGCCGCGTCGCGGCCGACGAGGGCTGGGCCGCCTTGCATCCTGCCGTCCGTGTGTTCCGGCTGCCCGGTATCTACGGCCCCGGCCGCTCGACGCTCGATCGGCTGCAGAAGGCCGCCATCCCGCGCATCGACCTGCCCGGCCATGTCTTCTGCCGCGTCCATATCGAGGACATTACCGCCGCCCTGCTCGCCAGCCTGACGCGCGGCGCGCCCGGCATCTACAACATCGCCGACGATCGGCCGGCGCCGCGGCATCTGGTCACCGCGCTCTGCCAGCAGATGCTTGGCCTGCCAGTCGGGCCGCTGGAGAGCCTGGAAACCGCCCGGGTTTCGCCGCAGGGGCGGGCCTTTTATGCAGAGTGTCGCAGGGTGGCCAATGGCAAGATGAAGCGAGAACTCGGTATCGAGTTGCGCTATCCAGACTATATATCAGGCCATATCGCGTGCTTTCGGGAGATGCAGTCATGAAGTTCGGTGCGGGCCAGTCCCCCAGGCGTGTGGAAGATGTCCGGCTGCTTACCGGCCACGGGCAATTCACCGATGACGTGTCGCGTCCGGGCCAGCTTTATGGCGCCACGCTGCGCTCCCCCTATGGCCATGCCGAGATACGCGGCATCGACACGGCCGGTGCCCTTGCCGTCCCCGGCGTGGTCGCTGTCTACACCCATGCCGATGTTGCCGACTATGGCGACATCCCCTGCCTGGTTCCGCTGTCCGGCGACAAACTGACGCCGCGTCCGATGCTGGCCAATGGCCGGGTGCGCTTTGTCGGTGACGCAGTGGCCTTTGTCGTCGCCGAGACGCGGGAAGCGGCGCGCGCCGGGCTCGATGCCGTCGAGGTCGATTATGCCGACCTGCCGGCCGTTGCCTCGATCGAGGCGGCCATTGCCCCCGACGCCCCGCTGGTCTGGCCCGAGGCCGGCACCAACCTGCTGTTCGACTGGCAGGCCGGGGACGGTGCCGCCGCCCGCGCCGCGCTTGACGGTTCAGCCCATGTCACACGGCTGCGCGTCGTCCAGAACCGCATCGCGCCGACATCTATGGAAGTCCGCGCCGCGCTGGGCGACTATGACGCCGAGACCGGCTTCACCTTGGTCACCGGCAGCCAGGGCGTCGCGGGGATGCGCGGCGTGCTGGCCGGTATGGTTATGAAAGTTACGCCCGAACAGCTCCGCGTCATCACCCATGATGTCGGCGGCGGCTTCGGCATGAAGACCTTTGTCTATCAGGAATATGGCCTGGTCCTTCACGCCGCCCGCGCGCTGGGCCGGCCGGTCAAATGGACCGGCGAGCGCGGCGACGCCTTCCAGTCGGACACCCATGGCCGTGCCATGGTCTCGGATGCGGCGCTGGGCTTTGACGCAGAGGGGCGGATCACCGCGCTGGTCGTCGAGACCTGGTCCGATCTCGGCGCCTATCAGTCCCAATATGGCCCGGCGATCCAGACCGTGGCCGGCGGCACCATCATCGGCGGCGTCTATAGGATCCCGGCGATCCACAATGTCGTCCACGGCGTCGCCACCAACACCACGCCGGTCGATGCCTATCGCGGCGCCGGACGTCCTGAATCGGCTTATATCATGGAGCGACTGGTCGAGGCCGGCGCGCATCAGCTGGGCATCGGCGTCGACGAGATCCGCCGCACCAATCTGCTCACCCCGGACGAACTGCCCCATGCCAATGGGCTGGGCCTGACCTTCGACATCGGCAACTTCCCCGCCGTGCTCGACGCGGCGCTGAAGCAGGCCGACTGGGCCGGCTTCCCGGCCCGCAAGGCGGAGGCGGCGGCACGCGGCAAGCGCCTCGGGCGCGGCATGGCCTATTATGTCGAGATCGCCGGCGGCGGCGGCACCGATGAGTTTGCCGATGTCCGCGTCGCTGCTGACGGCATGGTCGAGATGGCGGTCGGCACCCAGTCCAACGGCCAGGGCCATGAGACCGCCTATGCCCAGGTCACCGCCGAGCGCCTCGGTATCCCGATGGAGCAGGTGCGGATCGTCCAGGGCGACACCGACCGGCTCGACCAGGGCAATGGCACCGGCGGCTCGCGCAGCCTCGCCTTCGGCGGCGGTGCCTGCCTGCTGGCCTCGGACGAGGTGATCGCGCGCGGCACCGAGCTGGCCAGGGCCGATCTCGGGGTCGATGCGGTCGACTATGCCGATGGCGTGTGGAAGGCGCGCGGCGGCAACGCCAGCCTCAGCCTCGCCGAACTGGCCAGCCGCCATCCCGGCGGTCTCGACGGCCGCAGCCGCTACTCCACCGGCAAGCCGGCGCCGACCTTCCCCAACGGCTGCCATGTCGCCGAGATCGAGCTCGATCCCGATACCGGCATGGTCGCCGTCACCCGCTACAGCCTCGTCGATGATTTCGGCAAGCTGGTGAACCCGATGCTCGTCCAGGGGCAGATCCATGGCGGCGTCGCCCAGGGGCTGGGCCAGGTCCTGCTCGAGAACATCGTCTATTCGGACGATGCCCAGCTCGTGACCGGCAGCTTCATGGACTATGGCGTGCCGCGCGCCGACAACATGCCGCCGGCCATCCTGTTCGACACCCGCGGCACCCCGAGCCCAACCAACCCGCTCGGCGTCAAGGGTTGCGGCGAGGCGGGCACGATCGGCGCCATGCCCTCGATCATGAACGCGATCATCGATGCGCTCGACGGCACCCAGCTGGAAATGCCGGCGACGCCCGAAAAGCTCTGGCAGATCGCGCGGTCGCTGACGTTGCCGATTGCCGCCGAATAACAGGATCAGCCAACAGGGGAGAATGACCATGCAGCACCGCTTCACGATATCGGGAGCGGCGCTGCTGCTCGCCGTCGCGCCGATCACGGCTTTTATGGGCACGCCCGCCGCCGCCCAGACCCCTCAGCGCAACCTCGCCGCACAGCAGGCGGCGATGGCGAAGCTCGATGGGCTGAAGGGCCGCTGGCTGGGCCAGGGCGAGCGGCTCAATGCCGATGGCAGCCGCTACACGTTCACCCAGACGATGAACAACGACGAGCACGCCGGCGGGCTGGCGCTGACGCTGGAAGGCAAGAGCCTTCGCCATGGCGCGGCGGCCGACAACAAGCCCGGCACCGGCTCGTTCGCGGTGATCACCTTCGACGACAAGACCGGCGGCTATGAGCTGCGGTCGTTCGGCTTCGGCGAGATGGTCACCGCCAAGGCCGAACTCGTCACCCCGACGAGCTTCCGCTGGACCGCCAGCGCCGGCCCGGCGATGCTGCGCTTCACCATCGATATGTCGCAGCCCGGCGTCTGGAACGAGCTGGGCGAGCGTTCGGCGGACGGCGGCAAGAGCTGGCAGCCGACCAACCGGCTGATCGCCTATCGGACCGAAAACCACTGACCGGTAAAAGCCGCTGGCAGGCAAAAAGGGCCGCGGCGCAAGCCGCGGCCCTTTCCTTCGGTCGGCACCTCCGGGCTCCCGTGCGAATGAGGGAGCGAGAGGAACGGGATACCCGGCTGTGCCGCCAAACTCTTGTCAGATGATGGCGTAGACGAAGAGCGCCCAGCCCAGCATCAGCACCGGCACGGTCAGGATCTGCGCCAGCGCCGCATGGCTGGAGAGATAGCCGCTCGCCGTGTCGATCCCCCAGGCGCCGCGCCGCTCGAACGATCCCGGCTGCAGCCCGCCACTGGCCCGGGCCATCACATAGGGCAGCCCATAGAAGCCGGCGAGCACGATGCCGAACACCATGAACACCAGCCCGATGTCCTGGGGGCCGCCGGCAAAGGCCAGGGCCATCACGCCGACATAGCCGACCGCCAGCAGCACGACGCTCATCAGCACCCGCCCCGGCATGTCGAAGCTGAGCGGCGGTGCCGGCCTGGGCGGCGCCGCCTCGGTGCGACGCGCCACTTCCTCGGGGGCCACCACGCCCAGTTCGCTGAACTCGATCCGCATCTCGAAGCCTCCTGTTGCGATGGCTTGAGATTATTGGGCGTGGCAGCAGCGGCATTGATCCAGATCAAAGGGAATCAAAAATCAGCACTGTCGCTAATTGCTCAACGGCTGGAAGTTTTCGAGATCGCCCGGCTCGATATATTTCGACCAATTGTCGAACCGCTCCAGCCCGGCCAGGAAGCCTTCGTAGATCGCATGTTCCAGCCGGCGCGGTGCCACGGCATCGCCGACGCGGTGAACATTGGGCATGCGGGCCTTCAGCGCGAAGTAGAGCGCGTCGACGGGCAAATTGCCGGTGGTCAGGATGAAGCTGTCGATGCCGTCGATGACCGATTCCTTGCCCGAATAGATGTTGAAGAGATGGGCGGCCCGGCCATCGAGGGTCTTCACCCAGCAGTTGGGGGTGAACTCCAGCCCCGCCGACAACAGCCGCTGCAACATGACGGGCAGATCGAGGGTGGTGTTCATCTTGTTGAAAAGCGCCTGCTGGCGGCTGACGATGCGGACGGTCTTGCCGCGCTCCAGCAGCAGCTCGCACAGGCCGGCGACATAGCGGCTGCCGTCATCATCGAGGATCAGGACGTTCTGGCCGACCGCATCCGGGTCTTCGATCGCCTGCCAGCCGGTGATGACATTGGCCTGGTCGACGCCCGGAAGCCGGTCCACGGCGGCATTGACGATATTGAAGCCGCTGGTGTCCGGCCGGGCGCCGGTGGCGACGATGACGCCGTCCGGCGCCAGCGCCGCCACCATGTCGGCGTCGGCGGTGACGCCGGTGCGGATCTCGCCGCCGAGCTTGCCGATCTGATGGGCGAGATCCTCGGCGATATGGACGAAGCTCGGCCGCTTGGTCTTCATGATCAAATTGACCTGGCCGCCCAGCACGTCCTCCTTCTCCAGCACGGTGACGCGGTGTCCGCGCCGTGCGAGGGTTTCGGCGCTTTTCAGCCCGGCCGTGCCGCCGCCGATCACCACCCAGTGGCCGGGCTTTTCCGCCGGCGTGATGGTGCGGTCGTTGAACATCTCCTCGCGGCCGGTGGCAGGATTGAGGATGCAGGTGATCGGCCCGCCATCGAACAGCCGGCCGATGCAGCCCTGGTTGCAGCGAATGCAGTGGATGACATCGTCGTTGCGGCCCTCGCGCAGCTTGGTGACGAGATCGGGATCGGCGATGTTGGGCCGCGTCATCGCCACCATGTCGCAGACATTCTCGGCCAGCGCCTGTTCGGCCAGCTCCGGGGTGTCGATATTGCCGACGAGGAAGATGGCGAGCGTCGGGCAGGCGGCCTTCAGCTGGCGGCAGCGGTCGATCAGCCAGCCGGCGCTGACATCGGCCGGGGGGATCATGTACTGCGGCACATGATAAGTGCCGGCCGACACGGTGACATAATCAATCAGGCCGTCGGCGGCGAGGTTACGGCCGACCTCGACCCATTCGTCGATGCCGAGTCCGCCCGGCACCATCTCGTCGAGCGGCATGCGGACGCCGATGACATAGTCCGGCCCGACGGCCTCGCGGACGCGGGCGATCACCTCGCGTGGCAGCCGCAGCCGGTTCTCGAGGCTGCCGCCATATTCGTCGGTGCGCTTGTTGAAGAGTGGCGAGATGAACTGTTCGAGCAGATAGCTGTGGGCGAGGTGGATCTCGACGCCGTCGAAGCCGGCGGCCTTGGCGAACTCGGCCGAGCGCACCCAGCCGACGCGCAACTCCTCCATGTCCTCCAGCTCGACTGCCTTGGCCATCTCGCCCAGCGCCGGCGACTTGACGTTGGAAGCCGACCACAGGACCCGGTAATCGTCCATCGACGTGGTCGAGCCATTGACGCCGAAGTGGTTGAGCTGGGCGATGATGTAGCCGCCATGCCGGTGAACGGCGTCGGTCATCGCCCGGTCGCGTTCGATCATGTCCTGGCGGTAGCCATAGGAAAAGCCGCGCATGAAGGTGTTGGAGGTCGGATGGATCAGCCGGTTGCCGGTGGTCAGCAGCGCCACACCGCCCTTGGCGCGTGCCTCGGCATAATAGCGGTCCCGGTTGTTGGTGATGCCTTCCTTCTTGTGGAAGCCCTTGGCGTGCGCCGACTGCATGATCCGGTTGCGCAGCACCAGCCCCTTGAGGGCGAATGGCTTGAACAGGTTGGGATAGGTCACTTCCCCGGGGAAAGCCGTGTCTGCATGATCAGCCATCATTGTACCTCGTTCGATCCAGACGAGGAGGCTAGCGATGCGGCGGTCCGGCTTCTTCCAGAAAGGGGCCGGCCTGTCAGATTCGGGACTGGCGAAGCGCGCCCGGCGTGCAGCCCCAGCGTTTGCGCATCTGGCTGGTCAGGTGCGACTGGCTGGAAAAGCCGCTCGCCAGCGCGGCGTCGACGATGGGGCGGCCGGCGACGATCTGCCCGGCCGCGTGCACCAGCCGCCGCTCGATGACGAACTGATGCAGCGACATGCCAAGCGCCGCGCGGGCACCCCGCTTCAGGGTGACGGGCGAACAGCCGACGGCGCGGGCGATGGTCCCGAGATCGAGCGGCTGATCGGGATGGCGCTCGATCATGTCGCGCAGCGCCTGTTGCTGGCAGGGCGTCAGCCGCGCCTCCGGTGGTTGCCAGGCGCCTGCATCGGCGTGCCGGCGCAGCAGACATACGACAATTTCGATCGTCAGCAGGTCTCGCTCCAGCGCGCTGCCGTCACCAAGGAGCAGGTTGCGCGCATAGCGTTCCAGCAGCGCACGCAAGGCTTCATCGACCACGAAGACCCGGTCATCGCGCAGCTGCGGGGCCGGCATCTCCAGTTCTGCCGCCACCATGTCGAGCAATTCCGGGCGCAGGTAGAAATGCAGGCGATCGGAAATGCTGGGGGATCGCCATTTCGCCTGCATGCCGGCGGGCATGACGATGATCCGTCCCGGGGCGCTGCGCCGCGCGGCAAAGCGGGGGCTGTCGGTGCGCCGGGCATCGGACCCGGCATTCTGGAGAATGATGCTGTGGTGGGAGAAGCCCGGGGTGAAGGCATCATCCTCAAGCCGCGAGCGCCAGTGCGCGATGGGCATCGCCATGCCACCGGCGGTGCCATGTTCCCGCACCAGCGATGCCGATCGAAACCGGCGCGTCAGCGTGAACTGCTCGGGCTGGGCATTGAAATGCGGCAAATGATGGCTGGTCTGCCCGACAATCATTCCCTGTCACCCCGCCAGATCCCGAGGCCTTGATATACCTGTGGCGCCCTATGGCAAAGCACCAACGCGCCACGGAGCGCGCAGTGGCACCACCTCGGCCGGCCCGGTTGTATCGACATGACAGGGTATTTGGTGCGCGTCGCAGTCCGCAGCGAACTGGTCTCTATGGCCAACTTCCCTGTTATGGGCCGGTAACAGGGAAACTGAGGAAAAATGTCGCCTTGAGGCGTGCGAAAATGAGGAATTTTTATCCCTGATCATAAGATGTTATGGGCGTAATGGCCCGAAAAATCCGGTGCAAATAACAGGGAAATCTTCATCGCAAAACAGCGAATGGCGTAGCCTGGATCAGGCCGAGGAGGCGCTTGCATCAAAATCTGAAGCTCGCGACTCCGACTTGGGGGATGGACCGATGCCTTCGCGGGAGATCGGCCGGGAATAACCCGGGGCGACCGCGCATCGCCGAGCTCATCGACGAACTTGGCTCGCATCGGGTCTTTCGAGAGTTTGCCGACCAGTAACAGGGGCGGCGCGATCAACCGTTCAGTTATCAAGATGAACTGTTCCTGATTTGTTCTTGTAGAACATGTAGTGAACGCCTATGCTGTTCGTGGGCAGTACAAAGGCGGGCAATGATGCAGCAGATCGTCACCAAGCGGGTTTCTGACATCCGGCCATATGGCCGCAATGCGCGGACGCACTCAAAGAAGCAGGTGCGGCAGATCGCCGACAGTATCGACCGGTTCGGATTTACCAACCCGGTGCTGGTGTCTGACGACGGGGAGATCATCGCCGGTCACGGCCGCGTGATGGCTGCCAAACTGCTCGGCATGACCGAGGTGCCGACGCTGGCGCTTTCCCACCTGTCGGAGGCTGAACGGCGGGCGTATGTGCTGGCTGACAACAAGCTGGCACTTAACGCTGGCTGGGACAGCGAGATCCTGGCGATCGAGTTGCAGGGGTTGATCGACCTGCAGTTCGATATCGAGCTGACCGGGTTTAGCCTGGCCGAGGTTGATCTGGTTCTCGATGATGTCCGGGAGGCGGATGTTGCGACGCCCTCAGGCCCTGAGGACGCGGTCCCGGGATATCCAAGCCAGGTCGTCACGCGGATGGGCGATATCTGGCTGCTGGGCCGACACCGGCTGTTGTGCGGCGATGCCCGGGATCGGACAAGCTATGCCACCCTTCTTGGTAGAGAGCAGGTCGATCTCGTCTTCACCGATCTCCGTACAATGTGCCGATCGACGGCCATGTCTGTGGCTCCGGAGGTATCAAGCACCGCGAGTTCGCCATGGCCTCGGGCGAAATGTCGGAAGCGGCGTTCGTCACGTTTCTGACGGACAGTCTTGGCGCCATGGCGAGCGTATGCCGGGATGGCGCCATTGCATATGTATGCATGGACTGGCGCCACATGGGCGAGTTGCTGAACGCTGGTCATGCCGTGTTCTCCGAGCTGAAGAACCTTTGCGTCTGGAACAAGACCAATGGCGGCATGGGCAGCTTCTATCGTTCCAAGCACGAACTGGTGTTTGTCTGGAAAGTCGGCACAGCCGCTCACACCAACAGCTTTGGCCTCGGTGACACCGGCCGGTACCGGACCAATGTCTGGGACTATGCCGGCATCAGTTCGATCTCGGCCAGCCGCGGGGATGAGCTGGCCATGCACCCGACGGTCAAGCCGGTGGCGCTTGTCGCCGACGCGATCCGCGACTGCTCCAAACGCGGCGACATTGTGCTCGATGGTTTTGGCGGTTCAGGCTCGACGTTGATTGCCGCTGAGAAGACCGGCCGCTCGGCGCGGCTGATCGAGTATGATACCGGCTATTGTGACGTCATCATCAGCCGATGGCAGCGCCTCACCGGCAAGCGAGCGACACTCGCCGCCACTGGTGAGACGTTCGAGGACAGGATGGCCGCATCCCTCGACACTAATCAGGCCGAGGCGGCCGAGTGACCGAGGACGATCCGAACAGGCCCCGCGAGGCAGCGGCGCAAGCGGCTGTGCTATACGAAGTCGGATATAGTCGGCCACCTCAGCAGCACCGCTTCAAGAAGGGCGTGTCCGGCAATCCGCATGGTCGGCCGAAGGGCAGCAAGGTCAGCCAGTCAACGCAGCCGCCCGCACTCAGCGACGCACTCGCAGTCGACCTGGTGTTGATCAGCGAGGCCTATCGGCCGGTATCGCTGCGCGAAGGTGACCAGCCGACGACACTGGCGACGGTCAGCGCCGTCTACCGCTCTCTGGCGCTGGCTGGCCTCAAGGGCAATCGCCTTGCCGCGAAGACATTTGTTGAACAGGTCGAGAAGGCAGAATGCCGCCGCCGCGCCCACGCGATCGAAACAGTAGAGCGCGCGGTCACATACAAAGACAATTGGGGCGATGCAATCGATAGGGCCCGGTCGCGGGGCGTGCCGGAGCCCGCCATTTACCCGCATTCCGACGATATCGTCATCGGAGACGACGGGATGCCGATCTTTGTTGGCCCGGTCTCCGCGGCCGAGCAAGCCCATTGGCAGATGCTCCAGCGAAGGGCGGCCGAGGCAGACGACGAAATCAGGCACGATCTGGTTCGCTGGAAGTCCAGGGAAAAGGGGGATGCGCGGATGGAAGCGTTCGTCTTCGACAGCATGGTCTATGAGCATCGTATCCGGCTGATGTTACGCTATGTGGCGCCGGATGAATTGACGCGGCGCGCATATAAGTACCGGCGACCGACCAAACTCGAAATGAAGACCTTTGTGACGGCCAACAAGGCGAAATATCGGCTTCATGACCAACTGGCAGAAGCCGAAAGGTGCGCGTTTATCTGGGAGATCGAGCGCTATTAGCGCCGGATGTCGGATCGCGCTAGCTAGACTCGACTGAATTTAGATTGAAGCATAGCCTGAGTTTCTGAGGTAGTTGGCACACTCGTGTGGTGGGAAGCTGTTGAGGCGCGAACCGATGCGCTTCCAAGTGGCGACGACTGAGCTGCCCCCGGTTTTGTGGACACCGAGATAAGGTGTTTCATGGAGCTGGAGGGTATGATGCAACGACGACGGTTTAGCCGGGAGTTCAAGCTCGAGGCGGTGAGCTGGTGCGGGAACGCGAAGCTGAAAGCGGAGCGCGATATCCTAAAAAAAGCGGCCGCCTACTTCGCGAGGGACTCGATATGAGGTTCGCCTTCATCGCGAAGCACCAGGGGATCTGGCCGGTGTCGTGGCTTTGCGGGGCGCTCGGTGTCTCGCGCAGTGGCTTTCATGCTTGGCTGTCGCGCGCGCCAAGCGCGCGGACGCGGAGCGATGAGATGCTCGGCGCGAAGGCGCGGGCGAGCTTTATCAGCAGCTACCGGACATACGGTGCCCGGCGGGTGTGGCACGATCTTCTGGCCGAAGGCCTGTCATGCGGCCTGCATCGCGTCGAGCGGCTGATGCGCCAGCAGGCGCTGAAGGCGCGCCCGCGGCGGCGCGGGCTGCCCAGGGACGACGGCAAACGGTCGGTAATCGCCGGCAACGTGCTCGATCGCCAGTTCACCGCCGACGCGCCGAACGAGAAGTGGGTTGCCGACTTCACCTACATCTGGACCGCCGAGGGCTGGCTCTACGTCGCCGCCGTCATCGACCTGTTCTCCAGGCGCGTCGTGGGCTGGCCCATGAGCGATACGATGTCCGAGGCCAAGCGGCTGCGGTCGTTGGAGGATGAGAACGCCAAGCTGAAGAAGCTGCTGGCGGAGGCGATGCTGGACATCGCTGTGTTGAAAGACATCTCTGCAAAAAAATGGTGACGCCCGACGTGAAGCGGAATGCGGTCGCCCATGCCCGGGAGAAGTTCGGGCTGAGCGAGCGGCGGGCGTGCAGTCTGATCGGTGTGGCGAGGCGGGTGGTTCGATATGAACCGACGCGTCCCGATGATGCAGGCCTGCGCGTCAGACTGGTGAATTGGCCGGCGAACGGCGGCGGTTCGGCTATCGGCGCCTGGGCTATCTGCTGGCGCGTGAAGGGCTGGCGCCAAACCACAAGAAGCTGCTGCGGATCTATCGGGAGAAAGGGTTGAAGATGCGCCGCCGTGGCGGCCGCAAGCGTGCGCTGGGCACCAGGGCGCCGATGACGATGCCGCAGGTGCCGAACCAGCGTTGGAGCCTCGACTTCGTATCTGATGCCTTTGCGTGCGGCCGGCGCTTCCGCATCCTGTGCGTCGTCGACGACTTCACGCGGGAGTGCCTGGCGCTGGTGGCCGACACGTCGCTGTCCGGCGCCCGGGTGGCGCGGGAGCTTGATGGCGTGCTGGCCGCGCGCGGCCAGCCGCTGACGGTGGTCAGCGACAATGGCACCGAGCTGACGTCGACCTCGATCCTGCGCTGGTCTCAGGAACGGCACGTCGAATGGCACTACATCGCGCCGGGCAAGCCGACGCAGAACGCCTTTGTGGAATCCTTCAACGGCCGGCTGCGCGACGAATGCCTCAACGAGACGCTGTTCACCTCGTTGGCCCACCCCAGATCGATCCTGGCCGCTTGGAAGCATGACTGCAACACCGTCAGGCCGCACTCGAAACTGGGCGGGCGCACCCCCGCCGAGATCGCCGGCCAACGGGGTTGGGGGCATGCCCCCAACCCGGTTGCCATCAAATCAACCATCAGCCATCAAAGCAAAGGACTCTACTTCTGAACGGTACCAATCAGGGGTGCACGTCAGTGGGAAAATGCGCTTTGAGCGCGTCTCGCCGTCACGCAGTCGTTTAAACCCGTAGCGCACAAATTTCGGATCGTCAGCCTTTAGCGACAAACAGATGTCAGACGCCAAAAGGTCGTCATAAAATATAATTATATCGCAAAATAGCGCAAAAATGTTGCGCACTGCATGATGTTAACGCAAAAAACAAAAATCACCATTATGTACAAAAACTATGCCAGCAAGCTTTCTATTTGTTTTATTTTTTCATCCGATATCCAGCTTTTTAAAATATAATTAGATTCATTATTTTGTACATTTTGCAACACATAGGCAGGCAATATATTGAAATCACCACCTTTACCCGCGACAATTATTGTTCCCCTCTTTGACATACGCCAAACTTGCAGACCATATCTTCTCAGCATAATAAACTCATTATCGATTATAATTCTTAAAGATGCATTGTAAAGAATACAAATAATACCAAAAATTATTGAACATGCTCCTCCGAACCAAGCGCCTCCAACAAATACATAAATACCTATCGCAAAAATAGGAGCTGTAGGGAATAATAGTATTAGCCAAGATTTCATCTCAGGTTTTATTGTCATCAACATGACTCACCTGCTCCGCAGGTTTTATTTATTTTTTGGTTAACTCCATCGGTGGCCGCACCGGTCAACTTTGATCCAGCTGCATTAGATGTCATATCTGCCCCGACCATCTTATATGTCGTTATTATAGATGGATTTCGAACTTGTCCTGCTTGAATGCGACTTCGCATCAAATTAGGCTGTGAACTCATAAGCGGCGGTGATCGGTTGGCTCGATCGGCTGACGGATGTATCGTGGCACGATGCTAGCTGCGGCTCTCTCTGCTATGCTGCTTGCGGCCCCGAGCGCGCCGAGTGACGAGCGGGTTGGTGCTTGGCTCGCCAGCGAGCGGTGCGCCTCGGGCTTCGACAGCTTTGGCTGCACCAGAACGTTGAGCCAGTCGAACCCAAACATCGACGCCATCCTGATCTTTCGGGATGATTTTGCGATCCGCGCGACGGTTCGAAGCTGCGATCAAGAGTCGACACACCTCAGCTTTAGGGTTGATCAGGGAGAGTGGGAGAAGCTGTCGAGCGCAGAACGTATACGACGGGCGAGGAAAGTCTTGGCGCAGTGGGCTGCTTCGTCTGGTGGAGGATGTGCCCATCCATCACATTTGTCGTTCGACGGCTTCGAGGAAGGCTTTTCCCGATTGGCCGCAGCAGCGTTGATTGAAGCAACGGCGTGGAAAAAACAGATTCACCCTAAGCCTAAAAAGTGATTCAGGATCGGCATGAGCCGATATGACCTGACCGACTTCGAGTGGCGCGTGATCGAACCGCTCCTGCCCAACAAGCCACGAGGCGTGCCGCGCGTAGATGACCGCCGCGTGTTGAACGGCATCTTCTGGGTGCTGCGATCCGGCGCACCCTGGCGCGACCTCCCCGAGCGCTATGGCCCGCGCACCACCTGCTACAACCGCTTCTCACGATGGCGGAGGGCAGGTGTGTGGGACCGGCTGATGGACGCCATCAGCGCCGCGCACGACGGCGAGATATAGATGATCGACAGCACTTCCATCCGGGCGCACCAGCAGGCTGCGACGGCAAAAAAGGGGGTCCAGATCATTGTCTCGGTCGCTCCCGAGGTGGGCTCACGACCAAGATCCACGTCGTCGTCGACGCGCAAGGGCTCCCGATCCGGCTCGGCCTGACTGCGGGGCATACGCACGACGGGCAGATCGTAGACCGCCTGCTCGATCACCTCGGCCCCACACCATTGTGCTGGCGGACAAGGCCTACGACGCAGACCGCATCCGCGAGTTGATCCAGAACCAAGGCGCCACGCCCAACATCCCGCCGAAGAGCAATCGCAAGTGGAAACCCTGCTTCAGCAAGCGGCTCTACCGCGAGCGCAGCCTGATCGAGCGGTTCTTCTCCAAGCTGAAGCACTTCCGCCGCGTTGCCACCCGCTACGACAAGCTCGCCGCCAACTTCCTCGCCATGATCCAGCTCGCCTCAATGCGCCTGTGGCTGCGCGCTTATGAGTCTACGGCCTAGCCAGTCGAATGCTTTCCATCCAGATGCGGCCCCCGCAGCCGTCCCCTTACGGACACAATCAGAACGGCAGCCACACATGTAACCTGGACCCGGGTCCTACAGGCTGCAACCCGGATCAGGTCGGACCACCAGTCCCGACTGGTTCATTGGTCGCCTCCGCAGGCCTGAGTGGCAAGCCGAAGCGGTCACGCCTGAAGGCTGCCGGCCATGACAAGGGATTCCAGCTTGTCGAGCCGGAAAGGGAGAAGGTTATGAACTCCGCCCTACCGCCAAGGCTTTCGACCGGCACCGCGCCGCCCAGGCCGCCGAACGCGACAGCAACCCGGCTGTCGGCGCTGTTGTCGCGATTATCTCCCATGAGGAACACACGGCCTTCCGGCACTAGATAAGGCGGCATGTTGTCCGACGCACTTGGTCCAAAATCTAGGGTTTCATAGCTGCGCCCGCCCGGTAGCGTCTCGCGCACGACGTTGATCTTGCAGAGAAGCCTGCCTGCCGTCCCGATGACGCGCGCTCCGGAAAAGCCCGGAAAGGCTCGCTGCGGATCGGCGTCGTCCGCATCGCAGTGGAAATTGCCGTCAACCGGAAGCAGGCGCGGACCGACGGCCGCTGCCCTGACCGGTTGCCCGTTTAGCCACAGGCGCCCGCTGACCAATTGTACCATGTCGCCTGGCAGGCCGATAACGCGCTTGATCAAGTCCTCGCCATGGTGGGCGGCGTCCAGTGGGGCCACGATCACCACGTCGCCCCGCTGTGGCATGCTACCGAGCAGACGGCCTTCAAGCGGCGGTAGGAGGTGGAATGGCACGGACGCGTAAGACCAGCCATAGGGAAATCGGCTGACGATGAGCCGGTCCCCGACCTGCAGACCGGGCATCATCGATTCCGAAGGAATGTAGAATGGCTTGGCGACGGCACCATGAATGGCGAACACCAGCAACATCAGCCCGAGCATCGATCGCAGTTCGGTCAGCCAGGTATTGCGGTCAGCCGTGTAAGTCTCGTTGATCATGATGCCGAGGAGCATGGCAAGCGCTATGAAGTCCAGTTGCGCCGTGTCCGGACATCGGCCCCATTGCGTCCGGACAGGGTCTTCCGGACCGCTCAGCGATTCTGGAACTCGCGCAATGTCACCACCCCGTCACCGTTTAGATCGAACTGACTGAACTCCTGCCGGCTGTCGCAGGCAGGCCGTGCGAACGACGGCACCGCGATGCCGACACCCAGCACAAGTCCTACGAAGGCCGCCATTGCGGTCCGCCAACTGGTGGGCGGCGCCTTATAAATGATCTCCGACGGCGCGAGCCGCTGCGCGATCAATGCCCGGATTGTTTCGCTTACCGTCCGCCCCTCTCGGCGGCACTGCTCGACAAATGCCGATTTGACTTCATCAGCCAAGCGGATCTCGATCGTGTCTGTCTTCTTAGGCTGCCGCGCTGATGACATGGATGTCTCGCCTCCTGCTCTGCCACCGTGCCCGGGTGAATTTTCAGTATGTTGCTATACGCTCTCAGCATCCGCAAGCTCCGGCCCTGCCGGCGCTGCCACAGGTCGCATTCAGCTGCTCATACCGCCCTTCGCCGCCAGCGCTGCGAAGATGGGATCACATGCCAGGCCGTCTCCAGCGGTAGAAGGACGTTCACTCCTGCTCGTGTTTCTCAATTATTGGTGGTCTGTGCGTTCAATATCGCGGCGGTAGCGCGGCGCGGTCTGGCCCGCATCGAGATAGGCCAAGCCCTCCGCGATCCGCACCGGCGCCGCAGGGCGGGCATACATCCGCTCCACGAAGGCGCGGCAATTGGGCGAGGCGTCGAGTTGGTCTTCCGAGTCCGCCCAGTCGAGCGTGTAGGCGGCGTTGAAGTCGGCCACGGTCGGCTTGTCACCTACCAGGAATTCGTGGCCGTCCAGATGCGCCTCGAGCGGTTCGAGAAACCGACGGCAATCGCGATAGGCGAGCGCGATCTCGCTCTGGTTGCGCTCTTTCTCAGGGTAAATCACCTGGTGCAGACCGGCGCGCCAAAGCGGCTGCTCGATCTCAGTGACGAGGAAGAAGTTCCACTGGTTCATCGCCGCGCGGTCCGCAGCATCGCTGGGCACGAACCGCCCGCCGCCGTGCGCTTCGGCCAAATGAAGCATGATCGCGACCGATTCCGACACGGTGATGTCGCCGTCGACCAGATAGGGCACCAGGCCGACGGGGTTGATCGCCTTCACCGCGCGCGTGCTGTCTTCGTCGAAGGGGAAGATGCTGACAAACTCGCAATCGAGCCCTAGTTCGTTGATCAGCCAGATCGGCCGGACCGCGCGGGTGGGCGGCACTCCATAGAGGGTGAGCATGGCGTTACTCCTTGCGCGGACCGACGAGACCAAAGGCAACGCCGTGCGGATCGGTGCAGACGGCGCTGTATTCGCCGCCCGGGATCTGGTGGGGTCCCTCGATCAGCGCGCCGGCGCCGGCGCTCACCGCGGCGGTGGCGCGGTCAATGTCGTCGACGCCGATGGAATAGACCCAGTTGGATTGCGGCATGCTCGGCGGCTTTGCCATCACCGCGCCGATCATCCCCTCGCCGCGATACAGGAATTTGTAGTCGCCCAACTCACCCATCGGCATTGCTCCCTCCTGCCGCCAGCCGAATAGGCCGGTGTAGAAGGCGATCGCCCCGTCCTGGTCGGTAGTGGACAGCTCGTTCCAGCGGACATGCTGTGCCTTCTCGTAGTCGAAGACATCACTCTTCGCGTCGGGATCGCCTTCGGGCGGGTTGGGCGTCATGACGTAGAGCGGCGCGCCCTGCGCATCTGTGACGAGCGCCATGCGGCCCACGCCGTCCATCGTTTGATCGAAATGGACCGTTCCGCCCGCCGCCTCGAAAGCCTGCTTCGCTGCGTCGACATCGGCGACGTGGACGTAGCCGTACCACGCCGGCAGGGCGCCGCCGTCCTGCATTTCTTGCGACAGCACGAGCACGCCGCCCGCCATGCCGCCGTCGGAGCGACGGATCATGCGGTAGTCCATGTTGCCATTGCCCACATCGCGCGGACCGATGTCCCAGCCGATCACCGCGTCGTAAAACATCTTGGCGGCATCGGGGTCGGGAGTCATCAGTTCATACCAGATGAAGGCACCGGTATCGCTGTCAGCCATTGTCGTCCTCCTTGCGGGTTTCGTCCGCCTCCTCAAAATGCGTCATTTGGTCGGCGTATGCTTTGCGGAAGGCGGGGCGGGAGGTGATGCGGGCGACATAGGCCTCGCTCGCCGGCCGGTCGCCGTGCTTGCGAACTAGATCGACGCGCAGCACGTCGGCGATGACGAGGTCGGCGAGTGTGAAGCGGTCCGCCACTAGCCATTCGCGATCCGCCAGCACCGATTCCATCTGCGCAAGGCGGTTATCGAGCCAGCCAGAGATGGTGGGCACGTCCTCCTTCGACCATTGCAGCACGACCCAAGGCATGGTGACCATCTCGAGCGAGTTCAGCCCGGCGAAGATCCATTGGATCGTCTCGGCCCGGCCCCGCTCGTCCGCCGGCATCAAGATGTCGCTTTTGCCGCCAAGGTGAATGAGACCCGCCCCGCTTTCGAACAAGCGGATGGCGCCGTCCTCCAGCATCGGCACTTGGCCAAACGGCTGCCGGTCGAGGTGATTGGTCTCGCGCCCGTCGAAGGACACGGTCGCGATGCGATAGGGAATGCCGGCCTCCTCGCACGCCCAGCGCAGGCGGATGTCGCGCACGAAGCCGCGCGGGCCGTCGGGCACCCAGTCGAGCGTCCAGATGGTTACGCGATCGTTTGCCATTATCGCTCTCCTCTGGTTCGATGGAATGGCACTCTCACCACTGACTGCGGCCGTCGAGTTCGACCACGGGCACCGCAGAGCGATCGAAATCGACGTCCATCCGCACGTTGTAGCTTATCTTTTCGCTCCCTGAATCGGGCGATTTGTCTGTGTCCGACCAGTCGGGCGAACGGCCGTGCGTAACCATTCCGCAGGTGCCGCAGCTGAAATGCGCGCCCTGATTTGGGGCATATTCTATTAGCTCGGCCGGATCGCTGTTCAGCGTAAATTCGTCCGGTGGGCAATAGGCCCACAGGGCACCTACCCGGTCGCAATAGGTGCAGTTACAGCGGGTAATCTCGGTGGGTGTCGGAGCCTGGAACCTGACGGCTCCGCAGTGGCAACTGGCGTCAAGCATGGCGTCGATCCTTCTTGCGGGGAGCGCCTATTCGCCGCCCAGCAGGTTGAGGGTGTTGCCGTCGGGGTCGGCGAGGGTGGCAATGCGCAAGGTGTCGAAACCGGACACCTGCTCCGGCTCGTCGATGGAGAAACCGGCATCGCGCAGGCGCGAGATCTCGGCGTTCAAATCGCCGACCCGCAGCGAGACGATATCGACCGTGCCCTGCTTCGGATTGTCGAGCACCTGGAACAGCACCGTATCGGTCAGGTCCCATTCGCAGCAGCTCGGCATGGGACGGCGGTCGGGCTCGCGCCCGATCACAGTGGACCACCAGGCGCAGCCCGCCGAATGGTCCGCGACACCGATCGAGACAAAGATGTTGGCGACCTTCATCTTCATGCGCTCTCGTCAAAGATGGTTTCGAAGCCGCCGAAGATCATGCGCTTGCCGTCCACGGCGTCCATCACTGCCTTCTCCTCGCTTGCGACTGATCGATCACGCGCCCGTGGGCGGCGTCCAGTTCTGATCCATCCACATCGTTTCCCAGGTGTGACCGTCCGGGTCTTCAATCGCGCCGCCGTACATGAAGCCCTTATCTTCGATTGCGCGCGGTTCGCTGCCGCCGGCGCTCTTCGCGGCGGCGTGGAAGGCATCAACGGCAGGCTTGTCGTCGAATGAAAGGCAGTTGAGCACGGCGCTGACCGCGCGGGTGTCGGCAATCGGCTTGTCGGTGAAGGTGGAATAGAACGCATGTTCCAGCAGCATCACGCTGATCGCGTTGGACCAGACCATCGCGCTCGCCTGCTCGTTGGAGAATGCATCGTTCTTCGCGAAGCCTAGCGCTCCATAGAAGGTGGTGGATCGGGCCAAGTCGGCGACAGGAAGGTTCACGAAGATCGTTCTAGTCCTGGCACTCTCCAATCCGGAGTCGGTCCTGCGACTCGACCTTGCCAAGGCTGACGTAGTTAGTTACACAATGCAACTATGAACTTTCAAAAGGTAACTCAATCATGGCAATCGTTGCACGGCAGGTGGTATGGCGATGCCTGCGGAACCGCCTTCGCAATGGAGCTGCTGGGCGAACGCTGGGCACTGTTGATCGTGCGCGAATTAATGTTCGGGTCGCGCCGCTTTACCGACCTGCGCGCCAGTCTGCCCGGCATTT
>NZ_JBIMKZ010000029.1:0-15586 GCF_051860865.1 Polymorphobacter sp. | reverse complement strand
AGGTGCTGACCGAGCGGCTGGCCGGACTTTCCGAAGCAGGCGTGCTGACACGACGCAGGCTGCCGCCGCCCACCGCCGTTCAGGTTTATGAACTCACGCGGTGGGGTTACAGCGCCGAGCCGCTGATCCAGGAACTCGGGCGTTGGGCCGCGATGTCGGACAGGCACGACCCCACGCTGCCGCTCTCGCCGGTCAGCTTCATGCTGTCACTGCGAACCATGTTCGACGCGGCAAAAGCTGGCGACTGGCGGGCGCGCATCGGCTTCCGCTTTCCAGACACTGTCTTCACCGGCACGGTGGCGGACGGGATGTTTACCGTAACGCGCCCTGACACGCATGACGCGCCGGAAGGCTGCAATGCCGTCTTCGCTGCGCCCGAAGCGCCGCCGCTCGCCGCGATGGTCTATCTCGGCATGCCGGCATCCGAGGTTGGCGTGGAGGTGACGGGTGACCCCGAAGCCGCCCGCCGCTTCACGACACTCTTCGACCTGCCGAAACGGATCGGCTAACGACAGCTACGAGGGTAAGAAGTTGTTACGCTCGCCCGCGCCGGTGCTGCTCGCTTGTCCTCGTCTCAATGGCGAAACTTTGATGCGCCGCGCGCAGCTATTTTCTCGCTGACTACAGAATTTTAAGTTGGGAGGGTCGGGCAGGTTTGATCAACACTAAGACACGAGTGGGAAGCCCAAAAAATTGCTGCCTGCAATGACTTATTAAAGAACATTGAGGCAGTCATTCTGTACCGGTGCATGGTGTGTGACCCCACTACTGACACGTGTCATCAAATTTATGTCGATTTTTCAGCTTAGGGTTTTCGGCATGCCAAGAAATAGGTTTCGGCCGGGTGGACTTCTGTCTCGCAGAGAGCGCTGGTGCTCACGTGAGTCGCCTAGTTGATAGCGCGCCACCCCGCACCCCGGCCGCCTAACCCCGGGGCTTCAGGCAGTGGGACCATCTGCACATCCCGTGCCAATGTCCACGGAGCCGCCCCATGACTGACATCCGCACCCAGCAATCCGACAACACCGAAATGACCATCCTCACAAAACGCGTACGATCAGTACGGAAGGCGCCGGCTACCGCCGCGCCGTCCACGAAAGCCGCCCAGATGACTAAGCTCCTCACAAGGGCGCGCGGGGCAACCATGGAAGAGCTGGGTGCCGCTACCGGCTGGCAGCCACACAGCATCCGCGCCCTGCTGTCGGGCATGCGCAAGACGGGTGTGAAACTGGTCAGAGAGACTCGCAAGTCGGGCGATAACGCCTATCGGATTGTGGCCGCTCGTGCCGCTACGCCCAACGCAGATGGCTGAGGTTGCTGGGGCATGACTGTCCTCACCGAGCAGCTGGCAGCACTGCCAGCCATGTCGCCCGCCCAACTCCGCGCCGAGTGGCGACGCGTGTATCGCACGGCGCCGCCGCGATTGACCCCCGACCTGCTGGTGCGCGGCATAGCCTACCGTCTGCAGGAGCGCAGCCAGGGCGGGCTGCCCGCAGGCACCGCGCGAGAGCTCGACCGCGCTGCCCAGCGTTTGCTCCGCGGCGACAGTCTCGGGCCTCGAGGCGATACCCGCCTGAAGCCCGGCACACGGCTGGTCCGTCACTGGAACGGCACCACCTACAACGTTCTGGTTAGCGAGAATGGATTCATCATGGACGGGCGTAGTTTTACGTCGCTGAGCCATGTGGCTAAAGCCATCACCGGTGCCCATTGGTCAGGGCCGAGGTTCGTCGGGGTAAAACTCTCGGTCGGCGGCCAGGTCGGTGCCGCAGCAATGTCCTCGGCCCGCCGAGTGTCAGCCGTGCGGGCCGCGGCGTCATGAGCGAGCCCAAGGTCATCCGCTGCGCCATCTACACCCGTAAATCGACCGAGGAGGGGCTGGAACAGGCGTTCAACAGCCTCGATGCCCAACGCGACGCCTGTGTCGCGTACATCGCGAGCCAGCGGCATGAGGGCTGGGTGCTGTCGCCTGAGCTTTATGACGATGGCGGGTTCTCGGGCGGCAACATTAACCGGCCGGGGCTGACTCAGCTCATGACCGAAGTCCAGGCAGGCCGCATCCAGGTGATCGTAGTCTACAAGGTCGATCGCCTCACCCGCAGTCTCGCTGACTTTGCAAAGATTGTGGAGGTGCTCGATGCGGCCGGCGCCAGCTTTGTGTCGGTGACCCAGTCCTTCAACACCACCACAAGCATGGGGCGGCTTACACTCAATGTGCTTTTATCCTTCGCCCAGTTTGAGCGGGAGGTCACTGGCGAGCGCATCCGCGACAAGATCGCGGCGTCCAAGCGCAAAGGCATGTGGATGGGTGGGCCAGTGCCGCTTGGCTACGACGTCCAGGATCGCAAGCTCGTCGTGAATACGACCGAGGCAGCCACCGTGCAGCGCATCTTTGCTCGGTATCTTGAGCTGGGGTCGGTGGTCGCCACGGTCGAGGCCATCAACCGTGAAGGGCTGACCACCAAGGTTTCGGCGACGAGCGCTGGCGGGACGCGTGGCGGCATTGCCTGGGCCAGGGGTAGTCTTGCGCACCTGCTGACCAACCGCGTCTACATCGGTGAGGTCATGCACAAGGCCGACCACTTCCCTGGGGAGCATGAGGCCATCATCAGCACAGACATCTGGGAGGCCACCCAAGCTCAGCTGGCCAGCAATCGCATCGCCCGGGCCAGCGAGCAGAACCTACAGCACAACAAGCTACTGCGCGGGCTGCTTTATGATGGCCTGGGGCGGCGGATGCAGGGCAGCCAGGCCAATCGCGGGACTAAGCGCTATCACTACTACATCACCAACCCTGCCGATGCTGAGATCACACCCGGCCCAAGCCGGCGGGTACCGGCATCTGAACTTGACGCCACGGTCACGCAGCGACTGCGGGCGTTCCTGACCAACGCCGCATCGCTCGATGGAGCCGCAGCGCGCTTGCAGTTCCGCGACGAACAACTGCCGAAGCTCATCCTCAGCGCTAAAATGTTGGCGGCGGCCGTTGACGACGCTCCGTCAGCGGCAGTCAGTCTTCTCCGCCGGGTTGAGGTGCACGACGACCGGGTCGAGCTGACCATCTGCCTTGCTGCCCTACTGCCGGAAGATCTCGTGCCAGCAACGTCAGCGCCAACCGCATCAGTATCTGGAGCATCACCATCTACATACCAGTTGTCCGTGCCGATGGCGCGAATCCGGCGCGGCAAGGAAGTACGGCTCGTCATCGGTGACGACACCATCTCTCCGCCCGCTCAGGCCGATCCGAGCCTTATTAAGCTGATGGCGCTGGCCCGCGGCGCCTGGCATGCGATGATTGCAGCCGGCGATGCAACAGTCGTGAAGGTTGCTGCCGCCCAAGGTTACTCGGTCGAGCACTTCACGCGGCTGCTGCGGCTCTCCACCCTTGCACCTTGCATCGTCACTGCCATCGTCGAAGGACGCCAGCCGATCACGCTTACCCGGCAGCGACTGGCCAAGCTCACCAACCTGCCAACCGATTGGGCAGAGCAGCGGGCACTTTTGGGGTTCAAGTAAGCCCCGCCGCAGTCCCAACCGCAGCGCGGGCCACCGCAACCATCGCATCAAATCAGCATCGCATCTGACGACTGGGTTATGGACTCGGTGAGCATGGCGTCCGTTTAGGGCGATCCCGGCCGTGCAGAATCGTCTCTCGTCTGAGCACGTGATGCGGGGCCCCAAGCTAAACCGCGGACATCACGAGGTGAATTCGGGGGACCTCATCGCCCACCCATGTCGCTCTAACGCTTCAAAAAGATTGGTGCGCCCGGAACGATTCGAACGTCCGACCCTCAGATTCGTAGTCTGATGCTCTATCCAGCTGAGCTACGGGCGCAACGCGGCGGGCTATAGGGGAGGTGATCGGACTTGGCAACCGGAGATGTCTGCGCGGGAGGCGTCCGGGCATTTTCGCAGGCGCGTTGCGCGATGCCACCGGCGGCGCTAGCAGCAGAAGCATGAACCATGGTCCCGCCCGCTTCTGCGCTCTTGCCTTGCTGGTCGTGCTGGCCGGCTGCGCCTCCACCGAAAAAGGCGGCTGGCCGTCGCTGGCGCCGCGCGCCAATGAGGTGTCGCCGCTGGTGCCGCGGGTGCCGCTCGGCGCCTGTGCCGGTTGTGCGCCCGATGCCGCCGTCACCTTCACCACGCCGCCACCGTTGCTCGGCGTGCCTGAGCCGCTGCCGCTGCCGGCCGATGCCGCCGACCGGTTGACCGCGCTGGAGGCGGCGATTGCCGATGTCGAGAAGCGCTGGCCGGGCCAGCGGCGTGATGCGCTGGCCGCCATCCGCGCCGCCAGTGCCGATAATGATACCGAGCGGGACACCCAGGCCAGCCGCTTCGAGGCGCTGTTCCTGACGCTCGGCGAGACATCGGCGGCGCTTGAGGAACTGGAGGACGGGCTCGCCGACCGCCCCGACGAGGCGGCGCTGGCGGCGCGGGCGCTCGATTTGCGGCTGCGTCTCGACCGGCTGGAAGCGGTTCGCGTCGCCGGGCTGGATTAGTCGAGCCCGGCACCCTTGCGCACGGCGGCCGCGACCATGTCGGCGGCCAGCGTGCCGATTTCGGTCAGGGCCACGGCGTCGAGGGGCGCGCCCTCAATTGCCGTCGACAGCACGAACAGCGCGTCGCCGTCGAACGGCGTGTGGATGGGGCGGATGGCGCGGGCGAGGCCATCCTGCGCCATCATCGCCACGCGCCGGGCCTGGGCGCGGCTGAGCGGGGCATCAGTGGCGATGGCGCCGATGCAGGTGCTCTGGCGCACCAGGCCATCGACCTTGCCGAGCTTCGGCATCGGCACGGCACCGGCCGGCGGCGCGCCGGCATGGACCTCGCCGAAGCTGTTGACGGCGACCAGCGCACCGATGCTGAAGCCGCCGCGGCTGCGGATCGACACGCTGCCGATGCCGCCGGGCCGACTGCCGGCGCGCGCGCCATGCCCGGCACCGAGCGCGCCGGACATGTCGCCGCCCTCCGGCCCCCGCCCGCGCGCTGCGTAGGCCCGGCGGGCGAGCTCGGCATAGGGCGGATGGTCGCCCCAGCCCTTCTCGCCGCCATTGCCGAGATCGAACAGGATGGCGCCCGGCACGACGGGGACGCGCGGCAGGCCCGGCCCGACATCGAGGCCGATACCATCGCCGGATAGCGCCAGGGCCAGCGCGTCGGCCGCGGCGAGGCCGAACACCGAGCCGCCGGACAGGACGAGGCCGTGGACGCGCTCGACGAGCGTGCTCGGGTCCAGCGCATCGGTCTCCCGGGTGCCGGGGCCGCCGCCGCGGACATCGACGGCCATCACTACCGGCGCGTCCGGCACCACCACGGTCACCCCGGTCCGGGCCCGCACGTCATGGGCGTGGCCGATGACGAGCCCGGGCACGTCGGTGAAACAACTGCGCATGCCGGGGATTGTAGCAGAAGCGCCCGAGGGTGCCGAGACGCCGTGTCGCCTTGCAGCCGCCTGCCGGGGCGTCCACGGTGCCCTGGGTGGCTGGCCGGTGGCAGGAGAGAAACAGATGAATGTCCCCACGGCCCATATCAACCGCATCGGCACGGCGCTGCCGCCCCATGATGTCCATGAAGCGTTTCTGGCCTTTGTCGGCGACCTGATCGAGGACCGGCGCCAGTCGCTGATCTTCCGGCGGATGGTCGGCCGCGCCGGCATCTCGCACCGCTGGTCCTATGTCGAGCCGGTCGAGAACCCCAACCGCTTCCTCGCCGACAAGCAGGGATTCTACACGCCCGGCGCCTTTCCTTCCACGGCCCAGCGGATGGCGCGCTACGAGGCGCTGGCCCCGGGTTTTGCCGGCGAGGCGATCGACGCGCTCGGGCTCGATGCCGATGAGCGGCTCGGCATCACCCATCTTGTCGTGGCCTCCTGCACAGGGTTCATTGCGCCGGGGCTCGACCAGATGATCGTCAGCCAGGCTGGGCTCGATCCTTCGGTGGAGCGCACCGTCGTCGGCTTCATGGGCTGTTATGCGGCGGTCAATGCGCTGCGGCTGGCGCATCATTTCGTCCGCTCCGAACCCGAGGCGCGGGTGCTCGTCGTCAATCTGGAGCTTTGCACGCTGCACTTCCAGCAGACGACCGAGCTCGATCGGCTGCTGTCGATGCTGTTATTCGGCGATGGCTGCGCCGCCGCACTGGTCACCGCCGAGCCGCACGGGCTGGCGCTGCAGGATTTCCGCGCCGCCACTATCGCCGACAGTGCCGATGCGATCAGCTGGCGGATCGGCGACCAGGGCTTCGACATGCATTTGTCGGGCGAGGTGCCGGGCCGCATCCAGCGGGCGCTGGCGATCGAGGCCGGGCGCAATGATGGCGGCGGGCTGCTGCGGGGAACTCGGCCCGAGGATTATGCGCTGTGGGCCGTCCATGCCGGCGGGCGGACGATCCTCGATGCGGTCGAGACCGGGCTGGGCCTGGCCTCGGACGCGCTGGCGGGCTCGCGCAAGGTGCTCAACGATTGCGGCAACATGTCGTCGGCGACGCTGATGTTCGTGCTGCAACGGCTGCTGCGCGGTGTCGCCGGGGGCACGGTGCCGCGCGATGCGCCGGGGATGGCGATGGCCTTCGGGCCGGGGCTGGCGGCCGAGAGCTTCCGCTTCAGCACGACATGAACCGCGCCACGGCGCCGGAGCTGATGGACGCCGAGGATCTGCCGGCGGCGGTCTATGCCGATGTGCTGGCTGACCTGGCCCGGGTCAATCGGTGGACGCTGGCGCGCCGGCCGACGCTGGCCTGGCTGGCGCGGGTAACGCGGGGCATGAATCGCTTCACGCTGCTCGATGTCGGCTATGGCCAGGGCGACATGCTGCGCGCCATCGCCGGCTGGGCCGCCGCGCGGGGGCTGACGGCCGAGCTGACCGGCATCGACCGGAATCCGAACAGTGCCGCGGCTGCTCGGGCCGCCGGGCCGGGGCTGCCTATCCGCTATATCACCGGCGACACGGCCGATCATGCGCTGGCGCCGGACTTCATCATTTCGTCGCTGGTGGCCCATCACATGACCGATCCGGAATTGGTCGGCTTCCTGCGCTGGATGCAGGCGACGGCGCGGCGGGGGTGGTTCATCAACGATCTGCACCGGCACTGGCTGGCGCATGCCGGCTTTCGGGCGTTGGCGGCGGCGGGGCGCTTTCACCCGATCGTCCGCCACGACGGGGCGCTGTCGGTGCGCCGCGCCTTTGTGCGGGCTGATTGGGAGCGGTTGCTGGCCGAAGCGGAGGTCGAGGCCGAGGTCCGCTGGCACCTGCCCTTCCGCTGGGGCGTCGCCAGCCGATGACGCGGGCGCTGATCGTCGGCGGCGGGCTGGCCGGCAGTGCGGCCGCGGCGATGCTGGGACGCGGTGCCGTGGTGCATGAGCGCGAGGCCGATGCCCATGACAAGATCTGCGGCGAATTCTTGTCGGTGGAGGCGGGCGAGACGCTGGCCGCAATCGGCTTCGATGTGGGCGCGCTGGGCGGGGCGCGGATCGACCGGATACGGTTTCATGCCGGTGATCGTACGGTCGAGGCGCGGCTGCCGTTCGTCGCCACCGGCGTCAGCCGTCGCTGCCTCGACGAGGCGTTGCTGGCCCATGCCGGCCGGCAGGGGGCGGCGGTGGTCCGCACCGCCATCGCCTCGCTGGAGGAAGCGCGCCTGCGGGCGGACGGTGGGCCGCTGCTGATCGCCACCGGCAAGCATGAGCTGCGGGGATTGGGGCGCGACCGGGCGGGGACGATCGACGACATGATCGGCTTCAAACAATATTTCCGCGCGCCGGCGCTGGCGATGCGGCTGGGCAGTGCGGTCGAGGTGACGCTGTTCGAAGGCGGCTATGCCGGGCTGCAACGGGTCGAAAACGGCGTCATCAACCTCTGTCTGTTGCTCGAAAAGCGACGTTTTCAGGCGCTGGGGGGACGCTGGGAGGGCGTTTTCGGGTCACTTCTGGGCGAAAACGGGCTGGAAAGGCTCGCCGACGCCGAGCCTTTGCGGGCGAAGCCGCTGACGATTTCCGGCGTGCCCTATGGCTATCTGGCACCACCCGCCGACGGGCTGTGGCGGCTCGGCGACCAGGCGGCGGTGATCCCCAGCTTCTGCGGCGACGGGATGGCGATTGCGCTCCACTCGGGCCGGCTGGCGGCGACGATGCTGGAGGCGGGGCCGCTCGCCTTTCACCGCCGTCTGCGCGGCGATATCGGGCGGCAGGTGCGGCTGGCGACGGCGGTGCAGCGGCTGGCGGGGACGCGGCTCGGGCGGTTCGCGCTGGTCTCCGGGCTGGGGGCGGTGCCGGCGCTGATCGGCACGCTGGCGAGGTGGACGCGGGTCGATCAGCCGAGTGCGCGGCTGGCGACATAGGCGGCGGTGGCAATGACCATTAGCGCGAACAGACGACGGGCGAGCGCGGCGTGGCCGGCCAGGCGGCGGGCGATGGGCAGGGCCAGCAAGGCCCCGCCGACACCGCCGACCAACAGGGCGGCCAGCACCGGCCGGTCGATCAGTCCCGAGACGGCATAGCTGGCGCTGGTGGCAGCGCCGAACAGGGCGACCGACACCAGGCTGGAGGCGGCGGCATTGGCCAGCGTCATGCCGGTGGCGGCCATCAGGCCGGGGACGATGAGGAAGCCGCCGCCGATGCCGAAGAAGCCCGAGGCCAGCCCGACGCCGAGCCCGGCCGGCGCCAGCTTGAGCGTCATCGGTGCGGTCAGATGGACCTGCGGGTCCCCGGCCGTGCGGCGCGGCAGCAGCATCGAGCCGCCGACCAGCGCCATCGCCAGCGCGAACCAGCCGAGCAGCGCGGTTCCGTCCATCTGCTTGGCAAAATGGGCGCCGACCAGCGCGCCGGACAGACCGGCGGCGCCGAACACCAGCGCGCACGGCCATTTGACCTGGCCGCCACGCGCCTGCAGCACCAGCCCGGCCAGCGCGTTGATTGCCACCGCCGCCGCCGCCGTGCCGATGGCGACATGCGGGCTGGTGATGCCGACGCCGTAGATGAGCAGCGGCGTCGCCAGCACCGAGCCGCCGCCGCCGAAGACGCCCAGAAGCAGCGCGATCACGGCGCCGCCGAGAACGGCGATGATCATCGGCTCGGTCATGCGCGGGCGGTCTTGTTCCAGGGCATCAGTGCCAGCAGCCGGGCCATCCCGCAGAAGCCGGTCAGCCCGGCAAAGGTCAGTCCGGCGCCGACGAAGCCGGCCAGCGCAAACCAGCCGGGCGCGACCAGGAAGCCGAGGATGACGCCGGCGAGGATCAGCAGCCCGGCAGCGATCTGAACCTGGCGCATGATCTCCAGCGGCGCCGCCCTGTTCTCCACCACCGGCAGGCCGGCCTTGCGCCAGCCATCGAGGCCGCCTTCGAGTACCATGGCGCCAGGTGCCAATGCGGCGAGGCGGGCGGCGTTGGCCGCCGTGCGCATGCCGGTCCGGCAGGTGAAGATCAGGCTGCGGCCATCGCCGGGCAGGGCCTCGGCAGTGATCATGTCGGCCGGCAGCAGCCGGGCGCCGGCGACATGGCCGCGGGCGAATTCATCGGCACCGCGAATGTCGATGAGGCAGGCCTGGCCGGCATCGAGCCGGGCGCGGGCCTCTTTGGGGGTGATCGGGATGAGGGTCATGGCCGGGTCTCCGTTTCGGGGGGGCAGTAAAGCTCCGCCAGCGTTTCGAGCAGGCGGGCGGCGGCAGGGTCGGCGATCCGGTAATGGATCGTCTGCCCCTCCCGCCTTGTGGCGACGAGGCCATCGGCGCGCAGCACCGCCAGATGCTGCGACAGCGCCGATTGCGAGACACCGAGTCCGGCCTGCAGGCTGCCGGCCGGGCGTTCACCGCCGGCAAGCTGGCAGAGGATCAGTAGCCGCCGCTCATTGGCCAGTGCCCGCAATAGCCGGCTGGCGGCCGCGGCGCTGGCTTCGAGCTGTTCGATGGTGAAGCGGTCGGCATTGATCATGCCGCAAATATATCGCTTGATTCTAATTTAGCAATATCTAATATATAGAGACGTGAAGGAGACATGTGATGACCATTGAAGCCTGTGCCCGCAGCGAGGGACGCCCGAAGGTCGAGACCTTCTTCGACCCCGCCACCTCGACCGCCACCCATCTGGTCAGCGCCGATGGTGTCGCCGCGATCATCGACCCGGTGCTCGACTATGAGCCCAAGGGCGGGGTGGTCAGCCATGGCTCGGCGCAGCGGCTGCTCGAGGCGGTCCGCGAGCGCGGCTTGCGGCTGGACTGGGTGTTGGAGACCCATGCCCATGCCGATCATCTTTCGGCCGGCGACTGGCTGCGCCGCCAGACTGGCGCCAAGCTGGTGATCGGCGCCCATATCACCGAGGTGCAGCAGGTGTTTGCGCCGCGCTTCGAGGCCGATGACGTGGCCACCGACGGGCGGCAGTTCGATGTGCTGCTGAACGAAGGCGAGACGCTGCCGCTCGGCACGCTGTCGATCGGCGCGATCCATACCCCCGGCCATACGCCAGCCTGTGTCTCCTATCTGATCGGCGACGCGGCCTTTGTCGGCGACACGATGTTCATGCCCGACTATGGCACCGCCCGCGCCGACTTCCCCGGCGGCGACGCCCGCACCCTGTATCGCTCGATCCGCCGGCTGCTCGCCCTGCCGCCGGAAACGCGGATGTTCGTCGGCCATGATTATCTGCCCGAGGGCCGCAGCGACTATCGCTTCGAGACGACGGTAGCCGCCCAGCACGCCGGCAACGTTCATGTCCATGACGGCGTGGACGAGGCGGCGTTCGTCGCGCGGCGCGAGGCACGCGACCGCACGCTGGCGGCGCCGGTGCTGATCCTGCCGTCGCTGCAGGTCAACATCCGCGGCGGCCAGCTGCCGCCGCCGACGGCACGGGGCGGGGTGTTCCTGCGCATCCCGGTCAGCATCGCCTGAGCTTTCGCAATCGCGGCATCCCGGCTATGGGCAACGCATGGATACCGAACTCATGCCCATCGCCGGGGCTGTCGACCCCAAGGTGACGCCCCGCAAGCCGGCGACACCGCGCGCCGACGGCAAGCGCTCGCTGCTCGGCCTGTCGCGCGACGAGGTGCGCGCCGCGCTGATCGAGGTCGGCATTCCAGAGAAGCAGGCGCGGATGCGCATGCAGCAGGTCTGGCACTGGATCTATCATCGCGGCGCGCTCGAGATTGGCGACTTCGCCAATATCTCGAAGGACACGCGCGACCTGCTCGACCGGCATTTCGTCGTCGGCCGGCCCGAGGTGGTCACCGCCCAGGTCAGCACCGATGGCACTCGCAAATGGCTGCTGCGCTTCGAGGACGGCGAGGAAGCCGAATGCGTGTTCATCCCCGATGCCGACCGCGGCACGCTCTGCGTCTCCAGCCAGGTCGGCTGCACCTTGAATTGCCGTTTCTGCTTTACCGGCACGATGAAGCTGGTGCGCAACCTGACCCCGGCCGAGATTGTCGGCCAGGTGATGCTGGCGCGCGATGCGCTCGGCGAATGGCCGTCCGCCGAGGAAGGCCGGATGCTGACCAACATCGTCATGATGGGCATGGGCGAGCCGCTTTATAATTTCGACAATGTCCGCGACGCGCTGGCGATCGTGATGGACGGTGAAGGGCTGGGGCTGTCCAAGCGCCGGATTACGCTGAGCACGTCGGGCGTGGTGCCGATGATGGCCCGGGCCGGCGACGAGATCGGCGTCAACCTCGCCGTGTCGCTGCATGCGGTGACCAAGGAGATCCGCGACGAGATCGTGCCGATCAACAAGAAATACGGCATCGAGGAACTGCTCGCCGCCTGCGCCGCCTATCCGGGCGCCAGCAATGCGCGGCGCATCACCTTTGAATATGTGATGCTGAAGGACAAGAACGACCGCGACGAGGATGCTTACGAGCTGGTCCGGCTGATCCGCAAGTACAAGCTGCCGGCGAAGGTCAATCTGATCCCGTTCAACCCCTGGCCGGGCTCGATCTACGAGACCTCGACCGGGGAACGGGTCAACGCCTTTTCCAACATCATCTTCGAGGCCGGCATCTCGGCGCCGATCCGCCGGCCGCGCGGCCGCGATATCATGGCCGCCTGCGGCCAGCTGAAATCCTCGTCCGAGAAGATCACCCGCGCCGAGCTCGACCGGCGTGCGACGGAAAAGGAAGCGAGCTGGGTCGACTGACGGGTTGAAACACTGGCGCTCCCCCGCAGTTTGAGCGGGGAAGGAGCAGTCCGATGTCGAAACCCAGGGAACCGCAGACCGAAAGCAACGAGCAGACCGGCGAGGACCAGGCGCAGGATGTGGCGCAGGACCGGCTCGACGGGCTGCCCGGCGATGACCATGACATGCTCGCCAGCCGCAAGCCCAAAGGCGGCATCACCGACGACAATGACCTGATCGATACCGTCGACCACATGAAGGAGATGCTGGCCTCGGGCCGGGTCGACATGGGCGCCTATGCGGGCGAGCCGATGATGGATGACGGCGACACGGTGGTGTCCGATATCGATGTCCCCGACGGGACGCGCGGCGACGGCGGCGACGATGACATTGGCGGCGATGATGATGACCGCGGCCTGCTTGCCGGAGTCGCAGACAGCGGCGAGGACCCGCTGGGGGCCGTGGCCAGCGACCATGGCGAGGAAGATGAAACCGCCGATGACGATGCCGATGATGACGACATCGACGTTGATGACGGCGATGACGACGATGTGGATGACGAGGAGCCAGACGCGGAGGAACGGCGGCCCGGATAACGTTCTTCGCCGACCTTTCCGCGCGTGCGAACAATGGGGTGGCCAGCCTTGATGAACAAGCTATATCTCCCCCATGTTTCTCCTGGATCGTCTATTCCGCAAGTTCATCCGCTCCGGCGAACTTGACGTCACCTACGCCGATGGTCGGCGTGAGCGGTACGGCGTATCCGAGGTCGGCCGGCCGGATGTGGTGATCCGCTTTACGGACAGCGGAACGCCGCGCAAGCTGGCGCTCAACCTGGCGCTGGGCGCTGGTGAGGCGTTCATGGACGGACGGCTGGTGATCGAAAAGGGCGATATCCGCGACCTCGTCGACCTGGTGACCTACAATCTGCGCTGGGAGCGCTCGAACCCGGTCCGCTTCGCGCTGTGGCGGCAGGCGGCGGTGGCGGCCTGGTTCGACCAGCGCAACTTCGAGCGGCGGGCGAAGCGCAATGTCGCCCATCATTATGATCTTGATGACCGGCTCTATGACCTGTTCCTCGATCCGCACCGCCAGTACAGCTGCGCCTATTGGGCGCCGGGCGTCGAGACGCTGGAGCAGGCGCAGGAGGCCAAGCTGGCGCATATCGCCGCGAAGCTCGACTTGAAGCCCGGGCAGAAGGTGCTCGATATCGGCTGCGGCTGGGGCGGGCTGGCGCGCTATCTTCACAAGGTATCCGGGGCCGAGGTGCTCGGCATCACGCTCTCGGAGGAGCAGCTCAAATATGCCCGCGCCGAGACCGAGCGGCAGGGGCTGACCGGTGTGCGCTACGAGCTGATCGACTATCGCCGGCTGGAAGGGTCGTTTGACCGGATCGTCTCGGTGGGGATGTTCGAGCATGTCGGGCTGCCGCAGTACCGGACCTATTTCGAGACGGTGGAGCGGCTGCTCGCCGACGATGGGGTGGCGCTGATTCACACCATCGCCCGCGCCGACGGACCGGGGGCGACCGATCCCTGGACGGCGAAGTATATTTTTCCCGGCGGCTATTCGCCGGCGCTGTCGCAGATCGTGCCGCATATCGAGCGATCCTGGCTATGGATCACCGATATCGAGGTGTTGCGGCTGCACTATGGCTGGACGCTCGATGCCTGGTACGACCGCTGCATGGCGAAGCAGGCCGAGATCGAGGCGCTGTATGACGCCCGCTTCTTCCGGATGTGGGCCTTTTACCTTGCGGCGGCGCGGTCGGCCTTCTTCAACGACGGCCATATGAACGTGCAGGTGCAGCTGGCCAAGCGCCGGGACGCGCTGCCGCCGACGCGCGACTGGATCCGCGACGCCGAGTTGAAACTGACGGCGTGATGCGGGCATTGCATCGCAGGTCCGCCCCGCTATAGCCGGCCCGAACACTCCACACAGGAACCGCCCGACCATGAGCAAGGCCTCCATCAATCGTGTCGTGCTTGCCTATTCGGGCGGGTTGGACACCAGCGTCATCCTCAAATGGCTGCAGCAGACCTATGGCTGCGAGGTGGTGACCTTCACCGCCGACCTCGGCCAGGGCGAGGAGCTGGAGCCGGCGCGCGCCAAGGCGGTGATGATGGGGGTCAGACCTGAGCACATCTTCATCGAAGATCTGCGCGAGGAGTTCGTGCGCGACTATGTGTTCCCGATGATGCGGGCCAACGCGCTGTATGAGGGCCAGTATCTGCTCGGCACCTCGATCGCCCGGCCGCTGATCGCCAAGAAGCAGATCGAGATTGCCAAGGCGGTCGGCGCCGATGCGGTGAGCCATGGTGCTACCGGCAAGGGCAATGACCAGGTGCGGTTCGAGCTCGGCTATTATGCGCTGGCGCCCGATATCCGCATCATCGCGCCGTGGCGGGAATGGGATCTCAACAGCCGCGAGGCGCTGATCGCCTTTGCCGAGGCGCACCAGATCCCGGTTTCCAAGGACAAGCGTGGCGAATCGCCGTTCTCGACCGACGCCAATCTCCTGCACACCTCGTCCGAGGGCAAGGTGCTCGAGGACCCCTGGGCCGAGGTGCCGGACTATGTGTACAGCCGGACCGACAGCCCGGAGTCCGCGCCGGACACGCCCGAATATATCACCATCGATTTCGAGCGCGGCGATGCCGTGGCGGTCAATGGCGAGGGGCTGTCGCCCGCCTCGCTGCTGGCGCGGCTCAACGACCTCGGGCGCACCCATGGCATCGGCCGGCTCGATCTTGTCGAGAACCGCTTCGTCGGCATGAAGTCCCGCGGCATGTACGAGACACCGGGCGGCACCATCCTGCACCAGGCGCATCGCGGCATCGAGCAGATCACCCTTGATCGCGGTGCCGCGCATCTGAAGGACGAGCTGGCAGTGCGCTATGCCGGGCTGCTCTACAACGGCTTCTGGTTCAGCCCCGAGCGCGAGATGCTGCAGGCGGCGATCGACCACAGCCAAACCCATGTCTCGGGCACGGTGCGGCTGAAGCTGTACAAGGGCTCGGCGTCGGTGGTCGGCCGCAAGTCGCCCAATTCGCTTTATTCGGCGGGGATTGTGACGTTCGAGGACGATGCCGGCGCTTATGACCAGCGTGATGCCGAGGGCTTCATCAAGCTCAACGCGCTGCGGCTGCGGCTGCTGGGGCGGCGCGAAGGCCGTTGAGGCGGCGCCGGCGCTTCGGCAAAAGCGGGGCCTGACGGTCATGACGGGGCGGCCGTTCTGGGAGGCGGGCTGGTTCTGGCTGCTGCTGGCAGTGGTGTCGACGCTGCCGTTCGTCATCGCGCCGATGCCGCTGATGCCGGACCATTTTGCCCATGCGGCCCGCTACCATGTGATGAACCATGGCGCGGAATCGCCCTTTCTGCGTCGCTATTTCAGTTTCGAATGGGGGCTTATCTGAAATCTCGTCGTCGACCTGCTGATTGTGCCGCTGGGGCGGCTGCTGCCGACCGAGCCGGCGGCGACGCTGGCCGC
>NZ_JBIMKZ010000028.1:0-36949 GCF_051860865.1 Polymorphobacter sp. | reverse complement strand
CAGTCGCAGGCCATGCGATAGGTTTCCTCGAGCGTTTCCGCCGTCTCATTCTCCATGCCGACGATGAACTGTGCCTCGACGACGATGCCGGCGTTGCGCAGCAGCTCGATCGCCCGCTTGTTCTGGGCGACGGTGGTTTCCTTGTTGAACAGGTCGAGCTTCAGCTGCGCCGCCGCCTCGGTGCCCAGCGAGACATGGATGAGCCCCGCCTTGCGGTACATCGGCAGCAGGTCCTCATCGCGCAGGATGTCGGTGACCCGGGTGTTGATCCCCCACAGGATGCCGAGATCGCGGCGGATCAGCTCCTCGCAAAAGGCGATGAACTTCTTGCGGTTGATCGTCGGCTCCTCGTCGGCGAGGATGAAGAAGCCGACCTGGTGATCGCGCATCAGCCCCTCGATCTCGTCGACGACCTTGATCGGATCGCGCACCCGGTAATCGCGCCAGAACTTCCATTGCGAGCAGAAGGAGCAGGTGAACGGGCAGCCGCGCGCCATGTTGGGGATGGCGACGCGGACGCCGAGCGGGATGTAGTTGTACTTGGCCCAGTCGAGGATGCCCCAGTCGGCAACGATGGAATCGACATTGCGGATGGTCGGCGCGGCCGGGGTGGCGACGACCTGGCCATCCTCGATGAAGGCGAGGCCGGGAATGGACTTGCGTTTCGGCTTCCAGTCGCCCTCGGCGATGGCGCGGACCAGCGCGGTGATGATCTCCTCGCCTTCGCCCCGGACGATGGCATCGATCCACGGCGCCTCGGCGAGCACCTGCCGGTACATGAAGGTGGCGTGGACGCCGCCGAGCACGGTGACGATCGCGGGATCGGTCTGGCGGGCGATCTCCAGCACGCGCTGGGCGGTGTAGATCGACGGGGTGATGGCCGTGGTGCCGACGATATCGGGCTTGTAGCCGATGATCAGCGCCTGCAGCTGGTCGTCATCGAGGTTGTTGGTCATCGCGTCGACGAAGCGGATGTCCTCGAAGCCCGCCGCCTTGAGCGCGCCGGACAGATAGGCGACCCAGGCCGGCGGCCAGCTGCCGGCGATTTCGGCGCCGCCGGAATGGTAATTGGGATGGATGAACAGGATCCGCACGGCGATGGCCCCCGAGGTTGTCCCTGCTCTTCGCACGCCGCCGCGCGGGCCTTCATTGATGCAGGTCAAGGAGCGCGGCGGCGCTGGCCCCTAGGGTCCGGCCATGATCCCCTATCTTCCCGATCTCGCCGAGCGGCCGGTGCCGCGCTACACCAGCTATCCGACCGCTGCGCAGTTCGGCAGCGGCGTCGGCGCGGTCGAACAGCGGGCGGCGCTGATTAGAATCGCGCCGGGAACAGCGGTTTCGCTCTATCTGCACATCCCCTATTGCCGGCAGATCTGCTGGTATTGCGGGTGCAATACGGGGGCGGTGCGAGACGAAATGACGCGGGAGGGCCGGCTCTCGGCCTATGTCCAGGCGCTGCATGCCGAGATCGAGACGGTTGCGCCGCTGATGCGCGGCCGCGTCACCGGCATCCAGTTCGGCGGGGGCAGCCCGAACAGCATGCCGGCCGCGGCGCTGTGCGGGATCATCACCGATCTGTGGCAGCAGTTCGATGTCGCGGCCGACGCCGAAATCGGCGTGGAGCTCGATCCGCGCGGGCTGGACGGCGGCTATATTGCCTCGCTGGCCGCCGTTGGAGTCAACCGCCTCAGCCTCGGGGTGCAGACGCTGGCCCCGCATGTGCAGGCCGCGATCAACCGCATCCAGCCGCTCGGGATGATTGCCGACGCCGTTCGTGCGGCGCGGGCCAATGGCATTGCCGGGATCAACTTCGACCTGATGTATGGGCTGCCGCTGCAGACCAACGCCGATCTTGCCGACACCATCGCCAAGGCGCTGACGCTGGCGCCGGACCGGGTGGCGGTGTTCGGCTATGCGCATATGCCGGCGATGATCGCCCGGCAGCGGATGATCGCCGATGCCGAGCTGCCGGACGCCGAAACCCGCTTCACCCAGAGCGCGCTGGCGCATGCCGCCTTCACCGAGGGCGGCTATGTGGCGATCGGCTTCGATCATTTCGCCCGGCCGGACGACCCGATGGCGATTGCCGCGGCGGCGGGCACGCTGCACCGCAATTTCCAGGGCTATGCGACCCATCCCGGCGAGGCGACGATCGGGCTGGGCGCCACGGCGATCAGCCAGTTCGATGACCTGATCGTGCAGAACGACAAGCATGTCGCCGGCTGGCGCAACACCGTGCTGGCCGGCGGGCTGGCCGGTGTTCGCGGGGTGGCGCGCACCGCCGATGACCGCGCCCGCGGGCGGATCATCGAGCGGCTGCTCTGCGACGGCTTTGTTGATGTGGGCGATGATTATCCGCCGGCGATCGAGGCGCTGCGGTCCTATGCCGATGCCGGGCTGATCCGGCTGGAGGCCGGGGCGGTGCGGCTGATGCCCGGCGGCTGGCCCTATGCCCGACTGATCGCTGCCGCCTTCGATGCGCATTTCGACGGGGCACGGCACAGCAAGGCCATCTGAGCCGCCGTCCGCTTGGACACGGCGGCTGTGACGATATAGACATCGATGGTGTTCTCCCCCTTCGCTCCTCGGTATGGCATGGACACCCCGCAGCATGGCTGACGCCGCGCGTCCCGATGGCGATCTGGAGGGAATCGCGCAGGCGGCCCTGGCGGTCGGCCGGGTGCTGATGCAGTGCGGCGCGCGCGCCCATGTGGTGCGGACCGGCTGCGCGCTGGCGGCGCGGGAGCTGGGCGCCGAGCAGGTGGATACGCGCGCCAGCTATTCGGCCATCGATATCACGGTCCGCCTTGGCGACAGGAGCGTGACGCGGATGGGGGCGATCGGCGCGATCGGGGTCAACCATCGGCTCGACCAGGCGGTGCGCAGGCTGGCGCGGCATGCGGGCGAGATGACGCCCGCGGCGTTGCTGACCGAGCTGGGCCGGCTCGAGCGCGAGACGCCGCGGCATCCGGCGTGGCTGGTGGCGATTGCGGTGGGTCTGGCCTGCGCGGCCTTCGGCAAGCTGATCGGCATCGACTGGACGGCGTTTCCGGCGGTGACGGCGGCGGCGGCGTGCGGGCAATATGTCCGCCACCTGCTGATTCACCGTGCGGTGAATGTCTTCATCGTGGCGGTTGTCGTGGCTTTTGTCGCCGCCAGCCTTGGCGCGCTGGGGGCGGAGGCGCTGGGGAGCGGCACGGCCTATACGGCGATGATTGCATCGATCCTGCTGCTGGTGCCCGGGGTGCCGGCGCTCAATGCGCAGTCGGACATCATCGAGGGGGACCCGATGCTGGGCAGCGCGCGGGCGGTGACGGTGGCGATGCTGCTGATCTTCGTGGTCGCCGGGGTGGTCATGGCGCAGCTGCTGGTCGGCGTGCAGCCATGATGGTGCTGATCGAGAACATGGCGTTCGGGGCCATCGCCGCGGCGGGCTTTGGCGTGCTGTTCAATTTCGGCGGGCGTGATCTTCTGTGGTGCGCCGCTGCCGGGGCGCTGGCGCTGGCCACGCGGACGCTGGGCATCGATGCCGGGCTGGCGCTGGAGGCGGCGTCGTTCATGGCGGCGGCAGTTCTGGGGTGTGGCGTGCGGGTGTTGCGCGGCGTGCTGGGGCCATCGCGCAATGCGCTGGCTGTGGCGGGTTGCATTCCGATGGTTCCGGGCAGCTTTGCGGCCAAGGCGATTTTGGGCATGTTTGCGCTGTCCTCGGCCGCCGATGGGTCGATGGTAACGGCGGCGACGACGATGGAATATCTGCTGCGCGTCGCCTTTACGCTCGGCGCCATCGGCACCGGGCTGTCGATCACCACCCAGCTGTTCGGCAACCGCGACTTCTGACCTCAGCCGACGGCCCGCAGCAGATAATCGATCAGCGGCGCCGGATAGAGGCCGAGCAGCAGCAGCAGACCGCCGCAGCCCAGCAGCACGGCGCGATCGGGCCGGTGCAGCGCCGGGAATGATGCCTCGCCATCGCGCGCGAACAGCGCGGTGAAGAAGCGGAAATAGACGAACAGGCCGAGGCCCGAGCCGATGACCACCGCGCCGAGCAGCAGCCAGGCGCCCGAGCGGACCAGCGCTTCCAGCAGGAACAGCTTGGCGAGGAAGCCCATCGCCACCGGCAGCCCGGCCAGCGACACCAGTGCCAGCGCCAGCACCCCGCCGGCCAGCGGCCTGCGCCAGGCGAGGCCGCGCAGGCTGTCGTTGGTCGCGGGGGCGCCGAGGCTGCCGGCGACGCACAGCGCCGCCAGCACCGCCGGGACATAGGCCGCCAGATAGAAGAGGATGGTCATTGGTGCCGCACTCGCCCCGCAGACGATCATCGCGGCGATATAGCCGGAATGGGCGACCGACGAATAGCCGATCATCCGGGCCAGCGACGGCTGGCGCAGCGCCGCCAGATTGCCAAGCAGAATCGAGGCGAGGGCGAGCGCCGCCAGACCCGTCGACCAGACCGGGCCGGCCGGCGCCGCCGCGTCGACGCGCAGCACGGCGATGACGACGGCGACCTTGGCGGCCGTGCCGGCGAGAGCGGCGGCGGCGGTGGGGGCGCCGTCGTAAATGTCCGGCGCCCAGAGATGGAAGGGGACCAGCGACAGCTTGAACGCCAGGCCGACGAGCAGCAGCGCGGTGCCGAGCGCCGCCAGCCTCGTGCCGCCGCTCCAGGCGGTGAAATCGAGCTGGCCGGTGTCGGCATAGCCCAGCGCCGCGCCGAGCAGCAGCGCCGCCGACCCGGCCGCGCCGGGCAGCAGATATTTGTAGCCGGCCTCCAGCGAGGCGCGGGTCAGCGGCAGCGCGAACAGGCCGATCAGTGCCAGCGAGACGATCTCCAGCCCGAGGAACAGGCTGGCGACATGGGCGGCCGAGGCCAGCGCCGCCGCGCCGAGAGCGACGATGCAGACCAGCGCCGGGCCTTCGCGCGCACTGGCGCGGGACCGCAGGAAGCCGAGCACGGCAAGGCCCGACAGGCTCGCCAGCAGCGTGCCGACGCGCGCGAGGCCATCATCGACGAACAAGGGCGGCGCCGGGGCGGCGGGCGCGGCCATCCGGCCCAGCACGGCCAGGGCCGCCAGCGCCAGGCCGAACGCCGCCACGCCTCGGACCATGTCGGGTCGCGCCCTGGGAGCCAGCAGCATTGCCAGTACGGCGGCGAGGCCGAGGATGGCGTGGGGGATCAGCCCCGTCGTCAGCATCGCGTCCTCACCGCGCCGCGTCGATGGCGGCAATGGCGGCGTCGACGGCCGGGCCGAGCGGGTCCATCAGCAGTTGCGGCAGCAGGCCGAACAACAGGGTGCAGGCGCCCAGCACCACGACCAGCACCATCTCGCGGGCGGTGAGGTCCCTGGTGATCGGCCGGGCCTGCGGCTCGCCGAAGACGATCTCCTTGAGCAGCCGCGTCGCGTAGACGACCGACACGACGAGGGCGCCGAGCGCGAGGGCCGCGAAGATCCAGTTGACCTGGAACATGCCGGTGATGACCAGCGCCTCGCCGAGGAAGTTGGCGGTGCCCGGCATCGCCAACACGGCGGCGAAGAACAGCGCGAAGGCGGCGGCGAAGCGCGGCGCGGTGCGCTGCAGCCCGCCCAGCTCGCGCAGGTCGCGGGTGCCGACACGGTCATAGACGGCGCCGATCAGCAGGAACAGCGCCGAGGCCGAGAAGGCATGGGCGACCATTTCGATCGCGGCGCCCATCATGGCGAAGTGAACGCCGCCCGATATGCCCATCAGCACGATGCTCATATGCGCCACCGACGTATAGGCGACGAGCCGCTTGGCGTCGGTCTGGCCGCACGCCATCACCGCGCCGTAGAGCGCGCCGAAGCTGCCCAGCGCCAGACCCCAGGGCGCCAGCACCAGAAACCCGTCCGGAAACAGCAGCGGCGGGAAGCGGAACAGGCCATAGGCGCCGGTCTTGAGCAGCAGCCCGGCGAGCAGGATCGACCCGGCGGTGGGGGCCTGGGTGTGCGCGTCCGGCAGCCAGGCATGGAAGGGCGGCACCGCCAGCTTGACGATGAAGGCCAGCGCGAAGCCGGCGAGCAGCCAGACCTGGGCTTGCGGGGCGATGCCGCTGGCCGACAGCACAAAGGCATCGAAGGTGATCACCGGCGCGGTGGCGGCCATCCAGAATACCGCCGCCAGCAGCCCGAGGCCGGCGACGGCATTGAAGACCAGGAACTTCATCGCCGCATTCTCGCGCGCGCCGTGGCCCCAGAGCGCGATCAGCAGGAAGCTGGGGACCACCATCAGCTCCCAGAAGAACGCCAGCACCAGCAGGTCGAACGCCAGGAAGACGCCGTTCGAGGCGGCGACCGTCCAGAGCAGCGAGGCGTGGAACAGGCCGGAATTCTCGCGGGTGTTCCAGGAGACGAACACCGCGATCAGCCCGAGGCCGAGCGAGATGGCGAGCATGGCGGCGGACAGCCCGTCCATGGCGAACAGCAGTTGCAGGCCCATCGCCGGCGCCCAGGGGGTGCGCGAGATCGCCAGCCAGCGGCCATCGCCGCTGCTATCGAAGATCGCCAAGACCAGCGCGGCCAGACCGGCCACCAGCACGATCACCGACAGCCAGCGCTCGGCGTTGCGGCCCAGGCGGGGCGCGAACAGCGCGGCGCAACCGCCCAGCAGCGGCAGCAGGATCATCGCGATCAGGGCCATGTCGTTATCCATGCAAGAAGGAGAAGCGCTGCCGCGCCGCCGGTGATGGCCATCACCGAATGGCGGACGCGGCCGCTCTGGGTGCGGCGGGCCGCCGACCACAAGGGCGTGGCCGTGCCGGCCAGCGCCATCCAGCCGCGATCGAAGCCGTCTGTGGTGAAGCGATCGATGAGCTGGCGCTTCAGCCACAGGATCAGCTGTATCGGCGCGGCGCCGAACGGATCGGCCCGGCCGCCAGTGGTGCCGCTGAGCCAGCGGACCAGCCGCTGGAACGGCTGGACGAACCAGACATGATAGCGGACGTCGATCCGCATCCCCTGCCGCTGATGGCGCGATGCGGCCAGCCTTGTGGCAAAGGCCGGGGAGCGGGTGAGGGCCAGCGACAGGGCGATGCCGGTCAACGGCGCGGCGGCCGCCAGCAACACGGTGAAGGCCGGCACCTCGGGGTGGACGCCGCCGAGCAGATGGATGATTGGGCCGACGAGCAGGCCACCGGCCAGCGCGCCGAAGCCGAGCAGGCACAGCGGGATCGCCGTGGCGGGGCCTGTCGGCTCGGGGTGCGGGTCCGGTGCGCCGGGCTGGAGCGCGGTGAACACCGGCCGGAAGGCATAGGTGGCGGTGAGCACGGCCGAGAGCAGGGCGGCGGCCCATAGCAGCGTCCCGAGCGGTCCGGCCGTCAGGGCGGCGTTGAGGATTTCCTCCTTCGACCACCAGCCGGCGGTCACCAGCGGCAGGCCGGCGAGCGAGGCGGCACCGGCGGCAAAGGCGGCGAACGACAGCGGACGCCGCCGGGCCGCGCCGCGCATCGCCGCGATCGAGGTGTCATCGCCGGCGCTATGGGCCATGTCCCCGGCGGCGAGGAACAGCAGCGACTTGAACAGCGCATGGGCGACGAAGTGCGCAATCGCCGCCGCCGGGGCGCCGACGCCGAGCGCCAGCAGCATGAAGCCGATCTGGCTGATCGACGAAAAGGCCAGCAGGCGCTTCACATCGGTCTGGAACAGCGCGGTGAAGGCGCCGAAGGCCGCCGTTGCCGCGCCGCCGATGGCCATGGCGGCCATCACGTCCGGCGAGGCGGCCATCAGCGGCGCAAAACGGGTCATCAGATAGGCGCCGGCGGCGACCATCGTCGCCGAATGGAGCAGTGCCGAAACGGGCGTCGGCCCGGCCATCGCCGAGGGCAGCCAGGTGTGGAAGGGCAACTGGGCCGATTTGCCGAGCGCACCGCCGAGCAGCATCGCTGCGACGATGGTCCGCATCCCCGGCGCCATCGCCAGGCCGGCGGGAATCAGCGCCTCGATGCGCACCGAGCCGGCCGCGATGAACAGCAGCAGCAGCCCGGCGAGGAGCATCGCATCGGCAATGCGCGACATGATGAAGGCCTTGCGGCCGGCGGCAATCGCCCGCTGCGAGCTGACATTATAGGCGATCAGGAAGAAGCTGCACATGCCCATCATCTCCCAGCCGAGGAAGTAGATGATGGAATCACCGGCCAGCACCATCGCCAGCATGGCGGCGAGGAACAGGTTCATCAGCGCGAAGAAGCGTCGCAGATCGCTGGTCCGCGCGCCCGCCATATAGTCGGCCGAATAGACGATCACACAGGCGCCGATCAGCGCCACGGTGAGACCGACGATCGTGCTCAACGGATCGAGCAGCAGCGCCAGGTCGACATGCGCGGCGCCGACCATCAGGTCGAAGATCGGCGCCGTGCCATGGCACTGGCCGGAGAAGCACAGCGCCGCCATCCCGCCCATCACCGGCAATGGCATCACGCCGCCGAGCAGTGCCACCGCCACGACCATCCGGCGCGACAGATGGACGGGGGCCAGCCCGAGGACGAGGAAGGCGGCCAGCGCCGGGGCCGGCACCAGCAGCAGCAGGTGGAAGATGGTCAGCGTCGGTATCATCGCCTCAGCCCTTGAGATCGCTGATCGAATCGCTGTCCGTCACATCGGCGAGGCGGGACAGGCGAAGATAGAGCGACAGGCCGATGGCCACTTCGGCGGCCGCCAGCACCAGGATGAGAACGAACATGCCCTGGCCCTGGGCATCGCCGCGCGCGCTGCCGGCGATGATGAAGGCGAGCGCCGGGCCGGAGAGCATGACCTCCAGCGACAACAGCTGCAGGAGCACGCTGCGCCGCGCCATCACCCCGAACAGGCCGATGGCGAACAGCGCCGCAGCGATGCCCAGCCCGGCCACGACCCCGCCGGCCATCATTTCTCCTCCGGCGAACGGCGCGCCAGATGACGGGCACCGAGCAGCGCCGCGAGCAGCAGGAACGACGCCAGCTCGACAGCGAGCGCCCAGGGGCCGAACAGCAGCGCGCCGACGGCGCGGGCCGATACCGGCAGCGCGGGGACGCCGCCGCCCGGCAGGCCGGCGAACAATGGCAACAGCATCAGGCCGACGAGCAGCGCCGGACCGCGCCAGGCCCCGCGCAGCCGCGACCGCTCGCGCGCCGCTGCCGCCGGACTGCTGTCCACGGTCATCACCACGAAGACGAAGACGGCGACAATGGCGCCGGCATAGACGAGGATCTGCATGGCGCCGGCAAAGCTGGCGCCGAGCGCGAAGAACACCGTTGCCAGCGCCAGCAGCATGGCGACGAGGTACATCAGCGCATGGACGACGGTCGCGCGCGTCACCGTCAGCACGCCGGCCAGCAGTGCGGCGGTGCCGGCCCAGAGGGCAAAGGCGGTCATGGCTGGAGGTCCTTCGTGTCAACGCTCGGCGGGTCGGTCCGGCATTTGCCGGCGACGTCCCAATAGCGGTAGCCCGGATATTTGCCTTCGCCGGCGATCAGCAGGTCGGGCTTGTCGTAGACGAGCGAGGCGCGGGCATGCTCGGCCAGCTCGAAATCCGGGGTCAGCTGGATGGCGGCGGTCGGGCAGGCTTCCTCGCACAGGCCGCAGAAGATGCAGCGGGCGAAGTTGATGCGGAAGGTTTCGGGATACCAGCGGCCCTCGACCGTCTCGGCCTTGACCACCTCGATGCAATCGACCGGGCAGACCACCGCGCAGAGGTTGCAGGCGACGCAGCGCTCCTGGCCATCAGGATCACGCGACAGGATAATGCGGCCGCGATAGCGCGGCGGCAGCACCGGCTTGACCTCGGGGTAAAGCTGGGTCTGCGTCGGCGCCAGCAACTTGAGGCCGATCGCCCATAGGGATTTGAGCAGTCCGATCATGCCAGCACCATCCAGCCGGTGACGATGAGGTTGACCAGCGCCAGCGGCAGCGCGACCTTCCAGGAGAAGCCGATCAGCTGGTCGTAGCGGGGCCGGGGCAGGGCGGCGCGGACCCAGATGAACACCAGCGCCAGCGCGCTGACCTTAAGGCCGAACCAGACCGGCCCCGGCAGGACGGGACCAAGCCAGCCGCCGAGGAACAGCGTCACCGCCAGCGCGCTGACCAGCAGGATGGCGACATATTCGCCGAGGAAGAACAGCGCGAACGACATGCCCGAATATTCGGTCATGAAGCCGGCGACGAGATCGTTTTCCGATTCCTGCAGGTCGAACGGCAGGCGGTGGGCGGCAGCGAGCGCGGCGATGAAGAACAGCACGGCGCCGATCGGCTGGACGAGGATGAACCAGACATCCTGCTGTGCGGCGACGATATCGGCCATGGCAAAGCTGCCGGCGAGCAGGACAACGCCCATCAGCGACAGGCCGAGGAATGCCTCATAGGCCAGCATCTGCGCCGCGGCGCGCAGGCCGCCAAGCAGCGCATAGCGGTTGCGCGAGGCCCAGGCGCCGAGCACCAGCGCATAGACGCTCAGCGCCAGCATGCCGATGACGAACACCACCCCCATGTCGAGCGAGGCGATGGCCAGCCCGTCCCCGAAGGCGACGACGCCGAAGCCGGCGAGCGTCGGCAGCGCCGCCATCGCCGGGGCGAGGCGGAAGGCGGCGACATCGGCGCCGGCCGGCGGCGCATCCTCCTTGGTCAGCAGCTTGATGGTGTCGGCGATCCACTGGAAAAAGCCGAACGGGCCGACGCGGTTCGGCCCCAGCCGCTCCTGCATGAAGCCGAGGACGCGGCGCTCGACCCAGGTGAACACGCCGGCCGCGACGAGCAGCGCTGCCACCAGCATGACCGAAAACAGCAGGACAAGGGGCCAGCCGATGATCATGGCCGGCGTTCCAGTTGGACGCGGCGCGGCGTGCGGTGGCGGGTGGTGAGCGCGACATGGCCGGGGGGGACGGCGGCATCGAGGGTCAGCGCCGGGGCCGGATGCCCGTCGATGCGCAGGGCATCGCCTTCGGCCAGCCCGAGCGCCGCGGCATCGTCGGGATGGAGGCGCAGGCGCGGCGCCGGGGCGCGGGCGGCGAGGAGGGGGCTGGCGCGGTCGGTCTCGCCGGCACTGAACGGGTCGTGGAGGGGTATCAGCCGCAGGCCGTCGCCGGGCAAGGGTGCGTCGACGGGAGGCGGGAAGGCAGCGCCGGCCAGTACCGAGGTGCCGGCGAACAGCGCCATGGGCAGTGTCGCCTGGGGCGCGCCTTCCATTGTCCAGCCGAAGGGGGAATCGATATCGTGCGGCGGCATGGCCTCGGCGATCCGGCCGGCGCGGTCCGACGCCGTGCGGCCCGACTGGCGGGCCGGTGCCCGGGCGACGGGACCGAGCGGCGTCTCGAACAGGGCCGGGGGCGCGGCGTCGACGACGGGGGCCAGCGACGGGCAGTCGCGGGCCAGCGCCGCGAGCAGCGTGTCGAGATCCGGCTCGGCGCCGCCGCCGAGCGCCGCGAGCATCCGCCATGCTGCCGGCATGCCCTCGGGCCGGCCGGCGAGGAAGCGCTGGGCGCGGCCTTCATGGTTGACGAAGGTGCCGGCGGCATCGGCGAAGCTGGCCACCGGCAGCACGATATCGGCGCGCGCCGTGGTAGCGGTCTCCAGGCAATCGAGCGCGATGACGGTGCGGCCGGCGAACAGCGCCTCGACGGTTGTTGGGTCGCAACGGGCGAACAGGTCGTTCTCGAGGACGAGGACGGCGCCGCTGCCGGCCGCGGCGACGGCGCTGTCGATTCCGGGGGCGCCGAGCAGGGCCAGCCCCATCGCATCGGCCTCGCCGGGGAACAGCGCCAGCCGGGCGCGGGTGCCGAGCGCCGCCGCCACGGCGGCGGCGGCTTCGACGATGGCGATGTCGCCGAGCCCGGCACCGGCGATGACCAGCGGCGCGGTCGCGGCGGCCAGCGCCGCGGCCGTGGCCGCGGCGTCGGGATCATCGCACAGGCCGCCCTGCAGCGCCGCGGCGACCTGCCGGCCGAAGTCGGCAATGGCATCGGGGGTGCGGCGCAGCGGCCGGGTGGCGATATCGTCGAGCGCGTCCGGCAGCGGCGTGACCAATGTGATCGGCGATCTGCGGCCCTCGCCGGCGACCCGCACAGCATTGTCCAGAAACATCGGCACGCCTTTTTGCGCCGCGAGATCGCGTTCGGCGCCGCGCGCCGCCTGGCGCAGCGACAGCGCGGCGCGCGGGGCGGTACCGGTCAGGTCCTCGCCGAGCATCGGCATGCTCGATGTCGGCCAGGCTGGCGACCCGGGCGGGGCCGGCGGCGAGCAGGCTGGCCATGCGCTGGACCAGCTGCGCCTCGCTGTCAGCGATGCCGGCGAAGAACCGCGCCGGCCCGACCAGCCGGCGCAGGGCGTAATTGGCCTCGAGCGAGGCGCGGGGCGAGCCGATGCCGATGGCGTGGCCGGCGGCGAGCGCGGCGCTTGTGGCATCGAGCGCCGGGGAGACGGCGATGGTCTCGCCGCGGTGCCGGGCGGTGGTCAGTGCTGTCGGCGCTTCGACGAACAGCGGGCCATAGCGGCCGCGATCGCAGAGGAAGTCGCCGTTGATGGCATCATGGCGGCGGTTGACGACACGGCGCAGGCGGCCGGCGCGCGCCGACAGGCCGATGTTGCAGCCGACCGCGCAATGCGGGCAGATCGACGGCGTCTCGGTCATGTCCCAGGGCCGGGCATAGTCCTTCGACCAGCCCTTGTCGTTGAAGACGCCGGTCGGGCAGACCTCGGCGAGGTTGCCGGCGAAGGGGCTCTCCAGCACGCCATCGGTGGCGCGACCGAAATAGACGCGGTCGTGCGCGCCGAACACGTCGAGATCCCGCCCGCCGGCATAGCCGCGATAGAAGCGCGTGCAGCGATAGCAGGCGATGCAGCGGTTCATCTCATGGGTGAGCAGCGGCCCGAGATCCTGGTTGCGATGGGTGCGCTTGGCGGCATCGGCGCGGCGCAGGTGATGGCCCGCAGCGATCGTCATGTCCTGCAGCTGGCAGGCGCCCCCCTCCTCGCAGACGGCGCAATCATGCGGATGGTTGACCATCAGCCATTCGATGACATGGGCGCGGAACGCCGCCGCCTCGGGGTCGGCGACCTCGACGCGCTGGCCGTCGGCGACCGGCGTCATGCAGGCCATTTCGATCCGGCCCCGGGTGTCGTCCGGCCCGTCATGGACCTTGATCGCGCAGAGCCGGCAGGCGCCGATCGAGCCCATGGCGCGGTGCCAGCAGAAATGCGGCACCGCCACGCCCTGATCGAGGCAGGTGGAGAGCAGGTCCCGGCCCTCCGGCACCTCGACGGCGCGGCCATCGATATGGATGCGCGCCGTCATTGTTGTTTCCCGATGGTGCAGCCATGCGCCAGATGATCGTCGAACAGGTCGGCGAAGCGCGTCAGCGCGCTGGCCAGCGGCTGCATGGCGCCGCCCATCAGGTCGCAGAAGCTGCGGCCGCGCGGCCCGGCCTCGGCGGCGGTCATCCGCAGCACGTCGAGATCGCTGGCGCGGGCGGTGCCGGCTTCGAGCGCGTCGAGGATGCGCGCCGTCCAGGGCAGGCCTTCGCGGCAGGGGGTGCACCAGCCGCAGCTCTCGCGCGCATAGAAGCGCAGGTGGCGGGCGACGACGCCGATCGGGCAGGCGGTCTCGTCGAGCACGATCATCGTGCCGGTACCGAACATCGAGCCGGTGGCGGCGACACTGCCGAAATCGAGCGGCAGGTCGAGATGCTCGGGGCCGAGGAAGCCGCTGGCGCCGCCGCCGGGCTGGAAACAGCGCAGCATGCCGTTGCCCGACACGCCGCCGCAGCGGTCGATAAGTTCGCGCGCCGTGGTGCCCATCGGCGCCTCGATCAGCTGCGGGCGGTGGACGCGGCCCGACACGCCGTAGAGCTTGGTGCCGCCCTCGGCCGTGCGCGACAGGGCGCGGAAGGCCGCCGCCCCGCCGCTGACGATGATCGGCACGCAGGCAATGGTCTCGACATTGTTGACCGTCGTCGGGCGCCCCCACAGGCCGGACTGGGCGGGAAAGGGGGGACGCTTGCGCGGCACCGCCCGCTTGCCTTCGAGCGCCTCGATCAGCGCGGTTTCCTCGCCGACGATATAGCGGCCAGCCGAGGCATGGACGCGCATCCGCAGCCCGCCGAGCAGGCCGGCGGCGCCGGCCTCGGCGATGGCGCTTTCCATTGCGGCGATGCCGGCGCGGTAATTGTCCCGCACCAGAATGATCGCCTCGCTGACATGCATGGCATGAGCGGCGATGATCGCGCCTTCGATCAGCTGATGGGGCAGCGCCTCGATGAACAGCCGGTCCTTGAAGGCGCCGGGCTCCATCTCGTCGCCGTTGACGATCAGATAGCTGGGGCCGTCGCCGGGTGCGGTCTTGGGTGCGGTGCCGGGGGCCGGCATGAACCGCCATTTGCGCGCCACCGGGAAGCCGGCGCCGCCACGCCCGTTGAGCGCCGCCGCGTCGACCATGTCGATGATATCGGCCGGGCGCATCGCCAGCGCCGTGGTCACCGCCTGATAGCCGCCCAGCGCCTGCCATTCGGCGAGGCTGTGCGGCCGGCGGTCGGGACGCGATCGGCCGGTGAGCGGGCCGGTGAGAGCGGGCGCGCTCATTCCGGGCCGTCCAGCAGCGTGTCGATGGCCTCCGGGCTCAGCCGGCGGGCCGGCTGGCGGTCGCGGCCAAGGACGCCGGCCGGGGCATGGTCGCAGTCGCCGACGCAGCAGACATTGAGCAACGTATAGTCTCCGTCCGGCGTCGTCTCGCCGAAACCGATGCCGAGACGGGCCATGACGGCGTCACGCACCGCGTCGGCGCCGTTCAGATAACAGCTGGCGCCGTCGCAGAGCATGATCAGCCGCCGGCCGACCTTGCGGCGGAAGATATGGCTGTAGAAGGTGGCGATATTGTCGATTTCGGCGGTGGTCATGCCGAGCAGGGTGGCGATGTCGGCGATGCGCGCATCGGACACCCAGCCTTCGGCCTGCTGGACCAGCCGCAGCGCTTCGAGGATGGCGCCACGCGGGCCGCCATGGCTGTCGACCGCGTGCCGGATTCCGGCGGCAAGGGCATCGGGCAGGCTCACCGGTCGACGTCCGACATGACGAAATCGATGCTGGCGATATAGGCGACGAGATCGGCGACGCTCATGCCCTTCGCCACCAGCGGCAGCAGCTGGAGGTGCGCGAACGAGGCGGTGCGGATGCGGGTGCGGTAGCTCGACGGGCCGCCGTCCGACACCAGCGCATATTGGGTCAGGCCGCGATGCGTCTCGATCTGGCCGGTGGCCTCCCCGGCCGGCACGTCCAGCCCGCGGCTGACGCTGACGAAATGCTGGATCAGCGTCTCGATGTCGTGGCGCATGCGGTCCCGCGACGGCGGCATGGCCAGCGGGTGGTCGGCCTTGATCGGACCGGCGGGCATGTTGTCGACGCACTGGCGGATGATCCGAAGCGATTGGCGCATTTCATCGGCCCGGACCCTCGTCCGGTCGAAGATGTCGCCGCGCTGTCCGGTCGGGATGTCGAATTCGTAATTCTCATAGCCGCCATAGGGCCGGCGCTTTCGCCAGTCCCAGTCGCAGCCGGTGGCGCGCAACTGCGGACCGGTGGTGCCCCATTCCAGCGCCGTCGCCGTATCGAAGGCGCCGATGCCGACGGTGCGCGCCTTGAACAGGCCGCTGTTCAGCACCATCGTCTCGTAATCGTCGAGGCGCTTCGGCATCCAGTCGAGGAAATCGCGGATCATCGTGTCCCAGCCCGGCGGGAGGTCCATGGCGACGCCGCCGATGCGGAAGAAGGCCGGGTGCATCCGCGCGCCGGTGATCGTCTCCATGATCCGGTGGGCGCGCTCGCGATCGGTGAACATGTAGAACACCGGCGACATCTGGCCGACATCCTGCGCCATGGTGCCATAGAACAGCAGGTGGTTGGTGATGCGGAACATCTCGCAGAGCATCACCCGGATCACCTCGGCGCGGGCCGGCACGGTGATGCCGCACAGCCGCTCGACCGCCATCAGATAGGGCAGTTCGCTCATCACCCCGCCGAGATAGTCGATGCGGTCGGTGTAGGGGATGAAGCCATGCCAGGTCTGGCGCTCGGCCATCTTCTCGGCGCCGCGATGGTGGTAGCCGATGTCGGGCCAGGCCCAGACGACGTCCTCGCCATCGAGCCCGAGCACGATCTTGAAGACGCCGTGGGTGGAGGGATGATGCGGGCCGAAGTTGAGCATCATCAGCTCGACCCCGTCCTGCGTCGTCGGCAGGCCATGGGCTTCGGGATCGAAGGTCGCGGCCGCTTCCTCGGCGGCGAAATAGTCGGGCGTCATTCGGAACGGCGGTTTCTCGGTGGCGCGGGCATAATGCGCCTTGCGCAGCGGATGGCCCTGCCAGGTCGGCGGCATCAGGATGCGGCGATGGCTGTCACGGCCTTCGAAGTGCACGCCGAACATGTCGAACGCCTCGCGCTCATACCAGTCGGCCGCCGGATAGACCGAGGCGATCGACCGGGCGCGCGGGGCGGCGCCGTCGCAGGCGACCTTGAGCCGAATGTCGCTGTTGCGGTCGAGCGAGACCAGGTGGCTGACGACGGTGACGCCCGACGCCGGCTGGCCTTCGCGGTGAACCCGCGCCGTCTCGTCAATGCCCCAGAGGTCGGCGAGCAGCGGGAATGGCCGGTCGATCTCGTGCTTGAGGAAATGATGGACAGCCGGCGCCGCCTCGGGCGCGATCCACAGCACCGGAAAATCCTCGGCCGTCGGCTGCTGGCACAGGATTGCCGGGCCGAAGCGGTGGCGCAGCGCCTCGGTGACTTCGGACGTCTCCGGCCTTGTCTCGGTCAGCACGGTCACGACGCGTCGGGGTCCGCGAGCCGGGTCACGGCCATTCGCGCATCACGCAGCGTGTCGCGTCGCGCCGGCGGGTCATAGGCCGCAGGTTCGCCGTCCAGCGTGATGCCGAGCGGACGCGGCCGGGCGGCGATCTGGCCCTGGAGCAGGATCATCGCATCGAGCAGCGCCTCGGGCCGCGGCGGACAGCCGGGGACATAGACATCGACCGGCAGGAAGCTGTCGACGCCCTGCACCACCGAATAGATATCGTACATGCCGCCCGAATTGGCGCAGGCGCCCATCGAGATCACCCAGCGGGGCGCACGCATCTGCTCGTAGAGCCGCTTCAGCGGCACCGCCATCTTGGTGAACACCGTCCCCGAGACGATCAGCAGATCGGCCTGGCGCGGGGTGGCGCGAATCACTTCGGCGCCGAAGCGCGCCTGGTCGAACACCGGGGTCAGCGCCGTCGCCATCTCGACATAGCAGCAGGACAGGCCGAAATTGAACGGCCACAGGCTGTTCTTGCGCGACCAGGCGACGAGGTCGTCGAGCCGGGTGAACAGCTGGCCGCGCGCCATCGCTTCGCTCTCGGGCATGCTGTCGGCGAGCCGGGTGAGTTCGACGGTCATGACCGCCGCCGATCGGGGCCGGTTTCCAGCGCGCCGTCGCGCCACAGATAGGCGAGCGCCGCCAGCAGCAGCACCACGAACACCGTCGCCGCGACCAGGCCGGGCCGCCCGACATCGCGCGCCGCCCCGGCCCAGGCGAACAGCAGCGCCGCCTCGACGTCGAAGATCATGAAGCAGATGGCGATCAGCGAATAGGAAGCGGTCACCGGCGCCAGGCGGGCCGGGCCGGGAGGCGCGCCGCTTTCATAAATGCCCAGCCGCTCGCGCCCGGGTTCCCGGACCAATGTCGCGAGGCCCAGGGCAATCGCCAAAACGAGCGTCGCGACCACGACATGGAGGAAGAGCGCAAGACGGGGGTCAGTTGCGGAAAGAAATGACATCGATGCCCTCCAGCAGCAGCGCAGGCCAACGGTTTGTATTCTTTATTGCATCGAGCAGGCTGCCGGTAATGGGGCGGACAGGCGACAGACCCTTGATGTTCCTGTCTGCGCCATCCCGGCGGGAAAGCAAGGATCGTCTGTCCCGCAACACAAGGAGAGAGTTCCAGAAAGCGAAATCGGTCATGTCTTTGGCCCTAGGTGTTGGCCGCGAACACACGGCTGGCGCGGATATCGGCCGCCTCGATCACCGACAGGTCGGCCGTGCTGACCGGATCGGCGCTGGCGAACAGCCGGCTGGCCTGGCGCAGGCGGGCCCGGTCCAGCGCGTTGCGGATCGAGCGGGCATTGGCGAACAGCGGCTGCGCCTTTCGCAGCGCTACATAGTCGATCAGCGAGACGCGCGCCGCCGGGCTGAGACGGTAATTGAGCCGCGCCAGCATGGTCTCGCCGATCGTCACCAGCTCGTCGTCCGAATAATCGGGGAAGTCGATGTGATGGGCGATGCGCGACCGGAATCCGGGGTTGGAGGCGAAGAACCGGTCCATCGGCGCGCCGTAGCCGGCGAGGATGACGACGAGATCATCGCGCTGATTCTCCATGATCTGCAGCAGGATCTCGATGGCTTCCTGGCCGTAATCGCGCTCATTTTCGGGGCGATAGAGATAATAGGCCTCGTCGATGAACAGCACACCGCCCATGGCGCGCTTGAGCACGTCGCGGGTCTTGGGCGCGGTGTGGCCGATATACTGGCCGACCAGGTCATCGCGGGTCACCGATACGAGATGGCCTTTGCGCAGATAGCCGAGCTTGTGGAGAATGCCGGCCATGCGCAGCGCCACGGTCGTCTTGCCGGTGCCCGGATTGCCGGTGAAGCTCATGTGCAGCGTCGGCGCCTCGGTGACCAGCCCGAGCCCGGCCCGCACCCGATCGACGAGCAGCAGCGCAGCAATCTCGCGAATGCGCTGCTTGACCGGCGCGAGGCCGATGAGGTCCCGGTCGAGCTGATCGAGGTCGTCGCCGAGCCCGGTGGCGGCGAAGGCCTGCTTCAGGTCGATGCTGTCATCCGCCATAACGCTCCCCATCGGGGCGATCGGTGCCATAGGCGCGGGTGGTGTAGACGGTGCGGCGGCCCTCCATCTCCTGCCGGACCAGCGCGAAGCCGGCCTCGTTTGCCGGCCGGTCGGTGATGAATGACAGGCGGATCGACTCCCAGCCATGGGCATTGTCGAACGCCGACAGGCGGATGTAGTGCGCGCCCGCGTTCGCCTTGCGGCAGGCGGCGAGCTGCAGCATCACCCCGGCGGCGTCGGGCACGTCGAACATCGGCGCGCCCCACATCTCCCAATAGGTGTTCCGGGGGTGCGGATCGTCGGTGTATTCGAGGTTCACCGCCCAGCCCTTGTCGAGGCAATATTGCACCTGCGCGGCGATCTGGGTGTCGTCGAGGTCAGGCAGGAACGAGAATGTGCCCTGGGTGATGCGCATCGTCATTCTCCTCAATACGAAACCGACGGGGTGGGGGCGTAGTCGGGCGTGTCGGTCGAGGCGTAGTTGAAGCTGACGTTCTTCCACGTCTCGAGCGCCGCCTTGAGCGGGCTGCACCAGCGGGCGGCGTCGGCGAGGATCTCGGGGCCTTCATTGGCGATGTCCCGGCCCTCGTTGCGCGCCAGCACCATGCATTCGAGCGCCACCCGGTTGGCGGTGGCGCCGGCCTGGATGCCTTGCGGGTGGCCGATGGTGCCGCCGCCGAACTGCATCACGCAATCCTCCCCGAGCAGATCGAGCAGCTGGTGCATCTGGCCGGCATGGATGCCGCCCGATGCCACCGGCATCACCGCGTTGAGGCTCGCCCAATCCTGGTCGAAGAAGAGGCCGCGCTCGAGGTGGACGGGGTTAAACGTCTCCCGGCAGATGTCATAATAGCCCTTGGTGGTCTCGGGATCGCCTTCCAGCTTGCCGACGATGGTGCCGGCATGGATATGGTCGACACCGGCCAGCCGCATCCATTTGGCGATGACCCGGAACGACACGCCGTGGGTTTTCTGCCGCGTGTAAGTGCCGTGGCCGGCGCGGTGAAGATGGAGGATCATGTCGTTGCGGCGGCACCATTTCGACATCGACTGGATGGCGGTGTAACCGATGACGAGATCGATCATGATGACGATGGAGCCGAGCTGCTTGGCAAATTCGGCGCGCTCGTACATGTCCTCCATCGTCGCCGCGGTGACGTTGAGATAGGTGCCCTTGACCTCGCCGGTCGCGGCCTGCGCCTTGTTGACCGCCTCCATGCAGTAGAGGAAGCGGTCGCGCCAATGCATGAACGGCTGCGAGTTGATGTTCTCGTCGTCCTTGGTGAAATCGAGCCCGCCTTTCAGGCCTTCATAGACGACGCGGCCATAGCTGCGGCCCGACAGGCCGAGCTTCGGCTTGATGGTGGCGCCGAGCAGCGGCCGGCCGAACTTGTCGAGCCGTTCGCGCTCGACGACGATGCCGGTGGGTGGGCCATCGAAGGTTTTCACATAGGCGACCGGAAACCGCATGTCCTCGAGCCGCAGCGCCTTCAAGGGTTTGAAGCCGAAGACATTGCCGATGATCGACGCGGTCAGGTTGGCGATCGAGCCGGGTTCGAACAGGTCCAGATCATAGGCGATATAGGCGAACCACTGGCCGGGCTGGCCGGGCACCGGATCGACGCGATAGGCCTTGGCGCGATATTTCTCCGCCGCGGTTAGCCGGTCGGTCCAGACCACGGTCCAGGTGGCGGTCGAGCTCTCGCCGGCGACCGCGGCGGCGGCCTCGATCGGATCGACACCGTCCTGCGGGCTGATCCGGAACATCGCAATGACGTCGGTGATCCGGGGCTCATAGTCCGGCTGCCAATAGCCCATCCGGGCATATTCCATGACACCCGACTTGTAGCGGGCGGCGCCTTCGACGGGGGCCGATGTGTTCATCTTCGTGGCTCCTTGAACAGGCCGCGTCATGCGACCCTCCGCTTGATGTCGATCAGCCGCATGATCATCGGCGTCAGGATCAGCTGCATCGCCAGATCGAGCTTGTTGCCCGGGATGACGATCGAGTTGGCACGGCTCATGAAGCTGTCGTGCAGCATCGAGGTCAGGTACATGAAGTCGATGCCGCGCGGGTTGCGGAAGCGGATCACCACCATCGATTCGTCGGGCGTGGGTATCCAGCGGGCGGTGAACGGGTTCGAGGTGTCCACCGTCGGGATGCGCTGGAAATTGACATCGGTGACGGTGAATTGCGGGCAGATGTAATTCACATAGTCGGGCATCCGCCGCAGGATGGTGTCGGTCACCGCCTCGGTCGAATGGCCGCGCGTGGCCCGGTCCCGGTGAATCTTCTGGATCCATTCGAGATTGATCACCGGCACCACGCCGATCTTGAGGTCGGCATGGCGGGCGACATCGACCGTGTCGGTCACGACGGCGCCGTGCAGCCCTTCGTAGAACAGCAGGTCGGTGTCTTCCGGCAGATCGGTCCATTCGGTGAAATGGCCCGGCGCGACGCCGTGCACTGCCGCCTCCTGCGCATCATGGACATAGATGCGGGTTCGGCCGGCGCCCCGCTCGCCATAGGTGCGGAAGGTGCGTTCGAGCTCTTCGAGCAGGTTCTCGGCCGGCCCGAAGTGGCTCATGTGGCGGTTGCCGGCCGCTTCGGCAGCAGCGAGGCGCTCGCGCATCTCGGCACGGTTGAACCCGTGGAAGGCATCGCCTTCGATCGTCGCGGCATTGACGCCTTCGCGGCGGAAAATCGTCGCGAAGGTGTTCTTGACCGTTGTCGTGCCGGCGCCCGATGAGCCGGTGACCGAAATGATCGGGTGACGCTGTGACATGTCAGAGCCCCTTGAACAGCCCGCGGCGGTGGAACAGCGGGGCGCGGCCGACGACCAGGTTCGGGTTGGCCTTGTAGCGGGCGATCCGGTCGATCTCTCCGGCCGAGCCGAAGATCAGCGGCACGCGCTGGTGGATGGCGGTCGGCACCAGGTCCAGGATCCGGGTCTGGCCGTCGAACGCCTTGCCGCCCGCCTGTTCGACGAGGAAGGCGATCGGGTTGGCCTCATAGACCAGCCGCAGCCGGCCCTGATGATAGCCACGCCGGGCATCGCGCGGATAGAGATAGACGCCGCCGCGCACGAGAATGCGGTGCACATCGGCCACCGCCGCGCCCATCCAGCGGGTGTTGGCATCGGCGCCGCGCGGCCCTTCGCTCCCGGCGATGCAATCATCGACATAGGCGCGCACGGCGGCGGTCCAGTGCCGGTAGTTGAAGCCGTTGATCGCACATTCATTCGAGTGCCGGGGAATCTGCAGGGCGCGCTCGACCTGCATGAACCGCCGCCCACGGGGATCGAGCACGAACAGCCGGGTGCCGGCGCCGAGCGTCAAGGCGAGCGCGCACTGCGGCCCGAACAGCACATAGCCGGCAGCGATCTGGGCGTGGCCGGGCTGCAGGAAGCTCGCCGCACCACCGATATCTGGCCCGCCGATATCGGGAAGCACCGAGAAGATCGTGCCGATCGGCCCGTTGACCGCGACATTCGAAGACCCGTCGATCGGATCGAGCGCGACCACGACGCCGCCGGTGCCACCAAGGTGAACCACCCCGGCCCGCTCCTCCGAGACCAATGCACCGGTGCCCGTGCGGCCCAGCGCCTCGACAAAGGCCGCATCGGCCCAGACGTCGAGCGCCTTCTGGCCGTCGCCGTCGAGGCTTTCGCCGACCACCGCGCCATGGTCGGCGACGAGCGCACCGCCGGCGATATGGGCCTGCATCGCCTCGCACACCCCGGCGATCGCCAATATGGCGTCGCGGGCGGCCGCGCGGCGCGCGTCGTTTTCCACCCAGCCAGCCAGGGCTGTTGCAAGATCGGGCGATGTCATGGCGCTGGCCGGGTCAGAGTTGCCGGCTGACGCGGACGAGGGTCGGATCCCCCGCCAGCGGCTCGACGATGAAACCCATCTGCTGCTCGAGCGCGATGGCATCGCGATTCTCCCGCGATTCGATCGACTCGATCACCTTGATCCCCCGCTGCTGGGCATAGCGGGCGATATGGTCGAGCAACGTCCAGCTGATGCCCCGGCCGCGATAATCGGCCCGGATCGAGATGGCGACTTCGGCCCGCTCGCGGGCGGCGTCGGTGGCGATCAGGCCGGACGCCAGGATCGTCCCGTCCGGCAACAGGGCGAGGAAGTTCTCGGTGGTATCATGATCGATGACGGTCATCGCCTCGAGGCGGTGATGCCCGACCTCGCGGCAGCCGGTCAGGAACCGGAACCGCAGCTCGGCCGGGGTGACATGGGCGAAACATTCGGCCAGCGCCGGCTCATCCTCGGGGCTGGCCGGCCGAACGAGAAACGCAAAGCCGGTCCGGGTGGTCAGCACGCAAGGAGATACCGCGATCGCCGGCTTGGCGGCGGCAGCGGGTGTGCGGGTCGTTTCGATCTGGACTGACATGGCGAATTCCTTTCGGCCCGAAGGCGCCGGCCTTTTCAGGCCGCGAGGCCCAGCCGCGTGTCGGCTGGCAGGGGCTGGATGGCTTCGGTCGGCACCAGCGCTTTCAGCGCGGCGATATTCTGCTGGCGCCGCAGAGCCAGGCGATCGGCATGGGCGGCATCGTGCTGGGGGCGTGCCAGCTCGGCCGTCAGGGCCTCGATGGCGCTTCGATGGAAGGCGATCCGTCGGGTCTGCACGCCCGCCATCCATTTCGGCAGCAGCAGGAGCGGCGCACCCGCCGCGCCGAGCGTGGCCAGGGCGAAAAAGGCCATAAGCCCATCGATCATCAGTGAACCGGTCATGGCTCGAACTCCTGTGCTCGTTACAATATCGATCCTCGAGTCCACGCGCGGCGGCCGTCAGATCAGGCGGACCCACGCCATCGAGGGGGGCAACGCCATGGCTCTTTGGTACGCGCAACCAGCCGGCCGGCATTGCGCCAGATCAAAGAATCACAAAGTTGTGCTGCACTGCGACGATTAGTGCTTGGGACAATATCGCGCGGCGAAGCGGCGGCTGCTCCCTGTCGGCAGCAGCGTCGGCAAGATCTAATGTTGCTGGGGCCGTTACCACGGCCAGGCTCCAGTCCCTGACAGGGACTGGAGCGGGCGAAGGGATTCGAACCCTCGACTTCAACCTTGGCAAGGTTGCGCTCTACCCCTGAGCTACGCCCGCACCCCACATCGTGGAGAGCGGTGCCGCTAGCATGGCCCGGGCGTGGCATGCAAGCATGAAAGCAAAAACGCTTGTCCGGCTGCGGCGCCGCCGCCACCCCTGACAGGCTTGGCAAAACGGGGGGGGAACGCCCATATGCATGTCCATGTCCAGCCGCACCAGCGCGTCACGGGAGAGCAGACTTGGCCAGCATCGCCACCGCAGCCACTGAAAAGGCGTCGATCGACGCCTTCAAACGCGATGTCATCGACGCATCGAAGACCGCGCTCGTGCTGGTCGACTTCTGGGCGGAATGGTGTGGGCCGTGCAAGACGCTCGGCCCCTTGCTGGAGAAGGTCACCGCGGCTCATGCGCCGCGGGTCAAGCTGGTCAAGATCGATGTCGACAAGAATCAGACGCTCGCCGCCCAGTTCCGCATCCAGTCGATCCCGACGGTCTATGCCTTTCTCGGCGGGGCCCCGGTCGATGGCTTCCAGGGCGCGCTCGGCGAGCGCGAGCTGAATGCGTTCATCGAACGGCTGCTGGCTGGCGCGCCGCCGGCGCCGGGCGACACTGACGATGCCGCCCAGATCGCCGAGCTGCTCGACGCCGCGCGCGAGCTGAGCACCGCCGGGGGCCATGACGACGCGCTGGCCATGCTCGCTGCGCTGGGCGCCGAGCTGCCGGAGCGCGAGGATATCGCCGCCGCCGAGGCGCAGGCGCTGCTCGCCGCCGGCCGCGCCGAGGAGGCCGGCACCGTGCTGGCCCGCATCCCCGCCGACAGCAAGGACCCCGAAATCGCCCGGGCGCGCGCCGCCGTGGCGCTGGCGCTCGAGGCGAGCCCGGTCGATGACCTTGCCGGGCTGGAGGCGCAGGTGGCGGCCGCGCCGGACGATCATGCGCTGCGCTTCGAGCTGGCCAGCGGTTATCTGGCGCGCGCCGACCGTGACCAGGCCGCCGATCACCTGCTGGCCATCGTCGCCGCCGATCGTGGCTGGAACGAGGGTGCGGCGCGCGACAGGCTGCTCAAGCTGTTCGAAGCCGCCGGCCTGGCCGACCCCTGGAGCATCAAGACGCGCGCGCGGCTGCGTGCCATCCTGTTCTCATGACCGACGCGCCCGATCCCGACTATCCGCCGCGGGTGCCGCTGCCGGTTGCCGTGCCGGTGTTCCCGCTGACCGGCGCGCTGTTGCTGCCGCGCGGCGTGCTGCCGCTCAACATCTTTGAGCCGCGCTATCTGGCGATGGTGCGCGATGCCATGGCCGCCACCGGCGCCGCGCACCGGATCATCGGCATGATCCAGCCGCGGAGCCGGCAGGATCCGCCGTCGCTGTTCGAGGTCGGCTGCCTCGGGCGGATCACCGACCATCGGGAAACCGAGGACGGGCGGATTCTCATCACCCTGACCGGCCTCAACCGCTTCCGGGTGCAGGCCGAGCTCGAACGGACGACGCCTTATCGACAGGTGATGGCCGATTATCTCGGATTCCAGGAGGATCGGGAAGATCCGGCCGCCCTTGCGCCTGCCGCGCGGGCCAACCTCGAGGATGTGTTGCAGACCTATCTCGACAGCCAGGGCCTTGCGGCCGACTGGGACGCGGTGAAGGCCGCCGATGACGAATCGCTGGTGACGACGCTGGCCTGCGTCTGCCCGTTCGATCCGCCCGAAAAGCAGGCGCTGCTCGAGGCCGCTGATCTTGCGACGCGCGCTGCGACGCTCACCGCGCTGATGACCTTTGCCCAGGGCCCCGGGCCCGATTCGTCGAACAGCCCGACGCTCCAATGAGTGACACGAAGCCGCTCGATCCAAAGCTGCTGGCGATCCTGGTCTGCCCGATGACCCGCACGCCGCTGCGGCTCGATGCCGAGCGGCAGGAACTGGTGTCGGACACCGCCGGGCTGGCCTATCCGATCCGCAATGGCACGCCGATCCTGCTCGTCGAAGAGGCGCGGGAGCTGCCGCCGGTCGGCTAGATCAGGTTGCCCTGAAGCAGGGCCGGCAGTTCGCCGGTTTCGCCGCGCGCCTCGGCCATGAACCGGGCCTTCAACGGGCCGGCGCGTTCCACCGCGGACAGGCCGAACCGACGCACGGCCGCCGGAAGCCGGCCGGGTACGGCGAACAGCCTGTTGAGGCCATCGGTGACGGCGCCGACCATCGAATTGTCCAGCCGACGCCAGGCGGAGTAGCGCGACAGCACATCGGGATGGCCGATATCCTGGCCGGTCCGCACCGCATCGACCAGCACCTGCGCCAGCGCCGCGACATCGCGAAAGCCCATGTTGAGCCCCTGGCCGGCGATCGGATGGATGCCGTGCGCGGCGTCGCCGGCCAGCACCAACCGGGGCACATGATAGCGGGCGGCGTGGTGATAGCCGAGCGGCCAAACCGCCTGCGGCGCGATCAGCTCGATTTCGCCGAGCGTGCCGTCAATCCGGGCGGCGATCTCGGCCGCCAGCGCCTTGGGGGCGAGTTTGCGGGCGCCGGCAGCGGCGTCGGCATCGACGGTCCAGACAATCGCCGATCGATGGCGGCCGTCGGCATGGTCGATCATCGGCAGCAGCGCCAGTGGACCGGAGGGATAGAAGAGTTCGCAGGCGACATTGCCGTGCGGGACGCTGTGCGCCACCATCGCGACCAGCGCCGCATTGGGATAGGACCAGCCGGCGATGCGGATTCCGGCGGCCTCGCGCGTCGCCGAGCGTCGGCCATCGGCGGCGATCGCGAGCGGCGCGGCCAGCACCTCGCCGGAGTCGAGCGTCACCCGGGCGGCATGGTCGTCGCGGACCAGCGATCGGACCTGGGCGGGCGCGATCAGGCGGATCTCCGGGGTGGCGGCGACGGCTTCCATCAGCGCGATCCGCAGCAGCCGGTTCTCGAGCATGATGCCGAGCGGCTCTGCCCCCTCGCCGGCGTCGAAATGCAGGAATTGTGGCGCCGTGCCGTCGGTGACGCGGATGGCGCGGATCGGGCAACCATGCTCAGTCAGGACGTCGCCCAGGCCAAGGGCCTGCAGCATCCGCGCCGAGGCGCTGGCAATGGCGCTGGCCCGGCCATCGAACCCTGCTGCCAGCGTCGTCTTGAGATCCGCGGTGTCGATGACGATACTGGTCACCTCGTGCCGGGCCAGCGCCAGCGCCATCGTCGAGCCGATCAGCCCGCCGCCAATGATCAGAACATCTGCATCCATCCCTTGTCCCTAACGCAAATGGCGGCAGGCCCCAAGCGGACAAGATGTCTTGGTCTTGACCGGCGAGTCCGGCTGCGTCACTGTGAGTGACCGGTTCAAACCATGAACACCGTTGCCATGTGGCGAGGAATCTGCGGGGAAACGCTCTAATGGCGACACGCGCCGCCAAAGTGCAGGTCAGCAAGCCCTCCCGCCTCGACGCATTCAGCGCGTGGGTCCGGCTGACCCTGCATCGCCTGATGCTGCTGACCGGCGGCATCCTGCTGATGCTGCTCGGCGCCGGGCTGATCGCCGCGCTGCTCAGCTATTCGCCTGACGATCCGAGTTTCAACACGGTCACCGGTCGCGGCGCCAGCAACCTGGTCGGCGCCCCCGGAAGCCATGTCGCCGACCTGCTGCTGCAGGGTTTTGGCTGGCCGAGCCTGGCGCTGGCCCTGTTGCCGCTGGTGGCCGGGCTGTGCCTTGCGCTGTCCCAGCCGTTCGGCGTGCGCCGGGCCTGCCTCGCCATCCCTGCGGGGATGCTGCTGCTGTCGGCCGCCGCCGGCGGGCTGATGCTGCCCGCCGGCCCGGCGCCGGCCGGTGCGGGGGGCGCGCTGGGAACGCTGGCCGGCTGGAGCGTCGACGCCCTGTCCGAGCAAGCCTGGGCGACCGGCTTGCCGATCGGCATGGTGATGGCGATCCTGCTGGCACCGGCCGGCCTCGCGCTGCTCGTCTGGGGCAGCGGCCTGGGGGTCGACGATCTCGCCTGGGTGCGGCGCGAGCCGGCGCTGGAGGAAGAGGAGGATTATGATGCCCCTCTGATTCTCGCGCCGCGCACCGGCCGGACCGATGAGGACGTCCGATCGCGTGACAGCGAGGATGCCGAGCCGCCGCGCGTCGTCAGCCCCACCGTCGCCCCGGCACCGGCGCGACGCCAGCGGCAGGTGGCGATGGATCTTGGCGACGGTGCCGTGTTGCCGGGGCTCGACCTGCTCAAGCCGCCGCCCTCGGGGCCGGCCAAGCGGATCGATACTGCCGCGCTGGCCCAGAACGCCCGGCTGCTCGAGGGCGTGCTGGAGGATTTCGGCGTCAAGGGGCGGATCGGCGAGGTCCGTCCTGGCCCGGTCGTCACCATGTACGAGCTTGAGCCTGCGCCCGGTATCAAGGCGAGCCGGGTCATCGGCCTTGCCGACGATATCGCGCGGTCGATGTCGGCGCTGTCGGCGCGTGTCGCGGTGGTGCCGGGGCGGAATGTCATCGGCATCGAGCTGCCCAATGCCAGCCGCGAAATGGTCAGCCTGTCGGAACTGCTCGGCTCCTCGGCTTTCGAGGGTCGCAGCCAGACGCTGCCGATCATCCTCGGCAAGGATATTTCCGGCGAACCAGTGATCGCCGACCTCGCGCCGATGCCGCATCTGCTGATCGCCGGCACCACCGGATCGGGCAAGTCGGTGGGACTCAACTGCATGATCCTGTCGCTGCTCTACCGGCTGACGCCGGCCGAGTGCCGGATGATCATGATCGATCCCAAGATGCTCGAACTGAAGACCTATGACGGGATTCCGCACCTGCTCGCTCCGGTCGTCACCGAGCCGGCCAAGGCGATCCGGGCGCTGAAATGGGCGGTCGAGCAGATGGAGGATCGCTACCGCCAGATGTCGGCGATCAACGTCCGCAGCCTGGCCAACTTCAACCAGAAGGTGCGCGAGGCCAAGGCCAGCGGCCGGCCGTTCGTGCGGCGTGTCCAGACCGGCTGGGATCCGGACACCGAGGCACCGATCATCGAGGAGGAGATCCTCGATTTCGAGCCGCTGCCGCTCGTCGTCGTCGTGGTGGACGAGCTGGCCGACCTGATGATGACCGCCGGCAAGGAGGTAGAGTTCCTGATCCAGCGGCTCGCCCAGAAGGCGCGGGCGGCCGGCATTCATTTGATCATGGCCACCCAGCGACCGTCGGTCGATGTCATCACCGGCGTCATCAAGGCGAATCTACCGACCCGCATCAGCTTTCAGGTCACCTCGAAGATCGACAGCCGCACCATCCTCGGCGAGCAGGGGGCCGAGCAGCTGCTCGGCAAGGGCGACATGCTTTGGATGCCGGGCGGCAAGGCGCCGGTCCGTGTCCATGGCCCGTTCGTTTCCGATGACGAGGTCGAGGCCGTCGCCGACCACTGGCGCCGCCAGGGCATGCCCGCCTATGTCGAGGCGGTTACCGAAGACCCGGTCGACGGCGAGAGCTGGAGCGAGGCGCCCGGCGGTGCGGCACCGCGCGGCCCCGGCGGGCCGGCCGCCGACGAGGAGGAGGATACCTATACCCGCGCCGTCCAGGCCATCGCCTCGGCGCAGAAGGCGTCCACCAGCTATCTCCAGCGCAGCCTGCGGATCGGCTACAACAATGCGGCGCGCATCATCGAGCGCATGGAGCAGGATGGCTTCGTCAGCCGTCCCGACCATGTCGGCCGCCGCGAAGTGCTCGTCGACGAGCATGGGATGCGCCGCTGAGGCTCAGGTCCAGGCCAGGGTCAGCGCCGCCAGGGCCAGATATCGGCCCCCCTTGGCAACCGTGACCAGCAGCAGGAACGGGCCGATCGGCTCGCGCATGATGCCCGCCACCACCGTCAGCGGATCGCCGACCAGCGGCACCCAGCTGGCGAGAAGTGACCAGCGGCCATAACGCCCGTACCAGCTCTGGGCGCGCGCGAGTTGGCGCTCGGAGGCCGGGAACCAACGTCGTCCGCTGAAATGGCGCAGATGGCGACCGATCGCCCAGTTGATGACCGAGCCAAGCACATTGCCCAGCGTGGCGACGAGCAGCAGCGCCCACACCGGATGATCGCCGGCCATCAGCAGCGCCACCAGCACGGCTTCGGACTGCATCGGCAGGATCGTTGCCGCGATCAACGCCGAGGTGAAAAGGGCGCCGTAGGCCATCACGGCCCTTTGCTCATCCCCGCACGAACAGCCCGACCGTTAGCAGCAGGCCGATAACGATCACGCCGATGCGAAGGACCCGCTCCGGCAGCACGGTCAGCAGTCGTGCGCCCAGATAGCCGCCGAGGATCGATCCGCTGCCGAGGATCAGGGCAAAACTCCAGGCGACGGTACCCGACAGCGCAAAGACGACGGCCGCCGACGCGTTCGAAAGCGACACGAGTACATTCTTGGTGCCCCCGGCGTTGCGAATCGGCATGCGCGCCAGAGTCAGCGCCGCCAGTGTGATGATCCCGGCGCCGCCGCCGAAGAAGCCGCTGTAGACCGCGATCACCGACTGGATGAGCGCAGATACCCATGCCGGGGGCGGCACCGCCGGTGCCTCGCCGAGGCGGCGGCGACCGAAGGTCGACCAGGCAAAGATGCCTGTCGCGACCAGGACGAGCCACGGCACCATCGAGGCGAACACGCTGCTGGGCGTGATCACGAGCAGGGCGGCGCCGGCCACGCCGCCGACAAGGCTGATCATGGCCAGCGCCCGGAAGGACAGCCGCTCGGCGCCTGTCACCAGCCGCCGCCCGGCGATGCCGGTAGTGATCTGGCCGGGAAACAGCGCCATGGTGCTGGTGATGTTGGCCAGCTTGGGATCGAGCCCGGCGAGGATCAGCGCCGGCAGCGTGATGAACGACCCGCCGCCGGCGAGCGCATTCTGCGTGCCGGCCCAGATTCCCGCCACGAACAGCACCAGCATCGAGGACAGGCTGAGGCTTTCGGGAAACATCGTGCCGCCATGGCGTCTCATCGTCGCCAATACCAGTCATTTCGGCATAAGTCGGGCCTTGTCCGATGGCCATGGCGGCTGGCAAAGACTAGATGCAAGCTTTGCGCCAATAGGCTGAGGATGATCATGACCGGAACCGAGCTTCTGGACGAGCCGATGGGCGGACCGCTCGATGACGGTGCCGACACCGTGTCGACCGACACCTCGGTGCTGCGCGGCCTGTCGGTCGATGGTATCGGCAAGCGTTATGACAAGCGGGTGGTGCTGCGCGATGTCTCGCTGTCGGTGCGGCGCGGTGAGGTGGTGGGGCTGCTTGGGCCCAATGGCGCCGGCAAGACTACCTGCTTCTATTCGATCATGGGGCTGGCGATGCCCGACTCCGGCCGCATTCTGCTCGATGGCCACAACATTACCGGCCTGCCGATGTATCGCCGCGCCGCGCTCGGGCTCGGCTACCTGCCGCAGGAAACCTCGATCTTTCGCGGCATGACCGTCGAGCAGAACATCCTCGCCGTCCTCGAAGTGGCCGAGCCCGATCCGGCGACACGGCGCGCCCGGCTGGACCAGCTGCTCGACGAATTCCACATCACCCGGCTGCGCGCCGCGCCGGCCATGGCGCTGTCCGGCGGTGAACGGCGGCGGTGCGAAATCGCCCGCGCGCTGGCGGCCAACCCGTCGATCATGCTGCTCGACGAGCCGTTCGCCGGCATCGACCCGATTTCGATCGCCGACATTCGGGGACTGGTCGTCCAGCTGCGGAGCAAGGACATCGGCGTGCTGATTACCGACCATAATGTCCGCGAAACGCTGGAGATCGTCGACCGCGCCTGCATCATCTATGATGGCCGGGTGTTGTTCGAAGGCACGCCGCAGGCGCTGGTCGCCGACGAGACCGTCCGCCGCGTCTATCTGGGCGAAGATTTCAGCCTGTGACCGACGCCCGGGGCAGGGACTGCTGACGGGCATGGCCATCGGTCCCCGGCTCGAGTTGCGGCAATCGCAGCAGCTGGTCATGACCCCCCAGCTGCAGCTGGCGATCAAGCTGCTGACGCTGACCAATATCGAGCTTGAGACCTATATCGCCGAGCAGCTCGACCAGAACCCGTTGCTGACCGCCGGCGCGCCCGAAGACGGCGCGGCCGCCATCGCCGACGCCGAGCCGGCACCGGCGCCGCGTCAGGAACCGTTGAATCTTGTCACGGCCAGCACGGAGCTGTCGATGGGCGGGATCGCGCCGGGGGAATTGCCCCTTCCGGAACCGGGCCAGCCGGGCGAGGGCACGGATTTCGACCGCTTCGCCGGTGCCGAAGCCAGCCTGGCTGAAACGCTCCTGGCCCAGGCCGGTGTGAGCTTTTCCGGGGAGCGGCTGGTCATCGCCGGCCATATCATCGATCACATCGACGAGACCGGCTATCTGACCCTCGATATCGAGACGATCGCCCGCCGGCTGGGCGTGCTGCCGCCGGCGGTGGCCTCTGTGCTCGACGTGCTCCAGCGGTTCGACCCCTCGGGCGTGGGCGCCCGCAGCCTGGCCGAGTGCATCGCCATCCAGGCCCGCGAGGCCGACCGTTATGACCCGGCGATGGCGATCCTGATCGACAATCTCGATTTGGTGGCCCGCGGTGACATTGCGGCGCTGATGCGCCTGTGCGCGCTCGACCGCGAGGATGTGATGGACATGATCCGCGAGCTGCGTGGCTATGATCCAAAGCCCGGCCTGCGCTATGGCAGCGACCCCGCCAACAGCGTCGTCGCCGATGTGCTGGTTCACCAGGATGGCGAGGGCAACTGGCATGTCGAGCTCAATCAGGCGACGCTGCCGCGGCTGATCATCGACCGTGACTATCATGCGACGCTGGCCCGGGATGGCAGCAAGGCGACCAACGGCTTTCTCAGCGAATGCCTGTCGGATGCCAACTGGCTGATGAAGGCGCTCGACCAGCGGGCGCGCACGATCGTCAAGGTGGCCGGCGAGATTGTCCGGCATCAGCAGGGGTTCTTCGAATCAGGCGTGTCGGCGTTGAAGCCGCTGACGTTGCGCCAGGTTGCCGACGCCATCGAGATGCACGAGTCGACGGTGAGCCGAGTCGCGGCCAACAAATATCTGTCGTGCGATCGCGGGCTGTTCGAGCTGCGCTGGTTCTTCGCCAGCGGCGTCAGCGCCGGGGATGGCGAGGCGGCGTCGGCGATCGCGGTGAAGGACAGGATTGCGCGGCTGATTGCCGCTGAAGGAGCGCAGGTGCTCTCCGATGACAATCTGGTCGATCGGCTTCAGGCCGAAGGCTTTGATATTGCACGCCGGACGGTCGCCAAATACCGGGAGGCGCTGGGATTGGGATCGAGCATCGCCCGACGCCGCGCCCGCGCCTTGGCAGCAGCCTGAAATCAGGCTGCTTCACGACGGGTTCACGCGTGCTAAACCATGGGCTGGCCATGCCTCGTCCGTCCCGCCTTGTTGCCGCAACGGCCGCTGTCCTGGCGCTGGCTGCCGCGCCGCCGGCCGCCGCCCAGTCGATCCTGCGCGATGCCGAGACCGAGCGCTTCTTCAAGGACATGGCCAAGCCGCTAATCGAGGCGGCCGATCTCGATCCAGGCTCCGTCCAGATCGTCATGATCGGTGACCCGACGATCAACGCCTTTGTCACTGGAGGCCAGAATGTCTTTTTTCATTCTGGACTTCTGCTCGCCGCCGACAATGTCAACGAGGTCGAGGGCGTGATGGCGCACGAGCTCGGCCATATTGCCGGCGGGCACAATGTCCGCTTTGGCGAGGGCGCCGGGCCAGCCACCGCCATCTCGCTGCTGTCGCTACTGGGCGCCGCTGCCGCGGTCGCCGCCGGTGCCGGCGAGGCCGGGATGGCACTGCTCGGCATGGGCACCCAGGCGGCCACCGGCAAGTTCCTCAGTTTCACCCGGGACCAGGAAAGCCGGGCCGACCAGGCCGGGGCCCGCTATTTGGGCATCGCCGGTATTTCCGGGCGGGGCTCGATCGATTTCTTCAAGAAGCTGCAGGGGCAGGAATTCAGGCTCGCCATCCCGCAGAACAATGAATATGCGCGCACGCACCCGCTGTCGGGCACCCGCATCTCCAATTTGCAGGCCGTTTATGAAGCGAGCCCGGCCTATGACCACAAGCCGCCGGCAGGCCTCTCTGCGCGTTTTGAGCGGATCAAGGGCAAGCTGGCCGGCTATGTCGAGGAGCCGACGCGGGTCATGCAGCTCTATCCTGAGAGCGACACGTCCATCCCGGCGCATTATGCCCGCGCTTATGCCTGGCACCGTTCGGCCTATGTCGACCAGGCGCTGAAGGAAGCCGATTATCTCCTCGCGAAGAGCCCCAATGATCCCTATTTCCTCGAGCTCAAGGGCCAGATCCTGCTCGAATCGGGCCGCGCCGACGATGCGGTACCGGTGCTCCGCGCCGCTGTCGCCAATGCGCCTGATGAGCCGTTGATCATGACCCTGCTCGGCCATGCCCTGATCTCGACGGAAAAGCCCGATCTCTATGCCGAAGCCGAGCCGCTGCTGAAGAAGGCGATTGCGCGGGACCGGGAGAATCCGTTCGCCTGGTATCAGCTTGGCGTGATCTATGATCGTACCGGCGACGAACCACGCGCCGCGCTGGCCTCGGCGGAGCGGTTGAGCATGCAGGGCAATCCGGCCGGAGCGGCGCACAATGCCCGCATTGCCCTGAACGGCCTGCCGCGCGGTACGCCCGACTGGATCCGCGCTGATGATATTGCGCTTGCAGCGGCCGACGATCTGGAAAAGAACGGGAAGAAGAAAAAGCGCTGATGCCCGAAAAACGCCCCTTCCTGTCCCGGCTCGCTGCCAGCCGGGTGCCCGCTCTGTCGGTGCTCGCCGCCATTGCCGCCGCGAGTGCCGCCGGTGCGGTGCTCGCCGACCAGGTTGGCCAGGGTGGTGCCGATACTGGCGCGGGGCGCGCCAATATCGAGCGGATCGTCCGCGAATATATCCTCGCCAATCCGGAGATCATTCCCGAGGCGATGACGCGGCTGCAGAACCGCGAAGCCACACGCATGCTGGCGTCCAACCGCAAGGAGATCGAAACGCCCTTTGCCGGCGCCGTGGCCGGCAATCCGGACGGCGATGTCTCGCTGGTGGTGTTCTTCGATTATGCCTGCCCCTTCTGCCGCCAGGGTGCCAGTGACGTGTCCAAGCTGATCCAGGACGACAAGAAGGTGAAAGTGGTGTTCCGCGATTTCCCGGTGCTGTCGCCGGAGAGCGAAGTCGCGGCCATGGCCTCGCTCTCGGCCGCGTCCCAAGGCAAATATCTTCGTTTCCATGACGCGATGTTCAAGAATGGCGCGCGCGTCACGCGGGAACGCACCATCGCCACGGTGCGCGCGGCCGGGCTCGACGAGCGGCGCACCGCTGCCGATCTCAACGCCGCACCGTTGAAGGCGGAGATCAAGCGCAACCTCGATCTCGGCCGGGCGCTCGGTCTTTCGGGCACGCCCAGTTACATTGTCGGCGACCGCATATTGTCGGGCGCCGTCGGTCTCGACGCCTTGAAGGCAGCGGTGGCCGAAGCGCGGGAAAGTGGCACCGGCGGATGACCGACGAGCAGGCGCCTGAAACTCGCCTCGATGTGATGCTGGCCCTGTACCGTACCTTGGCCGTGCTCCGGGCCAATTTCGCGGCGCTGCTGCTCGGCGGTGTGGTGCTGGTCAGTTTGCCAAGCCTGCTCGTCAACATGCTGGCCCCGGAGGCCGGATACAGTGCCGACATGGCAACGGTGCTGACCACGGCCCGTGCCGTCCTGGCCATGTTGTTCATGGCGCAGGTCAGCTGGGGCGTGGTCGCGCGGCTCGGCGGTCTGCGCCTCGCCCCGTCCGACCTGGTACGGGAAGGGCTGCGCCGGGCCCAGCCCGGGCTCAAGGTGGCGCTGCTCGCCGGCGCCGGCATTGTCCTGGGGCTCACCGTGCAGCTGTTTGCCCAGCATGGCACGCCGCAGGGCTTTGTCCTGCAGACCCTCCTGCTGACGCTGGCGCTATGGGCGCTGTGCACGTTGATGCCGGCCGTTCCCGCCGCCGTCATCGAGCGGCTCGGCCCGATCGCCGCGCTGCGCCGCGCCGCCGCGCTCACTGCCGGCAACCGGGACCGGACATTGCTGCTCGGCCTGCTGGCCGGCCTTGCCATCGCGCCCTCGGGCCTGCTCATCCGCAGCATCGGCCCGGCCCCCTGGTTGTCGGCGGTTTTCGAACTATTCGCCTGGGGCCTTGCCGCGACGTTACCGGCGGTGGTTTACGCCGGGCTGCGCGCAACCGAATGACTGATTTCATTTCCTTCGACGGTACAAGCATCGCCTGGACAGAGGTGGGCGAAGGCCCGCCGGTGATTCTGTTGCACGGCCTGTTCTCGTCAGCCGAAATCAACTGGCTTCGCTATGGCACCGCCGCCGAGATCGCCGGGGCCGGATTCCGCCTGATCCTTCCGGACCTGCGCGGCCATGGCCAGAGCGACAAGCCCCATGATCCTGCCCGCTGGCCGGACGATGTGCTGGCTCGGGATATTGAGGCGCTGATTGCCCATCTCGGGCTCGAGGATTTCGTGCTCGGTGGCTATTCGCTCGGCGCCCGCACCGTGGTCCGGCTGCTGGCCCGTGGCCTCAGGCCCCGGCGCGCGATCCTCGCCGGCATGGGGCTGCAAGGCATCATCGGCGCGCAGGCGCGGCAGGACTTCTTCCTGAAGGTCATCGAACAGTCAGGGAGCTTTGCCCCGGGTACCGCCGAATATGCGGCCGACATGTTTCTGCGCGGCACCAAGGCCGACGGCGCCGCCATCGCCAATCTGCTACGTACCCAGAGCTGGACCGATCTCGAGACCTTGCGCAGGCTCGATACGCGGACGCTGGTGCTGGCCGGCGAGGACGATTCAGACAATGGCTCGGCGCAGGAACTGGCGCTGGTGCTGCCCAATGCCGCGCATGTCAGCATCCCCGGCAATCATATGAGCACCGTCACCAAGCCCGATTTCGGCGCCGCAATCGCGGCCTGGCTGGCGCACTAGGCTGCATCGACATTCAGAAGGTGGCCTCCGGCGGTAAGGAATGTGCCTCCGGCGACAAGAGTAAGTGCCTCCGGCGGCTGGGGCCGCA
>NZ_JBIMKZ010000027.1:15700-37538 GCF_051860865.1 Polymorphobacter sp. | reverse complement strand
GCAGGTTTTCGATCTCGAGGACAAGCTGTCGCGTGCCATCATCATCGATCCGCGCTCGCTGTCGGGCGACAAGGTGGTGTTCGGCGCCACAGTCCATCTCATCGACGAGGACGACAAGCCGGTGACCTACCAGATTGTCGGCCAGACCGAAGCCGACGCCCGCATCGGCCGGATCAGCTATTCCTCGCCGCTCGGTCGCGCCCTGATCGGCCGTCGGGTCGGTGAAGACGTGGAAGTCACGACGCCGTCGGGCGACCGCTTTTATTCGATCGAAAGCGTCGAGTTCATCTGATGGGGACTGGCACTATCGTGCCGCGCGGGTGAAGCCCTTCAAGCCGCCCACCCCGCTGGTCACCAACAGCCTCATCGGCCTGTGCGTTGCCGTCCAGGCTGGCATGATGATCGGCGGGCCAGGCTTCGCCGATGCCGTCGCCTATAATTTCGGTCTGGTGCCGCGCCGGGTCAGCTGGGCGCTGAGCGGCGAGGCGCCGGTCGGCTATCTGTTCCCGGCTGCCGTCACCCATATCTTCCTGCATGCCGGCTGGATCCACCTGGCGCTGAACATGGTGTTCCTGGCCTGGGTCGGCCGCTATGTCGAATGGGTCGCGGGCCGCTGGGGCCTGCTGCTCATCTTTCTCCTCGGCGGGCTGATCGGCGGCGCCGTTCAGGTGTTGGCAGCGCCGGCCAGCCTCATCCCTGTCGTTGGCGCTTCGGGCAGCATCTCGGCGGTATTCGGCGCCTATGCGATGATGTTCGCCAACAGTCGGGTCAGCGCCCGGCGCGTCGCAGGTATCAGGATATCGGGCGAAGTGCTGACCGCGCTCTGGTACGCCGCAAGCTGGATCGGTCTGCAACTTCTCGTCGGCTATGCCTTTGCCGCGGACGGCGGCCCTCACATTGCCAGCGGGACGCACATCGGCGGGTTTCTGGCCGGCCTGCTGCTCGCCCGACGCTATGGACGTGGCCCGGCTCCGTTCTAATCCCCGCCTCTCGCGGCGCGCCTGTCAACCCCCCGATTCCCGAACAGTTTTTTGGCCAAACGACGAGACTTTGTCGCTTTTGTACAATTCGCTGCCCATGCCGCTCCGCTATATCCCGGGAGTGCAAGCATTTTTTCGTTTTGAAAAATGCTGCTGATTAATGGCAATAATCAGAACAAAGGGGCATCAACATGGGCAAATTCTACAAGCTTTCAGTTTCCACGGCGGCGCTGACATTGGCACTTTGCGCCAACGCAGCGCAGGCAGCAGCACCCGCCGGGTCGCTTTTCTTCCAGCTCAATCCCAATATCGACAATAGCGGCACCGCCTTCTCTGTCTTTATCTTCGGGCAGGCCGGCACCACCGGCAGCGTCAGCGGCGCGGGTGGGTTCAACCAGAGCTTCACACTGGACAGCACAGGATTCACCACCATCGGCCTGCCGCTCGACCAGCAGCTCGACATCAGCGCGATCGAGAACAAGGGCTTCCAGGTCAGCGCCAACGCCGCCGTCAGCGGCTATCTGCTCAACCGCCGCGACGCCAGCACCGACATGACCTTCCTGATCAACGGCGAGCGGCTCGGCAGTGACTATTTTGTCGCCGGCTACAACAACAACATCTCGAACGACCAGGTCTCGGTGCAGGCGACCGCCGACAATACCCAGGTTACGTTCCTGCGCCCCAACGGCACCAGCCAGCAGGTCACGCTGAACGCCGGCCAGACCTATCAGCTTTCCGAAGCGAACATGACCGGCTACCGCGTCACCGGCTCGGCGCCGATCGCGGTGTTCTCCGGCAACCGCTGCGCCAATGTGCCCAGCGGCATCACGGCGTGCGACCATCTCGTCGAGCAGATGCCCTCCATCAACCAGCTTTCGAGCACCTATTTCGTCGCCCAGACCCCCCGCACCGGCAGCGCCGGCAACGTGCTTCGGGTGACCGCCACCGCCAACGACACCGAAGTGCGGGTCAACGGCAGCGTGGTTGCCAATCTCGACGCCGGACAGTTTTATGAAGGGCGTGTCGTTGGCGGCCAGCAGATCAACGCCTCCAGCGCCGTGCTGGTCACCCAGTATCTGATCGGCCAGTCGCAGGCCGGCGCCAATACCGATCCGGCAATGACCATCGTGCCCGGTGCCGACCAGTGGCTGTCCGAATATGTCTTTGCCCCGCCGCTCGGCACCGCCAACTTCCCGACCGACTTCATCAGCATCATCATGCAGTCCGCCGATACCGGCACCCTCATGATCGACGGCGTTCTGGCCAATGGCTCGCTGTTCAGCCCGATCAGCAGCACGGCCTACAGCTACGCCAACTTCGATGTTTCGGACAAGAACGGGCCGTTCAGCATCACCGCCGCGAGCCCGTTCCAACTGCTGCTCTCCGGCTTCGATGATTTCGACAGCTATTTCACCTATGGCGGCGCGGCCTTCGCGCCCGGCGCCTCGCCGCCGGTCGATCCCGTGGATCCGCCGCCGCCGCCGTCTCCCACGCCGAACGTCTTCTGGGACGGTGATGGCAACCCGGACAACAACAATGTCGAAGGCGGAGACGGGATCCTGACGGCGTTCAGCCCGAACCTGACCCAGGAAACCGGCGAACAGAACAACACGCTCCCGGTCCAGCCGGCGAACATCATCTTCCAGGGCATGCCCGGCACCGTCACCGTCGACACCGCCGAGGGCGCCATCGGCGTCGCCGGTCTGCGCTTCCGCGTCGATGGCTATGTGCTGACCGGCGACGAGATCACCCTGCTCGGCACCGGCGAGGGTAATGTCATCGTCGAAACCGGCGGTGCCATGTCGAACGGCGAGGGTGAAGGCGAGGGCGAAAGCGAGTTCAACGATGCCGACATCACCGCGCTGATCGAAGCCCCGCTGGTCGGATCGACCGGCGTCACCAAGATCGGCGAAGGCACGTTGGTTCTCACCGGCGTCAACACCTACACCGGTGGCACGGTAATCGAAGAAGGCACGGTCATCGGCAACAGCCGCACCTTCGGCACTGGCGGCATCGCCAATGACGGCACGCTGATCTTCAACCAGAGTTTCGACGGCAGCTTCGGCAGCGGCATCTCGGGCGAGGGCAGCCTGACCAAGACCGGCACCGGCCGCCTGATTGTCACCGGCACCAACACGCTGACCGGCGCCACAGCAGTGAACCAGGGCCTGCTCCAGGTTGACGGCAACCTCGGCAGCTCGGTGGTCACCGTCAACACCGGCGCCCGCCTTGGCGGCGTCGGCACCATCGGCGGCCTCGTCGTCCGCAGCGGCGCCACGGTTGCGCCTGGCCAGTCGATCGGCACGATGAACGTCACCGGCAATGCCCTGTTCCAGACCGGCAGCACCTATGAGGTCGAGCTGAACGGTCTCGGCCAGAATGACCGCATCATCGCCACCGGCACCGGCACGGTCCAGGCCGGCGCCACGCTGCGCGTCATCAAGCTGGGCGCCCAGCGCCTCAACCTCGGCACCCGCTACACGGTGCTGACGGCGAACAGCGGCCGCACCGGCCTCTACACGCTGGCCGGCGATCTCCGGGTCTCGCAGTTCGTCAGCCTCACCCAGACGTCGGATACGAATAACGTCTATCTGAACGTCGCCCAGACAAGGGCCTTCTCGGCTGCCGGCGCCACACCGAACCAGATCGCCGCCGCCACCGGTGCCGATGCCGCCGGCAACGGCGCGCTCTACACGGCGATCGCCTACCTCCAGACCGATGCCGAGGCGCGAGCGGCCTTCGATGCGATCTCGGGCGAACTGCATCCAACCACCCGGTCGCTGGCGGTCGAAGACAGCCGCTTCGTCCGCGAGGCCATCACCAACCGTCTCGTCGACGCCAAGGGCAACGACCGCAGCCTGTGGATGTCCGGCTATGGCAGCTGGGGCGACCTCGATGGTGACGGCAATGCCGCCGACGCACGCCGCAGCATCGGCGGCTTCTTCCTCGGCACCGATGTCTATGGCAGCGAGACCTTCACGCTCGGCGTGCTCGCCGGCTATGGCCAGGGCAAGATCAACGTCGTCGCACGGTCGAGCACCGCCAACACCGAGGACTTCCATGTCGGCGCCTATGCCGGCCTGCGCCTCGGCGGCTTCGGTGCCAAGTTCGGCGTCGCCCATATGTGGCGGGATGTCTTCACCAACCGGATCATCAACTTCACCGGCTTCAACAATGTGATCCAGGCCGACTATAATCTGAAGACCTTCCAGGCCTTCGCCGACATCGGCAAGAAGTTCACCGTCGGCAGCCGCGCCAACATCGAGCCGTTCGCCAGCGCCGCCTATGTGCGGGTCAGCACCGATGCCTTCTCGGAGAATGGGCTGGGCGGCCTCAACGTCTCGAAGGCCAGCGGCAATTTCGCCATCACCAACCTCGGCGCCCGCTTCGGCATAGATCTGCCGCTGCAGGGCAGGGGGATCGGCGTTACCGCCAGCGCCGCCTGGCGCCATGTCGAAGGCGATGACCTGACCAACCCGGGCGCAATGCGCTTCACCGCCGGGCCGGCGTTCTCGATTTCCGGCACGCCGATCGCGCAGGACGCCGCAGCGCTCAGCCTTCAGGTCAATGGCGCGCTCAGCAACGGCGTGTCACTGGGCATCGGCTACAGCGGGCAGCTCGCCAAGGGCCTCAACGACCATGGCGTGCGCGGCAACGTCACGATCAGCTTCTGATCTGCAGGTCCGGCCCGGACACTCCGGGCCGGACCTCGCTATCCCGAGCCTATGCTCACCAACCTTGATTAACTTCCCGGGCATTTACATTTGCGTGCCGTGCGCATCTAGTTGCCCGCAACATGCCAACCACATGCAACGATTGCCGTCCCGGCAGCACCGGCTTCGATATCACGATGGCATTCCAGCCAATCGTCGATATCGAAACCGGACTTCCCTTTGCCTATGAGGCACTTGTCCGCGGCATCGACGGAGAAAGCGCCGACAATATTCTATGCCGGCTCACACCGGAAAATCGCTATGCGTTCGACCAGCAGTGCCGCGTCGTCGCCATCGAAGGCGCCGTCGCCGCCGGCATACTCACCACAAATGCCCGCCTCTCGATCAACTTTCTACCCAACGCCGTCTATTCGCCCGCGGCCTGTATCCAGTTGACGCTCGCAACGGCGCAAAAGACCGGCTTGCCCACCGATCGACTGATCTTCGAATTCACCGAAAACGAGAAAATGGACGACACCGATCATGTTCAGGGCATCATCGACCATTATCGACAGTCTGGCTTCGGCACGGCGATCGACGATTTCGGCGCGGGCCATGCCGGACTGAGCCTGCTGGCAAAGTTCCAGACCGACTATATCAAGCTCGACATGGGCCTGCTCCCCGCACTGGACACCAGCCTGCCGCGCCGTCTTGTCGTCAAGGGCGTCATCGATATCGCGGCAGCCCTCGACATCACTGTCGTCGCCGAGGGCATAGAGACGATCGGCGAGTACCGCGCCCTGCAGACCATGGGCGTGCGCTATATGCAGGGCTTTCTGCTCGCGCAGCCCGGACTGCGCACGCTACCTGCGATCACCTGGCCGCTGGGCTGAACTCGCAAGTAACGGCTCAAGCATCGTCTGAGTGACTGATGGCGGAAAGGGTGGGATTCGAACCCACGGTGAGGTTCCCCCCACGGCGGTTTTCAAGACCGCTGCCTTAAACCACTCGGCCACCTTTCCCGTACGCTAGCCGTTACCCGTTCGACCCCGCCAAGGGCAAGAGCGCTTCGTCGCTCGTTATTCGGTCACGACATCGTCCGGATCGTCGTAGCGTGCGAGATAGGAATCGATCAACCGGTCGAGCGCCTGCCGGCTGACGCGGTTATAATCTTCGGAAAGGCCTAGCGTTGCCACCATTTTCCAATGACCATACATCAGGCTGACAAACAGGAAGCCGATTTCGCTGCATGCCTTCTGGTGCAGCGCGGGATGAGCGATCTGCACCTCATGGGCAATGACATGATGCAGCAGGTCGTACTGCTCACGCAGGTTCTTCCGCACCGCTTCCGAACCGGCTGCCAGCGCAAACATGGCGTCATAGACCGCATCGTCCACAGGCTTCCGCAACCCCTGGGGCGCCAGGAAATTAAAATAAAAATCGAAAAAGGTGCTGATCCGCGTCGTCGTGTTGCCGGCGATGATCCCCCGGGCAAGACACTCCCGGTAGCTGGCCGCCAGCGCATCGCAGACCGCCACCATCAACGCCTCGGGGTCCGGAAAATAGTGGCGGATAAGCTGGCGCGACATGCCGGCCTCTCGGGCGATGTCATCATAAGAGGGCGTGGGAACGCCCTGGGCCGCTATCGTCTTGATTGCAGCCTGGACGATTTCTGGTTTTCGATATTCGGCAATCTTCTTCGCCATCGTTCCTCAATTCCAACCCGAGATAAACCGCTACGGCCGAACGCTTATGGCGTCGGGGGTGAAAAAGCAAAGCCGCGCTCAGATTCTGCCACAAGCTGCAGATTATGCGGTAACGACCTCGCGCAGGGCATCGCCTTAACAACTGCTGAAAAGACTGGCCCCCGCCACCCCGCCGGTGTAACCGTCCGGCGTCATGGGCGGGCCATGGCGGAAGGCAGACGCCAGCACAAGGCAACGTCGCAACACGTGGCATTGAAGGAAGCATCGTGACCGAGAGTGCCTCGCGCAGCGCCATCGATCCGGGTTCCCGTGCGTCCGCCGGTCGGCCGCTGGTCGTTGATCTCGACAACAGCCTGATCCGGACCGACCTGCTCTACGAAGCCGGCTTTGCCTATCTCGGCGATCATCCTCGCGGGATCGTCCCGTTGCTGGCCCGGCTCGTTGAGGGAAAGGCCGCCGTCAAGATGCACTTGGCCCGCCATGTCGACATCGACGCGACAACGCTGCCGTACAATGCCGACGTCCTCGCCCGCATCGAGGCGGCCCGCGCCGCGGGCAGGCCTGTTCACCTGGCCTCTGCCAGCCCCGAAAAGTTCGTCCGCGCCGTCGCTGCACATCTCGCCGTGTTCGACGATGTGCATTTCACATCCGACGGCGTAAATCTCGGTGCCGCCAACAAGGCCCGCCACTTGAACGGGTTGTTCGGCGAGAAAGGCTATGACTACATCGGCGACAGCCGGGCCGACCTGCCGGTCTGGCGCTCTGCCCATAGCGCCATTGCCATCGGCCCGTCATCCGGCGTCGCCCGTCAGCTACGGCGCGATCACCCGACAGCCGAAATCGTGCCCGTTGAGCGGGGCAGCCTGAAGACGTGGCTGAAGGCCCTGCGCGTCCACCAATATGCCAAGAACATGCTTGTGTTCGTGCCGCTGATCGTTGGCCAACATCTTGGCGCCCAGGATCTCGGCCGGGCGCTGCTGGCGTTCATTGCCTTCTCGCTGTGCGCCTCTAGCGTCTATATCATCAACGATCTCGTCGACCTGTCGTCCGACCGTCGCCATCGCAGCAAGAAGCGCCGACCCTTTGCTGCGGGCACGCTGGCACTACGACAGGGCGCCATCGCAGCACCTCTCCTTTTGCTGGCGTCGTTTGCCGTTGCGATAGCTGTATCGCCGGTCTTCCTCGGTGTCCTGATCGTCTATTTCGCGCTCACCACCGCCTATTCCTTCTCGCTGAAGCGCAAGATGATCGTCGATGTCGTTGCACTGGCAATGCTTTACACGATCCGCGTTGTCGGCGGCGCGGCGGCGATTTCGGTGACGCCATCGGAATGGCTGCTGGCTTTCTCGATGTTCATGTTCACGTCGCTGGCGCTGATCAAGCGCTATGTCGAGCTCGCCGCGCTGCTCGACGATTCCCGCCCGGACCCTAGCAATCGCAATTACAAAGTCGCCGACCTGCCCATCGTCGCCGCGCTGGCCGCGGCTTCCGGGTTCAACGCCGTCACCGTCTTCGCCCTTTATGTCACCAGCCCGAAGGTGCAGACGCTTTATCGACACCCTGAGCTGCTCTGGGTCATCTGCCCGATCCTGATGTACTGGATCGCCCGCGCCCTGATGATGGCGCACCGCCGGCACCTGGACGACGATCCGATCGTCTTCGCCCTTAAGGACAAGGTCAGCCGCATCACGGCAATCACCATCGGCGCCGTCCTCGTCGCTGCCGTGTTCATCTGACCGATGGCCAGCGCCGCCCCTCTCGGTCCCCGCACCATATTCGTCCGCTACGTTGCCATCGCGGTCGGCACCAGCGCCGCCAACCTGCTCACCCAGGCCGGCATCGTCGAAGCCGTACCGACCGCACCGCTGATGATCTCCATCCTCGGCGGCACAGGGCTCGGCTTCATCCTCAAATACCTGCTCGACAAGGCCTACATCTTCGACGACGCCTATACCGATCGGGCCAGCGAGGCGAAGAAGGTCGGCCTCTATGCCGCCATGTCGGTCCTCACCACGCTGATCTTCTGGGCCATCGAAGCCGGCTTCTGGTACGCCACCGCCTCGCAAGGGTGGAAATATTTCGGCGGCGCGCTCGGCCTCGGGATCGGAAATTTCGTCAAATACCGGCTCGATCGCCAGTTCGTTTTCAAGCGGCCTGACACCCGATGATCGAGCTTCTGGCCGGCTGGGGTCGCTTTCCCCGCGCGCCGTCCGAGCTGCTCCGCCCGGCCAGGCCCGCCGACGTACCGGGCCTGCTCGCGGCTGGCGGCCAGGCCATCGCCCGCGGCAGCGCCCGCGCCTATGGCGACCCGGCGATCGGCATCGACGCCAGCCTCCACACCGCCGCGCTCGACCGACTGATTTCCTTCGATACTGCCACCGGCCGCCTCCATGCCGAAGCGGGCCTGCGGCTGATCGACCTGATCCCGCTGGTGCTGCCACATGGCTGGTTCCCGCCGGTCGTCCCCGGCACCCGTTACCCGAGCCTCGGCGGCATGATCGCCGCCGACATCCACGGCAAGAACCATCACCGGGATGGCGGCTTTGGCGCCCATGTCGAGGCGATGCGGCTGCTCACCGCGAGCGGCGAGATCCTCGATCTCACCCTCGCTTCCGACCCGGACCTCTGGCGCGCCACCATCGGCGGCATGGGCCTGACCGGCATCATCCTGTCGGCCACGATCCGCATGCACAAGGTAGAGACCGGCCTGATCCGCCAGACCACTGTCGTCGCCCCGAACCTCGCCGACGCCATCACCGCACTCGATGCCGCCGACAGTGCCCATTATTCGGTCGCCTGGATCGACTGCTCGGCCAAGGACGCCAGCCTCGGCCGCTCGCTGGTCTTTGTCGGCGAGCACGCGACCGCCGCCGAAGCCGGCGCCCAGGCCGCCGCCAGCCTCCGCCCGCAGACCAAGCCGCCGATCACCTTCCCGATCGAGGCCCCCGGCTTCGCGCTGAACCGCTTCACCATCGCCGCCTTCAACCACCTCTATTTCAGCCGCGGCGCCAAAAAAGCCGGCGCGCCGTTTCTCGTCGACCATGTCCCCTATTTCTTCCCGCTCGATGCCATCGCCGAGTGGAACCGCGTCTATGGCGCCCGCGGCTTCGTCCAGCATCAGTGCGTGCTGCCGCCGGACACCGCACCTCAGGCGCTCGCCGCGATGATGACCGAAATTTCCGCGCGCGGCCTCGCCTCGCCGCTGGCCGTGCTCAAGAAGCTCGGACCGGGCACCGGCATGCTGTCCTTTCCGATGTCCGGCTACACGCTGGCGCTCGATTTCGCCATAAGGGACGACCTGTTCGCCTTTCTCGCCCGCCTCGATGCCATCGTCGCCGAGGCCGGCGGCCGCATCTACCTGGCCAAGGACAGCTGCCAGCCCCGCGCCCTGTTCGAAGCCGGGTATCCGGAACTGGACGCCTTCCGCGCCGTTCGCCAGCGCATCGACCCGGCGCGCAAATTCGCATCACACCAAAGCCGCCGCCTCGGCCTTTGAAGGATTTCCCCATGCCCCAGACCCTCCTCGTCATCGGTGCCAGCTCCGATATCGGCCGCGCCGCCGCGCTGCGCTTCGCCGCTGCCGGCTGGTCGCTGATCCTCGCCGGCCGCGACGAGGCCGGGCTGGCCCGCGAGGCCGCCGACATCATCGCCCGCCATCAGGTCTCTGTCGCCACGCATCGACTGGACATTCTCGACACCCCCGACTTCAACGGCTTCCTCGCGGCGCTGACCACGCTCCCCGATGCCGTCGTCTCGGTCGTCGGCCTGCTCGGCGATGTCGCCGTCAGCGCCACCGACCCCGAGGACGCTGCCAAGGTCATGCGCAGCAACTATGAAGGCCCGGCCATCCTGCTCGGCGCGCTGGGCGAGCAGATGCGCGCCCGTGGCTCAGGCACCATCATCGGCATTTCCTCGGTCGCCGGCGACCGGGGCAGGGGCTCCAACTATGTCTATGGCAGCGCCAAGGCCGGCTTCACCGCTTTCCTCTCCGGCCTGCGCAACCGCCTCGCCAAGCACGGCGTCCGGGTCGTCACCATCAAGCCCGGGTTCGTCCGCACAAGGATGACCGCCTCGATGAAACTGCCACCACTGGTCACCGCCGAAGCCGATGAGGTCGGCAAGGCCGTCTATGAGGCGGCAATGGGGCAGGGGGCCGACAGCCGCTATGTCCGCCGCATCTGGTGGCCGATCATGACCATCATCAAGGCCATCCCCGAGCCCCTCTTCAAGCGCCTGTCGCTCTAGGATAAGCCACTGGAAGGCAAAACCAAGCTTCCGGTCGGCGCCCACATGTGGCATCCGATAGCGATGTTGCGTATCAGCCTTCTCACCCTCGCGGTCCTTTTCCCCGTCGCGGCCCATGCCGATGACGTCCAGCCGCCCTTCTCGACATGGGTCGCCGATTACCGTGCCAAGGCCCTGGCGCGCGGCGTCTCGGCCGCCACGCTCGACAGCGTCCTGGTAGGCCTCGAGCCTGACCCGCGCGTCATCAGCCTCGACCGTACCCAGCCGGACACCAGCACCCCGTCCGCCCCGGCCAGCTTCGCCAGCTATCTGGCCCGCCGCCTCGACACGCCGCGCATCACCGCGGGCCAGGCCGCCGCCGCCCGCGTCGCCGGGCCGATCGCCGGCATCGAGGCGCGCCACGGCGTCCCCGCCGCCATCCTGCTCGGCATCTGGGGGATGGAGACCAGCTACGGCCGTGTCACCGGCAACATGTCCGTCGCCCAGAGCGTCGCGACGCTCGCCTGGGACGGCCGCCGCGCCGAGCTGTTCACCAAGGAGCTCGACGCCGTCATCGAGATCACCGAGAAGAAGCTCGCCACCCCCGCCCAGATGCGTGGCAGCTGGGCCGGTGCCATGGGCCAGCCGCAGTTCCTGCCGAGCTCCTACCTGACCTATGCCATCGACGGCGACGGCGACGGCAAGGCCGACATCTGGTCGTCGGAACCCGACACGCTGGCCTCGATCGCCAATTATCTGAAGGTCAACGGCTGGACCCCCGGCCTGCCCTGGGGCCAGGCCGTCACGCTGCCCGCCAGCCTCGACCGCGCCGCGCTTCAGAATCCTGAAAAACCAACGACCTGCATTCGCCCGCTCAGTGTCCACACCAAGTGGATGCCGGCACGAGACTGGCAGGCGCTCGGCCTGACCTCGGCCAGGCCCTTCCCGGCGCCGGACACGCCGATGACGCTGGTCGAGCCCGATGGCCCGGGGCAGGGGGCCTGGCTGGTCACCGCCAACTACCGCACGCTGATGACCTATAACTGCTCCAACTTCTACGCGCTGTCGGTGGCGCTGCTCGGCGATGCGCTTTCCACGTCCGCGCGCTGAAGCCGCCCTGCTGTTGCTGGTCGCCGCCTGCGCCACCCCGCAGCGCGCCCCCGCCCCGCCGCCCGTCTCGTCCGCGCCGCCCGGCACGGCGGTCAAGATCGGCAAGCCCTATCAGGTGTTCGGCAAATGGTATTACCCGTCCGACGACCGCGGCTATGATGCCCGCGGCGTCGCCAGCTGGTACGGCCCGGGATTCCACGCCCTGTCGACCGCCAATGGCGAGGTCTATAATCAGGACGATGTCACCGCCGCCCACAAGACACTGCCGATGCCCAGCTGGGTCGAGGTCGAGAATCTGGACAATGGCCGCACGCTGACGGTGCGCATCAACGATCGCGGCCCGTTCGTCGACGGCCGGATCATCGACCTGTCCCGGCGCTCGGCGCAGTTGCTCGGCGTCGATCGCGTCGGCCTCGCCCAGGTCCGCGTCCGCCGCGTCTTCCCGCAGGAATCCGCCAGCGTCCGCCCGGAGACCGTGCCACTCCCGGTGGCACCCGCGCTGTTGCCGCCCCCACCCCCCGCACCGCCACCGCCCGTGCCTATCCAGACCGTGCCCGTCCAGACCGCGCCCATGCCCGATCCGGAAGTCCGCACCGTCGAGCTTCCCGGCGCCGCGCCCGCCGCCCCGATACCGGCCACAGTCCCGGCCGCCATTCCTGCCGCCAACGCGCCTGCTGCCGCCCTCGCCGGGCCGCTCTACGTCCAGGTCGCCGCCCTGTCGGACCCCGGCCGCATCGCCTGGCTCAAGGGCTTCCTTGGCGCCTTCGGCCCCGTCGTCACCCAGGCGGCGCCCGGCGGCCTCACCCGCATCCGCCTTGGCCCCTATGCCGATCAGCCTGCCGCCAACAGCATGCTGGTGCAGTTGCGCGCAGCCGGCTATGCCGATGCAAGGATCGTCAAACCCTGAGACTCACCGCGCCGGAGACAAGAGTGTTCCAACATAAATTCCAGATTATTGCCGCCATTTCCTGCCTCGGCTTCGCAGTTCAGGCGCCGGCGCAGGAGCTTACCGCCGGCTTCACCACGCCGGCCCCCTATGCCTTTATGAAAGATCTGGGCTCGGGCACCATCCTCTACTCGAAGGGCGCCGACACCCGCATCCCGCCCGCCTCGATGGGCAAGATGATGACCGTCTATGTCGCCTTCAGCCTGATCAAGGCCGGTGAAGCGCAGATGACCCAGACGGTCACCGTCCGCCCCGAGACCTGGCGCGCCTGGCACAGCCAGGGCTCGACGATGTTCCTCTCCGCCAATGAGCAAGTAAGCGTCGAGGACCTGCTGCACGGCATCGTCACCCTGTCGGGCAATGATGCCTGTGTCGTGCTGGCCGAAGGGCTGGCCGGGAGCGAGCAGGCCTATGTCGCCCTGATGAACCGCGCCGCCGAAAAGCTCGGCATGAAGGGTTCGCGCTTTGCCAACACTAATGGTTGGCCCGATCCGAACGAATATGTCACCGCGCGGGATCTCGCCACCGTCGCCGAGGCCACGATCCGCGACTTTCCCGATCTCTACCAGCGCTTCTACGGCAAGGAAAATTTCACCTGGGGCAAGACGCTCGGCGAGGGCAAGGCGATCACCCAGTCCAACCGCAACCCGATCCTCGGCAAGGTTCGCGGCGCCGATGGCCTCAAGACCGGCCATACCGAAGAGGCCGGCTATGGCTTCACCGGTTCCGCCGCGCAGGACGGCCGTCGCCTGGTGATGGTCGTCGGCGGCCTCACCTCCTTCAACCAGCGCATCTCCGCATCGACGGATTTCATGAACTGGGGCTTCAGCGCCTGGACCCGGCTGCCGATCCTCAAGGCCAATGCCGTAGCCGGCAAGGCTCCCGTCGGCGACGGCGCCGAACCTGAAGTCAATCTGGTCGCCCCGCGTGACCTGTTTGTGCTGGTGCCGCGCGGCCTCTCCGGTGATCGCAAGCAGCGGCTGGTCCTCGATGGCCCGGTCACCGCGCCGGTCGCCAAGGGCCAGAAGCTGGCCACCCTCGTCGTCAGCGTGCCGGGCCGCGGCGAAACCCGGCTGCCGCTGGTCGCCGCCACCGCCGTCGCCGAGGCCGGGCCGATGCTCAAGGCCTGGAACTGGGCGAAGGGGCTGGTCGGCCAATAACATGCCGGGCCGGTTCATCAGTCTCGAAGGCGGGGAGGGGAGCGGCAAGTCCACCCAGGCGCACATCCTCGCCGAGACACTGAGCCTCGCCGGCCATGACGTCGTTCTCACCCGCGAGCCCGGCGGCACCGCCGGCGCCGAAGCGATCCGCGCCCTGCTCGTATCGGGCGCGGCGGACCGCTGGTCGGCCTGGTCGGAAGCCTGCCTGGTCAACGCCGCACGCGCCGATCATGTCGACAAGGTCATCCGTCCGGCCCTGGCGCGCGGTGCCTGGGTGGTATGCGACCGGTTCATCGATTCCACCCGCGCCTATCAGGGCGCGGGCAAGGGCCTGCCCGACGAGGCGCTGCTGGCGCTCCACGCCCAGGTCACCGGCGACCTGTGGCCGCACATCACCTTTGTGCTGACGCTCGATCCCGGCCAGGGCCTCGCCCGCGCCGAGACACGCGCCCGCGAGCGGGAACGCGACCATGACCGACCGGCCGCCACCGAAACCCGCTTCGAATCGCACGATGCCGCTTTCCATGCCCGCATCGCCGGTTTCTTCACCGCGCTGCCCGAGGCTGAACCGGCGCGCTGCATCGCCATCGACGCCAGTGGCCGCATCAACGCTGTCGCCTCCCGCATACACAAGGCGCTCGAGGCTCGGCCATGGCCCTGATCGGGCATGCCGATGCCGTCGATCAGTTCAAGGCCGCCTTCACCAGCGGACGTCCCCACCACGGCTGGCTGGTCGCCGGCCCGCCGGGGATCGGCAAGGCCAGCTTCGCCGAGGCCGCGGCGATCTGGCTGCTCGCCGGCAGCCCGGAAGGCCCCGGCTTCTCCGGCGCCGACGACAGCCCCGCCAGCCATCTGGTCGCCGCCTCCAGCCATCCTGACTTTCGCCGCCTGGTTCGCACGGTCGACGACAAGGGCAAATTGCGCACCGTAATCCGCGTCGACGAGGTTCGCGCACTCCAGTCCGTCCTCGGCCAGACCCCATCGCTGGCCCCCTGGCGCGTCGTCATTGTCGACAGCGCCGAGGAAATGAACCCGAATGCAGCCAATGCTTTGCTGAAGAATCTTGAGGAACCGCCGCAGAAAACCCTGTTCTTGCTGATCAGCCACGCCCCGGGCCGCCTGCTGCCGACCTTGCGGTCGCGTTGCCGCCTGCTGCGACTCCATCCGCTCGCCGATGCCGAGATGAACCGGTTCCTCGATGCCCATGCCGACGAACTGCCGGAGGAGGACCGCGCCGTCCTGCTCCGCCTTGCCGACGGCAGCCCCGGCGCGGCCCTGCGCTTCGCCGAACCGGGCCTGGCCGAGCTCGATGCCAGCATCGCCCGGCTGACGACCCTGCCGCCGGCCGACGCCCATGCCGCCGCGCTGGCGCTGGCCCGCAGCCTCACCGGCAAGACCGCCTCGGCCCGCTATGCCGCCTTTCTCGAGCGCGTCCCCGCCGTTCTTGCCGCCGCCGCCCGCCAGCAGCAGGGCGCCCGCCTGGCCCGCACCATCGATGACTGGCAGGCCGCCAACCGTCTTGCCGCCAGCGCCGGGCCGCTGACCCTCGATCCGCACATGGTCGCCTTCGATCTCGCCACCCGCCTGGCCCGTCTCAACCTCCCCTGAGCCGCACCGGTTGCAATGCAGCGAAATCTCCCGCATTGCCGCGTCCATGGCCAACCGCTTCTATATCACCACCGCGATCGCCTATCCCAATGGCAAGCCGCACATGGGCCATGCCTATGAGGCCATCGCCACCGATGCCATAGCCCGCTACCGGCGCCTCAAGGGTGACGAGGTCCGATTCCTCACAGGCACCGACGAGCATGGCCTGAAGATCGCCCAGGCCGCCGCCACCGCCGGCATCGCGCCGCGAGCCTATGTTGACGCGACCCACCAGCCCTTCGTCGACCTCGACCGCCAACTCGGCATCAGCTTCGACCGGTTCATCCGCACTACCGACACCGACCACAAGCAGCTCGTCCAGGCGCTCTGGCAGCGCATGGCCGACAAGGGCGACCTCTATCTCGGCAAGTATGAAGGCTGGTACTCGGTTCGTGACGAAGCCTATTATGATGAGGCCGAGCTGATCGACGCCAGCGACAGCGAGGGCAACAAGATCCGCCTCTCGCCCCAGGGCACGCCGGTCGAATGGACGATCGAGGAAAGCTGGTTCTTCCGCCTCTCGGCCTATGCCGACAAGCTGCTGGCGCACTATGAAGCCAACCCCGGCTTCGTCCAGCCTGCTAGTCGTCTCAACGAGATGCGCAGCTTTGTTGAAGGCGGGCTTCAGGACCTGTCGATGTCCCGCACCAGCTTCGACTGGGGCGTCGAGGTGCCGGGCTCGCCGGGCCATGTCATGTATGTCTGGGTAGATGCGCTGGCCAATTACCTCACCGGCGCCGGCGGGGTCGATGGCGAGTGGTGGCCGGCGGACCTGCATGTGATCGGCAAGGATGTCGTACGTTTCCACGCCATTTACTGGCCGGCGTTCCTGATGTCGGCCGAACTGGCGCTGCCCAAGGCGGTTTTCGGGCATGGTTTCGTCATGATCCGGGGCGAAAAAATGTCGAAATCGCTCGGAAATGTCGTCGATCCGGCCGAATTGGCGACCCGTTTCGGCGTCGATCGGTTGCGCTGGTTCCTGCTCCGCGACGTCGCCTTCGGCGATGACGGCAGCTATTCGGACACCGCCATCATCGAGCGCGGCAATGCCGACCTCGCCAATGGTCTCGGCAATCTCGCCCAGCGCGCGCTGTCGATGGTCGCCAAGGACGGTGGCACCATGCCCGCCTTCGACGGCACAGACCGCCCCCTTGCCGACGCCTTTGCCCGCCTGCAGACTCAATATTTCGAGCAGATGGACAAACTTCAGCTCCACCGCGCGCTGGATACCGTGATGGCCATGGTCAGCGAGGCCAATGGCTATTTCGCCGACGCCGCACCCTGGGGCCTCAAGGCCGACCCCGTCCGCCGCGCCCATGTGCTGGCCACCACGCTCGATGCCACCCGCCGCATCGTCCTGCTCGTTCAGCCGGTCATCCCGGACTCGGCCGGTGCACTGCTCGATCAGCTGGGCGTCGCGCCGGATGCACGGAATTTCAATGCTCTGGACCAGGAAGTTGCTGCCGGCACTGCGCTTCCGCCGCCCGCCGGTGTCTTCCCGAGGCTCATCGAAGAGCCGGCCTGATGCTGACCGACAGCCACTGCCATCTCAACTATCCGGGCCTGCGCGAGGATGTCCCCGGCGTCCTCGCCCGCGCCCGCGCCGCCGGCATATCGGGCTTCCTCGGCATCTCCACCAAACGCCATGAGTGGGACGAGGTCATCGGCCTGGCTGATCGCGAAGCCGATGTCTGGGCAACCATCGGCATCCACCCCCACGAAGCCGACCATCACCCCGACACCGACACTGCGGCGCTCGTCGACGCCGCCGCCCATCCGCGCGTCATCGGCATCGGCGAAACCGGGCTCGACTATTATTACGACAAGTCGGACCGTGACCGCCAGCAAGCCAGCTTCCGCGCCCATATCGCCGCCGCCCGCGCTACCGGACTGCCACTGATCGTCCATACAAGGGACGCCGAAGCCGACACGCTGGCGCTGCTCTCCGAGCCCGGCGACAGCCCGCTGACCGCCGTCATCCACTGCTTCACCGCCAGCCAGACCTTTGCCGATCAAGCGCTTGCGCTCGGCTTTTACATCTCGATATCAGGCATCGTCACCTTTAAATCGGCCCAGGCCCTCCAGGCCACGGCCGCCACCATCCCCGACGACCGGCTGCTGGTCGAGACGGATGCGCCGTTCCTGGCGCCGGTGCCGATGCGCGGCAAGACCTGCGAGCCGGCCTTCGTCGCCCACACCGCCCGCATGCTCGCCACCCTGCGCGGCACCACCCCCGAGGCGCTGGCCGCCACCACCACCGACAATTTCCACCGCCTGTTCACGCGGGCCCGGAAGCCCGGCTGATGCAGGTCACCATCCTCGGCTGCGGCACCTCCTCGGGCGTGCCGCGTCTTGGCGGCCCGGACGGGGCAGGGGACTGGGGGCTGTGCGACCCCACCAACCCGCGCAACCGCCGCCGCCGCGTCTCCATCCTGATCGATCATCAAGGCACCCGTCTGCTCGTCGACACCGGCCCCGATCTCCGCGAGCAATTGCTCGCGGCACGCATCGCCCATCTCGACGGCGTCTTCCTCACCCATGACCATGCCGACCACTGCCACGGCATCGACGACCTGCGCCCGCTGTTCCACGCCATGCGCCGCCCCGTCGACGTCTGGGCCTCGCCCGCCACCTGGTCGGTCCTCCGCCAGCGCTTCGCCTATGTCTTCGAAGGTGCGCCTGGCTATCCGCCCACCGCCCACGCCCACACGCTCGCCGACCCCCTCCAGATCGGCGCCATCACCATCACCGCCTTCCCCCAGCTCCACGGCGACATCGAATCCACCGGCCTGCGCTTCGAGGCCGACGGCAAGGCCATCGCCTACTCTACCGACGTCAAGGCCTTCGACACCCGCGCCGACGCCGCCCTGGCCGATCTCGATCTCTGGGTCGTAGATGCGCTGCGCCGCCCGCCGCACCCCACCCACAGCCACCTCGAACAGACCCTCGACTGGATCAACCGCTACCGCCCCGCCCGCGCGCTGCTGACGCACATGGACCAGTCAATGGACTATGCCGCCCTGACCGCCGAACTCCCGCCGCACGTGGCACCGGCTTATGACGGGCTGGTCGTCGGGCTCTAAAGGGAAGGAGCGTCCGGCGGCAAGAGAAGATGCCTCCGGCGGCTGGGGCCGCAGGCCCAGACCCCAAATATCGGGTCGATCCCGCAGGACCATCGGCCGTCGCTAAGCGGAGGCCCAATCATCGAGGTCTGGGGCCTGCGGCCCCAGCCGCCGGAGGCCCTCCATACCGTCGAAGGCTCTTAGCTGCTCGCCAGACGCATATTGCGCAGCACCCAGCGGATATGGCTGGAGAAGGAAACCACGGCCGAGTGCGCGTCCCCGGACATGATCAGGTCGTGGATCAGCCGGTAGTTGGCGATATACTGGTCCCAGTGCCCGCCCGGTGCCATGTCGGCGAGCAGCGTGGTGTAGAAGCGGATATGCGGCCGCTTGTAGAAGAAGGCGACGAACTGGTTGTTGGACAGTTCGTTGAGCTCGATGTGATAGCGGTATAGCGCATCGACAAAATCCCGGTCGTGGCGGCGCGTCGCCGCCTGTTCGATGAGGTCGAAGGCCGCCACCAGCCGTTCCCGGCATTCGGGCTCGCGCATCCGCGCCGTCGCCAGGCGGACGCCGAGAACGCAGACGGCTTCAGTGAATTCGAGGAAGTCGATCCGCTCCTGCGCGCTCAGCCGGCGGATGCGGGCGCCGCGGTTGGCGAGCAGCTCGACGACGCCCTCGCCGGCGAGCATGTGCAGCGCCTCGCGCACGGGGGCGCGGCTGACATTATATTCAGCGGCAAGGTCGGCGGCGATCAGCCGCTGCCCCTGGACATAACGTCCGGCCATCACGCCATCAACGATCGCATTGACGACAAAATCGACCAGCGATGCCGATACTTCGTCGACCGGAACCACCTTGCCGCCGGCTATAGAGGCGTCGTGGGGACCATCGCCAGCGGTGCTGCGGCCGATACTCAAGTTCGGTACAATTGCGTTCGATACCATCGGCCGCTGCTAGCCCATTCGCTTCTTTTCGCCAAGCGCTGTTGATCGCCTCTTGGCATGGCAGACAATTCTGCATACAAAAATGCGACTCAGCGAATGGAGAGAATTTCATGGCCAGCGTGATCAGCGACCGCGACACCGCCAATTCCGATGACGGCACCGTCCAGCGCCTCCAGCAGCTGCTCGGCAGCGAACACGTCCTGCTCGACGACGCCAACCGTGATTTCTATTCTTCCGACCTCAGCTTCCGCCCGCACGAAACCGCGCAGATGGTCCTCCAGCCCGGCACCGCCGAGGAGCTGGCCGAGGCCGTCGGCATCGCCACCCGCGCCGGCTTCGCCATCGTCCCGCGCGGCGGCGGCATGAGCTACACCAGCGGCTATTGCCCGGAGCGCGCCCGCACCGCGATGATCGACATGCGCCGCATGAACAGGATCGTCGAGATCAACAAGGAAGACATGTACGTTATTGTCGAGGCCGGCTGCACCTGGAAGGACCTGTACGAAGCGCTCGCCCCGCACGGCGTCCGCACCCCCTATTGGGGTCCCCTGTCCGGCGCCTATGCGACCGTCGGCGGCGCGCTGTCGCAGAACAGCCTGTTCCACGGCTCGGGCACCGGCGGCACCGCGGCCGAGAGCGTCGTCGGGCTCAAGGTCGTGCTGGCCGATGGCACGCTGCTGACCACCGGCAGCTGGGCGCACAAGAATTCCAAGCCGTTCTGGCGCCACTTCGGTCCCGATGTCACCGGCCTGTTCACAGCCGATACTGGCGCCATGGGCATCAAGGCCGTCGCCTCGCTGCGACTGGTCACCGCCCAGGCCCATACCGGCTATCTGTCGTACAAGTTCGACACGCTGGAGGCGATGCTCGCCGCCCAGGTCCGCATCGCCCGGCTCAGCATCGCGTCAGAATGCTATGGCTTCGATCCCTATTACAATGGCGGGTTCGAGAAGCAGGGCGTCACCTTCGAGGAAGGCCTGGCGATGGTCGGCAAGATCGCCCGCAAGGGCGGCCTCAAGGGGCTGAAGAACGCCGCCCGTGTCGCGCTCGGCGGCAAGAAGATCCTCAAGAACGTGCCCTATTCACTGCACATGACGCTCGATGCCCATACCGAGACGGTCGCAGCCGAACATACCGACCTCGCCGCCGAAATCTGCACCGACGAGGGCGGCACCGAGATGGCCAATTCCATCCCCACCGTCTTCCGTAACGCCCCGTTCGGCGGCGTCCGCACCGTGCTGCTGGGCTCGGAAGGCGAGATCTGGATCCCGGTCCATGGCTATTTCCCGCTCTCGCGCGCCATCCCGGCCGCCCAGGCCACCGAAAAATTCCTCGCTGAACGCAAGCCGCTGATGGACCAATGGGGCATCAAGACCAGCTATCTGACCTGCTTCTCCGGCCCGGAATTCGTCATCGAGCCGAGCTTCTACTGGCATGACAAGCTCGGCGACTTCCGCCTGTCGCTGATCGAACCGGAGTTCGCCGAGCAGTGGAAGTCGATTCCCGCCGACGAAGCCCGGCGCGAAGTCGCTCTCAAACTTCGCGACGAGCTGCGCGACCTGTTCGACAGCCTCGGCGGCCTGCACCTCCAGATCGGCAAATATTACCCGTTCAAGGAGATCATGAACAACGAGGCCCTGCCCAAGGTCATCGAAGGCCTGAAATCGGTCGTCGACCCCGATCGGCTGATGAACCCGGGCGCGCTGGGGCTGCGTTGAACAACAGCCGGCGGCAGGGCAGGGTGCGGACATGACAGACAAAGCCGCACCCGCCCCCACCGACTGGAACCAGATCGAACGCTGGGACCGCAGCTACTATCTGCACAACACCGCCGGCGCCGGCGAGCACGGCTTCTGGGCCGTCGACCGGATGGACGGCGCCTGGCTGACCATGGCCGACGGCAGCCGGCTGCTCGATTTCCAGAGCCAGCTGATCTCGGATTCGATGGGCCACCGCCACCCGGCGATCCATGCCGAGATCATCCGGGCCATGGACCGCTACGGCCATGTCTTCTTCGGCATGGCCAATGAATATCGCGCCCGCGCCGCCAAGCTGATCATCGAGGACATTCTCGGGCCAGATGATTGGGCCGGACGCATCCGCATCCTCGCCTCGGGCGGGGAGGCGGTGGACAATGCCATCACCATGGCCCGGCTCTACACCGGCAAGCAGCTCGTCCTCACCCAGGCACACGGCTTCCACGGCCTGTCGGTCGGCGCCACCATGCTGCGCGGCTACCGCAACAACATCAGCAGCCCGGAAGCCGGCGGCCCTGTTCGCGACGTGCCCGGCTTCCCGACGCCGGGCTTCATGCCGATCCCGCCGCCCGAGGGCGACGACTATCAGACCAACGGCGAATTGCCGTCGATCGCCGCCACCCGCGCGATGATCCGCGCCGTCGGC
>NZ_JBIMKZ010000027.1:0-15690 GCF_051860865.1 Polymorphobacter sp. | reverse complement strand
AGCCGATGCTCGGCGCTGGCGGCCTGTTCCCGCACCCCGACTATATGCCGGCGCTGTACGAACTGATCCGGGAATATGGCCTGTTGTGGATCGACGACGAAGTGCTCTGCGGCTTCGGCCGGCTTGGCCACTGGTTCGGCTATCAGATGTACCCCGGCATCCATCCGGACATCATCGCGGCGGGCAAGTCGATCAACGGCTCCAGCCTGCCCTCGGGCGCCGTCATCGCCTCCCGGCCGATCGCCCAGTTCTTCGAAGATGCCCGCTGGTGGAGCGGCACCACATGGGACGGGCATCCGCTGATCGCCGCCTCCATCGTCGGCTGCCTCGAAGCCATGCTCGCCGAGGACATCATCGGCCAGGTCCAGGCCAAGGGCAGGATCGTCCGCGCCGGCCTCGACGATCTCAAGGCCCGCCACCCCAGCATCGGCCGTATCGGCGGCAGCGGCCTCTATCACGCCGTCGATCTCGTCGGAAAGGACGGCAAGCCAATCATCGCCGAAGATCGTTACACCGGCTTCACCGGCGACCTGTCGCAGAACCCCAATGCCATCATCGGCCGCGAATGCGCAGCGCGCGGCGTCTTCCTCGGCGGCTTCGTGCCCAACACCGTCAAGGTGGGCCCGCCGTTCATCATCAGCCAGGCCGAGATCGACACCGGTCTCGCCGCCTTCGATGCCGCACTCACCGTGCTGGAGACCGGTCTTTAGGAGAGGGAGGAAACACCATGGACAAGATCGCCTGGGGAAAATTCGCGCATTATCACTACGACGAGACCGATCTCGATCAGGAACCGGACCTGGAGTTTCCCTTCGTCCCCGGCTCGCGCTTCCGCGCCGTCAACATCGGCATCGACGAGCCGGCGCTGCAGGTCAATCTGGAGGACTTCTACAAGGGCGTGGACATTCCCTGGACGCTCGCCCACGATGAAGCCCATTATGTCGTGCAGGGCGAATGCGAGGTGCAGGTCCACATGCCGCCGCTGATGCTGGAAAGCCAGACGATCATCGCCCGCGCCGGCACCACCTATTTCCTGCCGCGCGGCTGCCGGGTGCTGTGGCGAGTCTTGTCGGAAGAGCCTTTCCGCCACCTCTGCTTCTGCTATCCAAACCCGAGCTACCCGATCCCGGTAGCACGCAGCAAACAGGCCGAGCTGGCCGCCAGCCAAGGACCGCGATGACAACAGCCGCCACCCGCCAGATCCGCCTCGTACGCACGCCGGCCGGCATCCCGACCGAAGAGGATTTCGAATGCGTGGCGGTCGCGCTGCCGGCGCTGGAGCCGGGCCAGGTGCGGGTGGCGCCGACCTTCCTGTCGCTCGATCCTTATCTGCGGCTGCAGATGGCGAAGCGGCACCTGTCGGGCAATCTGCTGCCGGGCCAGCCGGTGATCTCGGAGCTTGTCGGCACGATTACCGAGAGCAACGACCCGCGGCTCGAGCCCGGCCAGACCGTCGCCGGCTTCGGCGCCTGGGCAGACCTCACCACCATCGCCGCCGATGGCCTGCGCACGCTCGATTTCGGCGCGCTGCCGCCGTCGCTGGCGCTGGGCGTGCTCGGCATGCCGGGACTCACCGCCTATGCCGGCGTTTCCGAGCTGCTCAAGCCAGGCCCTGACGACGTGCTGGTCGTCTCCGCCGCCGCCGGGCCGGTCGGCTCCACCGTCGGCCAGCTGGCGCTCGCCCGCGGCGCCACGGTCATCGGCATCGCCGGCGGGCCGGAAAAATGTCGCTGGGTCGTCGAGGAAGCCGGCTTCAGTGCCTGTATCGATCACCGCAGCGAGGACATTGCCACCAGGTTGCGCGAGCTGGTGCCCCAGGGCCCCAGCCAATATTTCGACAATGTCGGCGGCGAGCTTCTCCGCACCATCCTCGTCAACATGAAGCCGCACGGCCGCATCGCGCTGTGCGGGATCATGGACGATTACAATTCGGACACCCGCAGCCCCGGCCCGCTGCCGCTGGAGATCATCGGCGCCCGCGCCACGCTGATGGGCCTCGTCGTCTATGATTACGAGCATCTGCGCGCCGACATGATCTCCACCGTCGCCGGCCTGATCGAAGCCAAAAAATTCGCCTGGCGCGAAGACGTCTCGGAGGGCCTCGAATCCGCGCCGTCCGCCTTCGTCCGCTTGATGCAGGGCCGCAACTTCGGCAAAACCCTCGTGCACCTCAAATCCTGAAGGACCCGGCCCAGATGAAATTCGGCGTTTTCCTGCCCAATGGCAGCAATGGCTATATCCCGTCCGCCGGCAGCCCGCAGTACATGCCGAGCTACGCCCACAACAAGGCGGTGACGCTGGAAGCAGAGCAGCAGGGGCTCGATTTCGTCCTGTCCATGATGAAATTCAAGGGCTTCGGCGGCGACACCGGCTATTGGAACGGCTGCATGGAATCCTTTACGCTGATGGCTGCGCTGGCCGCCGACACCAGCCGCATCGGCCTGTTCCCCAGCGTCACCCTGCTCAGCACCCACCCGGCCATCGCCGCGCGGATGATCGCCACCATCGACGACATCAGCCAGGGCCGCTGCGGCCTCAACATCGTCACCGGCTGGAACAAGCCCGAATACACCCAGATGGGCCTCTGGCGCGGCGACGAATATTTCGATCGCCGCTATGATTTCGCCGACGAATATCTCGGCATCGTCAAGGCCCTGTGGAAGGACGGCGAAACCACCTGGAATGGCGAGTTTTTCCAGCTCAACAAATGCACGGTGCTGCCGCGCCCCGCCCATGACATCCCTATCGTCTGCGCCGGCCAGAGCCCCAAGGGCATCGAGTTCACCGCCCGCATGGGCGACCATAATTTCGTCATTGCCCACGCCGACGCCCTCAAGCCGATCGTCCAGAATGTCCGCGCCGAATCCGCGAAAAACAATCGCCGCGTCGGCACCTACGGCCTGTTCCACATGATCACCGCCCGCACCGACGCCGAGGCCCGGGCGCTGGCCGAAGACATTGTCGCCAAGGCCGACAAGGGCGCCATCACCAACATCCTCGCCAGCGCTGCCATGGACACCAACACCGGCGGCACCGCCGACCGGATGAAGTCCGGCCTGTCGCTCACCCTCGAACAGGGCAACGTGGCCTTCATGGGGATCCCGCTGATCCACGGCAGCCCGGAAACCGTCGCCACCAAGATCGATGAAATCGCCGCCGAAACCGGCGTCGAAGGCCTGCTGTTCAGCTGGCCAGACTTCGTCGAAGGCATTCGGGACTTCGGCGAAAAAGTCATGCCGCGCCTCAAGTGTATGTCGTAGGGCGAGGATTTCGCCGGAACGGGCGGCCTGTCGCCAGGGTTGCCATTAGTCCGTTCCTTCACTGACGAGACGCCGAAGCACTTCCTCGAATCGATCGGATCTGAAAGGCTTTTTGAGCACCAGATGATCCTCGAATCGTTTGCCGAAGCGATGCTCGTCATTGCCGGTGGCAAAGGCAAAGGGGATATCCCGCCTGTCCAGCGCTTCGGCGACCGCGATGCTCCGTTTGCCATTCAGGTTCACGTCCAGAGTTGCCAGATCAAACCTGTTGTCCGCAATGAGGTCGATAGCGGTCTCGACGGATGTCGCGACGGTGATCGATTTGCATCCGAGGTCGCCCAGCATATCCTCAAGAAGCATGGCGACAAGCATCTCGTCCTCGATCAGAAGAACGGTTTTTCCCGAGAGCAGGGCGCTATCCACTGAGCACCGCTTGCGGAGCCGGAACCAGAATTTTGCAAACCACCCCCTCGGGCGGATAGTCCAGTTCAATTCCGCCTGCCAGTTCGCGGGCCAGGCCATGTTCAATAAGCCGTGAGCCAAATCCCCTGCGTGTTGGCACGCTTACGGTCGGTCCACCTGTCTCACGCCAGCCGAGGCGAAGCCACCGGCCATCCGGCTGAGCCTCCATTGTCCACGCAATCGAGACCGTCCCGGTATCGTTCGACAAGGCGCCATATTTTACCGCATTGGCTGCAAGCTCATTGAACGCCATGCCGAGTGCCAACGTCGCCTTCGGGGATAGCCGGATGTTGTCGCCCTCAACGACGAAACGGGCAGAGCGACCCTCGCCTTCCCTGTACGGGGCAAGCACTTCAACAACCAGATCGCGAAGGCCGGCACCGTCCCATTTCTCGCGACCTAGTAGATCATGGGCCCGGGACAACGCCGCAATCCGCGTTTCTATCGATTCACTGGCTGCCTGTGGATCCGGGGAATTGCGAATTGCCTGCGAGACAATAGACTGAACCATCATCAGGGAATTTTTGACGCGGTGCTTCAGCTCATCGATCAACAGGCCGGCGTGCTGTTCCGCCATTTTGTAAGCTGTCGTGTCGATGAGTGACAGGAAGTGCTGTGTGACGTCCCCCCGCTCGTCTTCGACCGGAGCAACGAAAAGGGTCGCCCAGCACTCACGTTCGTCTTTCCGATGAAAATTGATTTCGGTGTCTTTATCTGACGGATTGGCGAACGCTGCCTCGACCTCTTCCAGAGTTTTCTCCTCAACACCTGCAAGGAAAAAATTGAAGTTTTGCGCGAGCACTTCGTTCCGCTCGTAGCCAATGAGTTTCAAAAAAGCATCGTTAGCAAAAATGATCGGATGGTCTGGGGCGCGCGCATCTGTGAAAGCCATGGGCATCCGCGTTGTCTCGGTGGCGGTCACGAACGGGCCAAGCTCGCTCCTGAACTTTTCCACCTCGCCTTCAGCGATTTTCTGTTCCTGATCTCTCGATGCCTCGTTGCTCACATAGTTGTCCCTGTCGTTGGTTTTCCACAGGACAACAACGCGCCAGCGCTCTAAAGGTTGCCGGCAATCTGCAATGAGCGGGCGGCGCCCAATTTTGGTGTCCTCAGCTCATCCGGGCGACGCGTCGATGATATTCGCCATCAACGGGCCGAAGTGCAGCCCCATCGCGCGCCAGGCGCCACCGTCTCGCGTACAGACGGCGGTGACATAGCCGGCGCGCTGGCGGAAGCCCGCATCCTTCGGCTTGCCACGCTGGTTGAAATAGGCCGACACGGTGCCGGTATCGCCATGGGTGGCCGTTTTCACCTCGAGCAACTGGACTTCTAGCCGCTCCCACTGCGGCCCATGAAAGCCGAGGTGGTCGAGGTAGGCCGCGCGGTCGAGAGGGAAGGGGACATCCGAATCGATCACCAGCGCCGATTCATGCAGAAAGGCGCGGCGTGCGGCGGCGATATCACCCGGCTTGTCCTTCGCTGTAGCAAACGCCGCGCGAAAGGCGGCTTCGAGGCCCGTGTCGCCGGTCTGCGCGGCCGCACCGCCGGCAAGCATCGCGCCCACCGCCGCGCCGGCCACAGCGCCTATCCGCATCGCATCGCGCCGGTCGATGGCATCGCTCATCGCATCTCTCCCTGCATGGTGGCATTCAGCATTCCGTTCAACCCGGGGACTGGGTGGTGACATGGCCAATCACCGGACTCTGCTGCCAGCTGACCAGCTTCCAGCCGGCAGCGGTCTGCGACCATCCCTGGCTGAACAGCATCGGCCGTAGCCGGAAGCCGGCATCGCGCGGCTTTCCGCGAAACATCGCAAAGCCTGTGATCACGCCGGTATTGCCGGCCACCGCAAAGCGCGTATCGCTCGGCTTCCAGGCGAACCCCTCCCAATTGTCGGGGCCGTGAAAAGCGATATGCGCCTGAAACCCTTCCTTGTTGACACGAAAGGGCAGGTCCTCGTCCATGATCATCGCATCGGACAGGATCGCGCCGTAAAAGCCATCGAGATCCCCCTTGGCCAGGGCGTCGACCATGGCCTGGAAGGCCCCCTGAAGCTGCGCAACCGTCATCTTCCCTCCCTCGGTTTTGCTTGCAGCCATGATGCATCATTTGTATACAAAATCAAATATGATTGCTGAGGGGAAAATCATGACAGACGTGCGCAAATCCTATGCCGATACCAGCGGTGGCCAGATCCATGTTCGCAGCCTTTCGGCAGATGGCACGCCGGTCGTTTTCTTCCACCAGACCGCCAGCTCCGGCCAGATGTGGCTAAAGACCATGGAACGGCTGGCCGGACGCTGGCCGCTCCACGCCCTCGATACGCCAGGCTTCGGCGGCTCGTTCGACGCGCCAAAGGACAGCAAGCCGTCGATGTCGAACTATGTCGACTGGCTGCATGAAGCGATCCTCAGCCTGGGCATCGGCCAGTGCCATATCGTCGGCCATCACACCGGCGCCTGCATCGGCGTGGAACTGGCCGCCCGCCATCCGGAACTGGCCCGCTCGCTGACCATGATCGGCCCGGTGCCGCTCACCGACGAGGAGCGGGTGGAATTCTCCAAGCATTTCGGCATCCCGTTCGCCCCGCTGGTCAGCGGCAGCTATCTGCTTGAGAACTGGGAGTATCTCCGCAACCTCGGCGCCCATGCCGACCCGCTGTTGATCCACCGCGAAATGGCCGACCAGCTGCGCGCCTGGTGGGGCAGGGTGCAGAGCTACAATGCCGTCTGGGGACAGGATTTCCCCCATTATTTCAAACAGGTTCAGTGCCCGATCATGATCGGCGCCGCTCCCGACGATGTCCTTTACCCCTATCTCGATCGCGCCGCCCAGATGCGGCCGGATGCCCGCGTCCTGCCGCTGAACGGCGCCAATTTCGAGCCCGATCTCGATGCCGACAATTTCGCCGCCGGCCTTGCCGATTTCCTCACGGGCGTCGATCGGGGCTGATCATTTCCCCAATATCTTGCGGTTGAGCACGGTCTGGGTCGACTGGTCGTAAAGCCCGGTCAGCCGCTCCAGCGCCGCCGCGGCCGAATCGAGCGCCTGTTTCATCCCGTTGATGTCCTCGACCAGCGCGATCAAAATGTCCGACCGCAGTTCTGCATAGGCGCTGGTCGCCTGCTCGCCCTTTTCCGTCAGCCTGTAGCCGGCCTCGCGCCGGCTGTTGCCGGTGATCCGCTCGATCAATCCGGCCTGCTCGATCTTCCTGAGCGAATACTGGATTGTCGACACATCGTTACGGTTCAAAAAGAGCAGCAATTCCGACAGGTTCTGCGCCCCACCGCGCATCCTGATGGAATGCAGCAGGCAGACGTCCTGCGCGCCCAGCGTTGTCCCGCTAACGCTCTTGTGCAGAAAAAATCCCCATCTTGCAAAGGCTTCACTGGCCCGGATCATCGCAAGCTCACAGCGCGTCAATGACGAGGCCGGGTCGCAGCCAGTCATGTAGCGATCGGAAATCAGCCCGGGCTCAATGTCCATGTCAGAAAATCCCATGTAATTTACCGAGGAAAACACCGATAAAACGGTCTGAATGCGAGTGTAATCTTTTCCGTTGACACAAATCAAGAAAATCAGCCTAAATCTGTATGCAAAATTGGCGCCCAGCGCAGTTTTGGGGGAACCGGCAAAGCCGGGAGCTAGAGGGGAAAATCATGGACATCCGCCTGACCGTCACCGCAAGTCTCACCGCCATCGCCATCGCATCACAGCCTGTCGCCGCCCAGACCGCCGGCACCGACACGCCGGCCGCGACCAACGACGCGGCGGAGATTATCGTCACCGGCACCAAGCGCGACGAAAAGCTGATCGACGTGCCCGTCGCCGTGCAGGTCTTCAGCGAGCAGGCCATTCTCAAGGCCGGCATCACCCGCCCGCAGGACTTCCTGGCCCTCACCCCCAACGTCAGTTTCCAGACGTCCAACCACGCCGGCGAATTCTTCGTTAACATTCGCGGCCAGACCTCGGTCCGCCAGTCGGAAGGCGCGGTGGCCGTGGTCATCGACGGCGTCCAGCTGGTGACGCAGAACGAGTTCAACGGCGAACTGTTTGACGTCCAGCAGATCGAGGTGCTGAAGGGGCCGCAGGGCGCCCTTTACGGCCGCAACGCCGCCGCCGGTGCGATCATCATTTCAACCAAGCCGCCGACCGACGATCTGGAAGGGCAGGTCACGCTCAACTATGGCAATTGGAACACCATGAGGGCGAACGCCAGCATCGGCGGCGCGATCATTCCAGGCAAGCTCCGGTTCCGCGCCTCGGCCGCCATCAGCGACACCGATGGGCCATTCACCAATATCAACACCGGCGAAAAGGTCATGCGCTCGACCGAAAAGCTCGGCCGCCTGCGTCTGATCTGGCTGCCCGGCGATGACACGACCGTCGACCTGCGCGTCAATGCCAGCCGGCTCGATGGCGGCGCCATCGCCTGGCATTCGCAGGTCGTCGGCGCCACCCAGGGCGGTTTCCGCATCGACCAGATCGACACCAACGAGACGCGAGGCCAGTGGACCAATGACGTGCCGGGCAACAACCGGCAGGACAAGTTCAACACCTCGCTCAAGATCGACCATGATTTCGGCGATGTCACCTTCACCTCGATATCCAATTACAGCAAGATCACCGACAATTATCAGGGCAAGAACTATCCCTATGGCGCCTTCAACTTCGCCGGGAACAGCTTCGATTCGCAGGCGCTGTCGCCGGGGACCACGCTGAATATTCTGGCCGCCTTTGGCGACAACACCCAGAAGTACACGATCGGCAACAAGGCCTTCACCCAGGAATTTCGCCTGTCGTCGAAGTCCGACCAGCGACTGCGCTGGCAGGTCGGCTTCTTCTTTCTCACCCAGAAGCGTGATTTCCTGATCGAGCAGGGGCTGAACGGCCGCCTCTCGCAGGACAGCAACGGCAATTATCTGCCGCCCTACGTCATTCGCGGTACCACCATCGGTGCCCCGGTGTCGCCGGTGGACCGGCTGATCATCGGCGGCGGGTCGATCCTGCCGACGCTCGGCATCGACGGCATCAATACCAACAATGGCACGGTCGGCTATGACCGCAACCTCGTCAACGGCAAGAACTATGCGCCTTTCGGCAACGTCCAGTATGACGTCACCGAGCAGCTCGAAATCCAGCTGGCCGCACGCTACGACATCGAGGAACGCGATACCACATCGGCGGCGCCGGACATTCGCAATCCCTTCTATTTCGTCGGTGGCGCCGGCTCGGGATCGGTGGGCGGCGCGGCCTTCCCCACCTACAATCTCTGCGTGGCCACCACCGGCCGCAATGTCGCGGACTGCAAGGACAAGAAGACCTTCAAGCAGGTCCAGCCCAAGGCGACCGTCACCTACAAATTCCCCTCGGGCAATGGCTCGATCTATGGCGGCTTCGGCCGCAGCTTCAAGTCGGGCGGGTTCAATCCGATCGGCACGCGTGCCTTGCTGGTGTCGGTGATCCCCGACATCCTGGTGCAGGACTTCTATGACAAGGAAGTCGCCGACCAGTATGAAATCGGCTTCAAATCCATCCTGTTCGATCGCCGCATCCAGTTCAATGGCGCGGTCTATCACACCAGCGTCCGCAACGCGCAGCAGTTCGAATTCTTCCCGACCGGCGGCCTCAATGCCGTGTCGTCGATCAAGAAGGTGCGGATCCAGGGCTTCGAGTTCGACATCAACGCCCAGGTCACCGACACGTTCAGCATCTTCGGCGGCTTCGGGCTGGCGGACAGCAAGATCACCGATATCGACAGCCAGAATGCCGCCGACCGCGCAGCTATTATCGGCAACCGGCTGCCCTTCGCGTCCGATTATAATGTCGCCGCCGGATTCCAGCTGCTGCAGCCCGTCAATGACAGCATCAGCGTGCTGGCGCGTGGCGAATATACCCGTGCCGGCTCGGTCTGGTATGATCAGCGCAACGCCGCCAACACGCGCCGCGATCCCGTCGATCTGGTCAACGCCCGCCTGGGGCTGACCACCGACCGCTGGGACCTGACGCTCTGGTCCAAGAACCTGTTCAACGAGCAGTATAATTCCGATGCCGTGGTGATCCTGCCGATCGCCCATGCCGTTCACCGCGCCGCGCCGCGCAGCTTCGGTGTGGAGGCGCGCGCCCGCTTCTGATCAACCAGCCCGGGCCTGCGGACAGCCCCGCAGGCCCCTCATCCGGGGAGAACCACCATGCCGATCGGCCTCGCACCCACCGTCCGCTCGAAGTTCGAGCACCACAAGATCGACGAAGCCGCGCTGGACGGCGCGCCGATGTTCGACCTGCCGTTCAACCCCGGCGTGCAGATCCGCGGCTATTCGGCGATCAACCAGCCGAACTGCCAGATCATCATCGAGGATTTCATGCCGGGCACCGAATTCGACTGGACCTTCGTGCACGATGAGATGCAATATTGCATATCGGGGGAGATGGAGGTCGAGGTGTCGCTGCCACCGCTGTATATGGAAACCACCAAGGCGCACATCACGCCGGGCACGGTGTTTTCCTATCCGGTCGGCGCCCGCAAGCACGTCAAGGTCATCGGCGACGCGCCGTTTCGTCACCTGTGCTTCTGCCCGCCCAGCCCCGACTATCCGTTCCCGACACTGGAACAGCTGAAAGGGTCCTGACATGGCGGATTACGCCGAAATCGACAGCATCGACGAGGCGGCCGTCAGGCACGAGGGCAGGGGGCCTGCCCCCACCATCATCACCATCCCCGTTCAGCGCGCCACCGCCGAAAAGCTGGCGCGCTACGGCACCATCCTCGGCGCCACCCCCTCCGTGGCGCCGATGCCGATTGATTTCTATGATGGCGCCGTGAAGGTCCGCCGCGTCGCCGATTTCGCCGCGCATGGCGATGTCGAGATGCCGATCGTCACCCTTCAGCGCCGGCCGCTTCAGGTCCGCTGGATGGAGCGCCACTTCAAGCACACCCAGGGCTTCATCCCGCTCGGCGGCAAGCCCTTCGTCGCCTGCTTCGCCCCGCCCAATGACCAGGATCTGCCGGACCTGGACGCCGTCGAGGCCTTTCTGTTCGATGGCAGCGCCGGCTTCCTGATGCACATCGGCACCTGGCATGAATTCCCGTTCGCGCTGCTCGACGAAACCAACCTGATGATCATCCTCACCCGCCAGGCCACCGATGGCCTTGTGCGGGACAATGTCATCCAGGACGAAGCCCAGAGCGAGGATCTCGACAAGAAGGACCTGACAAAGCGACTGAACGTCCGCCTAGATCTCATTGTATAGCAAGGAACACGCATGCCATCGCCCGTCATCTCGCCCATTCCCCGCGACGCCCTCCCCGCCGACCTGCAGCCACTGCACGATCTCGGCGTATCGCGCACCGGCGATGCCACCATCATCGGCGTCATGGCCCATCAGCCCGACCTGCTGCGCTGGTATTTCGGCGAATTCTATGACGGCCTGTTCTACAACAAGAACAAGGGCATGACCGTCGATGTTCGCGCCAAGGAGCTGCTTCGCCTCAAGCTGTCGAAGCAGCATGGCTGCCAGTTCTGCAACCGCTTCAACACCGTCGAGGCGCTGAAGGCCGGCATCACCCAGGAACAGGTCGATTCCATCTTCACCCCCGAAAGCCCGCTGTTCTCGGACCGGGACCGCGCCATCATCGCGCTCGGCGAGGAAATGATGCTGCAGAACATGGAAGGCCAGCTCTCACCCGCGCTCTATGCCCAACTGAAGGCGCATTTCTCCGATGCCCAGATCATCGAGCTGGGCTTCATCGCCGCCGTGCTCACCGGCGTCGCCAAATGGATCTTCACCTTCGACATGGTCGATCGCGAGGAAATCTGCCCCATCCGCCCTCCGCTTGCCGCCTGAATGAAATCAACAGTCTGAAAGGAAAACCTCATGGACATTCTCGAAGCCAACAGTCAGGGCCAGCATGCCGTGCTGCCCGCCACCACCTCCGACGAATTCTCCCGTCAGGAGTTCGTAAAGAGCCTCAAGCTCCATCTCGCCACCAGCGTTTCGGCCGGCAACCGCAACGCCTTTGAAGTTCGCGCCCGCCCGGCCTGGCAGAAGGCTCATGGCAGCGAGCCCGCCACCTATGCCGAGATCCGCAAGTCGATGACCGATGAGCCTTATTTCAACTTCTGGGGCGCCATGCTGCGCAACAGCCAGGAGATGATGTGGAAGTCGGTGCAAATTCCGGTCCAGCGCCAGCTTCCCGAACTCATCAAGGCCAGCAAGGAGACCAACGGCACCAACGGCAGCCTGCGCCTCAACCCGGACATGGAAATTCCGCGCTATCACACCATGGTTGATATCCATTGCATGCCCGGCGGCTATCACACCGACTTCACCGAGGATGATGTCGCCAATGGCGCGGTTTATGACAGCGCCGTCTACATCTACGCCATGGGCCGGATGGGCCCCTATAATTCGGATATCGGCGATACCACCATCGCCTGGATCAAGGCCAACCATCCGGACTTCAAGCCCAAGCGCATCCTCGACATGGGCTGCACCGTGGGCCACTCGACGCTGGCTTATTGCGAAGCCTGGCCCGAGGCCGAAGTCTATGGCATCGACATCGGCGCCCCGGTGCTCCGCTATGCCCATGCCCGCGCCCAGGCGCTCGGCAAGACCGTTCACTTCAGCCAGCAGAACGCCGAGGCGACGGACTTCGAGGACGGCAGCTTTGATCTGATCGTCAGCCACATCCTCGTCCACGAGACCAGCAACGGCGCCATGCGCAGGATCATGCGCGAGTGCAACCGTCTGCTCGCCGATGGCGGCCTTGTCGTCCATGCCGAAACCCCGCCATACCGCGATCTCCCGACCTATGACGCCTTCATGCTGGACTGGGACACCCGCAACAACAACGAGCCCTATTGGGGCGCCAGCCACGAGATCGTCGCCGCCGACATCGCCGCCGAGACCGGCTTCGATCCGGCCAAGGCGTTCGAGGCCTATCAGCCGAGCGCCTTCGAAGCCGCCCAGGCCAAGCGCACCAACGTCTTCCAGGGCGGTGACTTTGGCGGCGGCGGCGCCTGGTGGCTGTGGGGTGTGCGCAAATGAGCGTAACGCTGCAACAAAAGGCCAAGGGGGATCGGCCGCAATATTTCGCCGATCCCGCCATCGACAAGAACCTCTCGATCACCCTCGCGCTGGCCGGCGAGGTCGCCGTGCTGCGGGACCGGCTGGACAGCATCGAGCGGCTGATGGAGGCCGGCCAGCCGATCAGCCGCGCCGCCGTCGATGCCTATGTCCCGCCGGTCGCCGTGCGCGCCGAGCGGGACCAGTGGCGCGAGCAATATCTCGCCACCGTGCTCCGCATCGTCCACCAGGAGCGCGAGGAACTGGCCGCCCGCGCCGCCGAAATGGCGTCGGCCGTCACCGCCTATGAAGAAGCCGTCGCCGCGGTGGAGAACGACTGATGATCACCCGGCGCTATGCCAATTGCCGCGATGGCCAGATCCACCTGCGCGAGAGCGGCCCGGCAGATGCGCCGGTTATTGCCTTCTACCACCAGACCGCCAGCTCGGGGGTGATGTTCGAAAAGGTCATGGACCGGCTCTCGGACCGATACCGCTGCCTGTCGTTCGACAGCCCCGGTTTCGGCCAGAGCTACCAGCCCGAAAACATCCCCGACCTGGCCTTCCAGGCCGACCGGCTGATGGAAGCGATGGACGACCTCGGCGTCGACCAGTTTCACGCCTGCGGCCATCACACCGGCGGCTGCGCGGCGCTGGAAATGCCCGGCCGCCATCCCGGCCGCTTCCTGTCGCTGACGCTGATCGGCCCGGTCCTCGTCAACGACGCCGAGAAAGCCGAATACCGCAAGACCTTCATCCGCCCCTTCGCCGCCGAGCCCACAGGCGCCTTCCTGCAAACCGCCTGGGACTATCTGGCCATGCTCGGCGCCAACCACAGCCTCGAGTTGCACCTGCGCGAAATGGTCGATCACCTCACCGCGCACCGCACCATGCCGATGGCATTCAGCGGCGTCTGGAACCAGGATGTCGAAAGCCTGTTCCGCGCCATCGATGTGCCGCTCCACATCATGTGCTCGAAGGACGATGTCCTGTGGCCGCTGTTCGAGCGCGCCCGCACCGTCCGTCCGGACGCTCATACCTCGATCGTCGAAGGCGCTGATTTCCAGCCCGACCGTGATCCCGATGGCGTCGCCAGCGCGCTCGCCGCCTTTCTGGAGAAGCTTCCGTCATGATATTCGACACCGACCTGATGCTGTTCCTGCCCTACACGCCGCGCGCCGATTCCGACGCCCGCGGCTATGAGGCCTGGCTGCGGGAGGTCGACGCGCCCTTCTTCAACAGCGTCCCCGGCATCATCCATTATTCCAACTGGAAGTGCAGCGAGCCCACCGCCGGCCAGTTCACCCACTTCGATTTCCTCTATCTCGATCCGGCCATGGCCGACCAGGTCTGGAGCAACCCGGAGGTCATCGCCTTCGCCGCCGGCTGGACCGAAAAATGGGGGATCGACCCCAAGGCCGAGGATCTGGCGATCAACTACAACAGCTATCGCCTGCGCCTGTGCTCGGGCCAGGCGACGTTCGACCCCACCGCTGTGCGCATCGCCGGCAGCCAGACCAAGACACCCCGCTTCGGCGGCGCCGTCTGGGCCGTCGAAGCCTCGGTCGTCGGCACCAGCCCGCTGCCCTGCTACGAGTTCGCCTTCGGCAGCGCGGCCCATAGCGAAGGCCCGGCTGACAGCCGCCTCGGCACGCTCATCGCCGCACCCAACCAGTAAATCACGTATCCCGGCCAAAACCGGCCGTCACGCACCCCGAAGGGGAGGGGGGAACCATGCACAATCTCAACCGCGAAGATCCCGGATTCTACAATCTGCTCGCCCTCACACGGACAACGCTCGACGGCCCCGCGCCGATCGCCGGTCTCCACGGCGCGCTGATGAGCCAGGACGTCCGCAGCGGCGCCTATACCTGGGTCGTCGAAATCCCCGCCGGCTGGCGCGCCCGTGTCGACGCCAGGACCGCCAGCCTCGAATTCTTCCTGTTCAACGGCAGCCTCAGCCTTGATGACGGCACCCATGCCGCCGAGGAAGTCGGCGCCACCGGCTATATCCACGTCCCCCAGCTTTGCGGCGGCGGCGAGCTCCACTCCCGCAAGGGTGCCCTCGCGCTCGCCTTCTGGAACCCCAACATCCCCTGCTTCCCGTTCCCCTACACCCGCAACCGCCTGATCAAGCCGCACAACGAGCCCTGGGTGAACAGCGTCCCCGGCGCGCACGGCGTCGTCCACAAGTCGCTGCGCAAGCCCGATCCCGTCCCGCATCCCAGCGACGAAGGCTTCGACGGCGGCCCCGGCGGCTATCTGCGCTTCCAGTTCATCGAGCCCGGCCTCGTCGCCCCCAAGGAGCATGTCCATCACGAATGCTTCGAGGAGATCATCCTGCTCCAGGGCGACTGCTTCCTGATCAACGAGGGCCAGATGGGCATCGGTAGCGTCGTCGTCCACCCGCAGGAATTCTACCACGCACCCTTCGCCACCCGCAGCGGCGCGCTGCTGCTCGTCCATACCGATGCCCCCATGGGCTACCCCTGGCCGCCGCGCGACTATCCCGAAGTCGAAAAGCTCACCGGCGCCTATTTCGACGACGCCCGCTGGGACATCCCCACCGAACATGTCGAATGGGCCGACCACCCCCTCAAGGCGCTGCAGGACGAATCCGCCACCTACCAGAACTGGCGCAAAAACGGCGACAGCGCGCTGTGGGGCGACGATGACCCCGGCAAGAAAGTCCCGGAAATGCCGGGAAAACAAGGCACAGCATCGAAATTCCGCGCGAGCTGGACAAGGCATGAGTGCGAGTAGGAGGGAAGGGGCCTCCGGCGGTAACAAGAGGCCTCCGGCGGCTGGGGCCGCAGGCCCCAGACCCCAATAATGTGGCTCCGGAAAGCGACAGCAGATGGTCCTGCGGGATCAACCGAATTAATTGGGGGGTCTGGGGCCTG
>NZ_JBIMKZ010000026.1:0-37993 GCF_051860865.1 Polymorphobacter sp. | reverse complement strand
CATGCCGTTGGCGAGCCGGGCGTCGGCGGCGAAGCGGATGTCCCAGTTCATGTCCATCGCCACCATCGCACGGCCGGGTGCGATCTGGATGTGCCGGAGGTTCTTCAGCCGCAGTCGGATGTCGTCGTGCAGCCCTTGGTTTTGCGCCCAATAGGCCAGGACGTCGGCCCAGGCCGTGTAAAAGCTGCGGATCTCTTCGGCCTTGTAGAAGGCGAAATCCGCCTCCGACCAATGTTCAATAAGGGCGGGGGCGCTGTTGAGGCGCCAGGCATCGGCATAGGCAAAAAGGGCGGCTTCGATCTGCTGGTCGCGGGTCATGCACGGCTCCTGTGGCGGGTCAGGGTGAGTGTCGCCAGCAGGGCGACGGTTGCCAGAGGCGCTTCGGCGGTTCTTCGCTGTGCGGAGCATTGCGCGGCTTGCAGTGGCCGAGCGGCTACCCTTCGCCCAGTCTGGGCTTTTGCCGGAGGCGAGACCATGCGCTTTGATCTCAACACGCTGAAGCCCGAATCCAAGGCCTTTCTGGCCCGACGGGCCGGGGGTGAGGGCTTGTTGATCGACGGGCAGTGGGAGGCGGCGTCCGGCGGCGGGAGCTTTGCGGCCCTCGATCCGGCGACCGGCATCGAGACCGGGCGTATCGCCGCGGCGAGCGCAAGCGATGTCGATGCGGCGGTGGCGGCAGCAGAGCGGGCGCTCCCGGGATGGCGGGCGACAATGCCCGTCGAGCGCGCCCGCCTGCTCTGGAAGATCGCGGACCTGATCGAGGCGAACATCGACGAACTGGCCGAGCTCGAATCGCTCGATCAGGGCAAGCCGCTGTTCGTCGGCCGCTGGGCGGAGATTCCGGGAGCGGTCAACCAGTTCCGCTTCTTCGCCGGCCAGGCGATGGCGATCGAGGGCCGCACGCTGGAGAGCTCGATCAACTACCAGGCACCGGGTAAGCAGATGCGGACCTGGACCGTGCGTGAGGCCGTTGGCGTGGTCGCGGCGATTGTGCCCTGGAATTCGCCGCTGGTGCTGACCGCAATGAAGCTGGCGCCGGCGCTGGCGGCGGGTTGCACGCTGGTGCTGAAGCCGGCCGAGGACACCTCGCTGACCGCGCTGCGGCTCGGCGAGCTGATGATCGAGGCGGGGCTGCCGGCGGGCGTGCTCAATATCGTCACAGGCCTTGGCGGCGAGACGGGCGCGACTCTGGCGGCGCATCCGGGCGTCGACAAGATCGCCTTCACCGGTTCGACCGCCACCGGCCGCGCCGTGCTGGACGCGGCCAAGACAAACTTCAAGCGGGTGACGCTGGAACTGGGCGGCAAGTCGCCGGCGATCGTGCTCGCCGATGCGGACCTGTCGCTGGCGATCCCCGGGGTGGCCAATGCGATCTACTTCAACGGCGGCCAGGTCTGCATCGCCGGATCGCGGCTCTATGTGCACCGATCGGTGCATGACCAGGTGGTTGAGGGCGTTGCCGCCTATGCGCGCGGGCTGAAACTGGGTCATGGGCTGGCGGCGGACACCCAGATGGGTCCACTGGTGTCGCAGCGCCACGCCGAGCGGGTCGAGGGCTTTCTGCAGCGCGCCCGCGCCGAGGGAGCAACCATGCTGACCGGCGGCGATCGGCACGGTGATGCCGGCACCTTCATCTCGCCGACCGTTGTCACGGGTGTGCGGCCGGAGATGGAGATCGTCCGCGAGGAGGTGTTCGGGCCGGTGGTGGTGGCGCAGCCCTTCGACGATGTGGAGGAGGTGGTGGCCGCCGCCAATGACAGCGCCTATGGGCTGGCGGCCAGCGTCTGGACCGAGAGCCTCTCGGCAGCCCACCGGATGGCCAGTGATATCCGCGCCGGCACGGTGTGGATCAACTGCCATGCCATGTATGATGCCAGCCTGGCCATCGGCGGCGTCAAGCAATCGGGCTGGGGCCGGGATAGCGGCCGCCAGGCGATGGACAATTATCTGGAGTGGAAGACCATCTGCGCAATGGTCTGACCGCCTGGGTGGCAAGGGGGGCGTTGCGGTGGCGGCGCGCCTCTGCTATGCGCCGCCCTTCGCTCCGGCAGGACTGCCTGCCGGAATCACCGGTGTTTTGACAAGCGCAGGGGCTGTGCCAGCCCTGGCGACGTGAATGGAGAGAACGGCTGCATGCAAATCGTGGTTCGCGACAACAATGTCGATCAGGCGCTGCGCGCGCTCAAGAAGAAGCTGCAGCGCGAAGGCGTCTACCGCGAGATGAAGCTCCGTCGTCACTATGAAAAGCCTAGCGAAAAGCGCGCCCGCGAGAAGGCCGCTGCCATTCGTCGCGCCCGCAAGCTGGAGCGCAAGCGCGCTGAGCGTGACGGCGTCCGGTAAGGCCAACAGCCTCGCCGCACGACGCTGCGGCTTACCGTACGACATTTCTCGCAAGGACTGAGCCCATGGCAACCCCTGGCACCGAATCGACCCCCGCCGGCGCGGGCCGCTGGCTCGTCGGTGGCGCCGTCATCGTTTTTCTGGCCGGGCTCGGCATTTGGGCGGGCACTCAGTCGCAGGTCGCGGCCGTGCGTGTTGCCGACATGAAGTTCCTTGATGACAATGCGGCCCGCGCCGGGGTCCTCACCACCCGTTCCGGCCTGCAGTACAACGTCATTCGCGAAGGCACCGGGCCCCGCCCGGGCCGCGGCGATGTCGTGCTCGTTCATTATGAGGGCAAGCTGATCGACGGCACGGTATTCGACTCGAGCTATCAGCGCGGCGAGCCGGCTGCCTTTCCGCTCGATCAGGTGATCCCCGGCTGGACCGAGGGCGTGCAATTGATGCCCACCGGCTCCAAATATCATTTCGTCGTACCGCCGGCCCTCGCCTATGGCGCCCGCGGTGCTGGTGGGGTCATTCCACCCGGCGCCGTCCTTGAGTTCGACATCGAACTGCTTGCCATCCGCCCTGCGGAATAACAAAGCGCAGGCTCAGGTTTCGGCGTCTGAGGGCCAAGCTCCCAGCCGCCGGAGACCCTAGTTCAACCCGATGAAGTACCGGTCGCTGCGCAGCGCCGGGAACCAGGTCAGCGGGTTCCAGTCGGTCGATCCGTCGAGCGAGAAGGTAATGAACTCGGCGCGGCCGACGAGATTTTCGATCGGCAGCATGCCGAGGCCGTCGCGGCTCGGATCGAAGCGGCTGTCCTGGCTATTGTCGCGGTTGTCGCCCATCAGGAAGATATGGCCTTCGGGCACGATTGCCGGCGCTGTATTGTCCTGGGGCATCTCGCCGAGATCGAGGGTCAGATAGGTCCGACCGCCGGGCAGGGTCTCGCGCCAGGTCGGATAGCGGCAGACCTGCTGGCCAGCGGCGTTTGTGGTGCGATATTGGGCATCGATAACGGTCAGGCAGTCGCTATTGGGCGAAACCGGGATTTCGGTATCGGAAACGCGGGTGCGTTCTACGGGGGCGCCGTTGAGCCAAAGCGCCCCGTTCCGCATCTGAATGGTGTCGCCCGGCAGCGCAATGACGCGCTTGATGAAATCGACATGGCCGCGCGGGGATTTGATGACCGCGATGTCGCCACGGTCGGGCAGCCGGCCGAACAGCCGCCCGGCGATGGGCGGCAGCACGTCGAGCGACGGCGAAAGATAGGAATAGCCATAGGGATATTTCGAGACGATCAGCCGGTCGCCGATATAGAGCGTCGGCAGCATCGAGCCGGACGGAATGAAGAACGGCTTGGCGACAAAGCTGTGCACGGCAAGCACGGCCAGCACGAGCAGGAATAGCTGCCACAACTCGTGCGCCCAGTTGGTCTGCTTCTTGGCGGCGCGGGTCTGGACCTCGGTCATTGGGGGCTCGCTGTGATGAGTACGATTGCCTGTGCCCAGGGATGGTCATCGGTGATCGTCAGGTGAATGTCGGCCCTATGCCCGAGCGGGGTGATTTGCGCCAGCCTTGCTGCCGCACCGCCGGTGAGGTGCAGCGTCGGCGCGCCCGACGGCAGGTTGACGACACCCATATCTTTCATGAACACGCCATCGCGCAGCCCGGTGCCCAGCGCTTTGGCGCAGGCCTCCTTGGCGGCGAAGCGCTTGGCATAGGTGGCGGCCCGAGTCAGCGAGCGACGGTCCGCCTTGGCCTGCTCGATTTCGGTGAAGATTCGCGCGATGAAGCGCGGGCCGAAGCGGGCGAGGCTGCGCTCGATCCGCTCGATGTTGCACAGGTCGCTGCCCAGCCCGATCACCGCCAGCCCGGTTGGCACCATCATGCCCGTGCCGCGTCCATATGAGCGCGCATCTGGCGAATGGCTTCGGCCAGTCCGATGAATACGGCTTCGCCGATCAGGAAATGGCCGATGTTGAGTTCGGCAATTTCGGGCATCGCGGCGACGGGACCAACATTGTCGAAGGTCAGGCCGTGCCCGGCATGAACCTCAAGGCCGAGGCGGGCGCCCAGTGTCGCCATCGCTTGCAGCCGTTCGAGCTCGATGGCAACAGCCGCGCCCTCGGCATGGCTGTACGGCCCGGTGTGCAGCTCGACTACCGGCGCGCCTAGCGCGGCAGCGGCGTGAAGCTGCGCGGCATCGGGCGCGATGAACAGGCTGACGCGCGAGCCATTGTCCCGCAGCTGGCGTACGATCGGGGCCAGGCTGTTGTGCAGGCCGGCCGCATCGAGACCGCCTTCGGTGGTGCGCTCGGCGCGGCGCTCGGGCACGATACAGGCGGCGTGCGGGCGCTCGCGCAGGGCGATATTGAGCATTTCGTCGGTGGCGGCCATTTCCAGGTTGATCGGCAAGGCGGTCGCTTCCGAGAGGCGTGTCAGATCGGTGTCGGTGATGTGGCGGCGATCCTCGCGCAGATGGACGGTCAGCCCGTCGGCGCCGGCCTCGGCGGCGACGATCGCAGCGCGCACGGGATCGGGATGCAGGCCGCCGCGCGCGTTGCGGATGGTCGCGACATGGTCGATGTTGACGCCGAGCCGCAGCAGGCGACGATCAGGGCTGGTCATGCCACGCGGCTTCCGGGCTTAATGGCGGGAATGGCGGCAAGCTCGGGTGGGAGCGCGTCGGCCGGGTAGCTCGGCACGTCGAGGCGGATCAGCGGCGTGAACGGCACGCCGAGATCGGCGGTGCCGCCAGAGCGGTCGACGAGCGAGGCGGCATGGATGACATCGCCGCCGGCAGCGCGGACGGCGGCGATCGCCTCGCGGCTGGACAGGCCGGTGGTGACGACATCCTCCATCAGTAGCACCTTCTGCCCCGGCGCCAGGCGGAAACCCCGGCGAAGCTCGAAACTGCCGGTCGGGCGCTCGACGAACATCGACAGCGTGCCGAGCGCCCGCGCCAGCTCATGGCCACAAATCAGCCCGCCCATGGCCGGGGCGATGACCACCTCGGTCGCGGCCCGGATATCGGCGGGCAGCTTCGCCGCCAGCGCTTCGGCGAGCCGGGCCGCCCGCGCCGGGTCCATCAATACCCGGGCGCATTGCAGGTAGCGCGGGCTGCGCCGCCCTGAGGACAGAATGAAATGGCCTTCGAGCAGCGCCTCGGCGGCGTGGAACTCGGCGAGAATATCGGCGTCGGTCATGGTCATGGATGGCCCCTAGCAGGGTTGGAGGCGCGGTGCGACGGCCTGCGTCAACCGCGAAAGCGCTCGACGGACAGCACGGCGGGTAGATTGTTGAGTGCGGCGATGATCGTGGTCAGCTGCTTCAGGTTGCTGACCTCGATGTCGATGATGTCGGTGTGGAACTCGCGGTCGCGATGCTTGAGACTGAGATTGACGATGTTGGCACGCTGGGCGGCCAGCACGGCGGTCATCGCCGCCAGTGCGCCGGTCTGGTTGTGGACGACGACGGCGAGCCGGGCGACGGCGCCGTCGCTCTCCTCGCCCCAACTGACATCGAGCCATTCGCCGGCTTCATGGCCGAGCTCGGGACAGTCGATGGCATGGACCATGATCGGGCGCTCGGCGATACGGACGCCGACGATACGGTCGCCCGGGACCGGATGGCAGCAGGGCCCGAGCTCAAAGGCTACGCCGGCGGCGAGGCCGTGAATGGACACAGCGGCCGGACCGGGTTTGCCGCGCTTGGTGCGGCGCGGCCGCTGGCCGGCGGTGGAGCCGGGCAACAGCGCCTCCGATACCGCGCTGTCGGACACTGTGCCACGCGCCATCGCCAGCTCGAGCGCTGCCTGGTCAGGGAGCATCAACTGGCCGAGCGCGGTCGCCATCATGTCGGCATCCACCGATACCTTGAGCCGCTTGATCAGCGAATCGAGCAGCTTGCCGCCCATCGCCTGGGCCTCGGCCTGCGCCTTGTTGCGGACATGGCGGCGGATGGCGGCGCGGGCCTTGGCACTGGCGACGAAACTTTCCCAGGCCGGGTCGGGGTGGCCGAGGGGCCCCCGTAATATTTCGACCTGGTCGCCGTTGGCGAGCACGGTGCGCAGCGGCACCACCCGGCCATTGACCTTGGCGCCGACGCAGCTGTCACCAAGGTCAGAGTGCACGGCATAGGCGAGATCGACCGGTGTCGAGCCGCGCGGCATCTGGTGGAGCGCGCCCTTGGGCGTGAACACGAACACCTGGTCCTGGAACATCGCCATCCGGGCATTTTCCAGCAGTTCCTCGGGCGAGGCGGCGTCCTGCAACACTTCGAGCAGGTCGTTGATCCAGGGATAAGCATCGCTGGCGACGGCCGTGTCGCCATCCTGCTTGTAGGCCCAATGGGCGGCGAGCCCATATTCGGCCTGGTCGTGCATCTGCTGGGTGCGGATTTGCACTTCGATCCTGGCATTCTCGCCATAGACGACAGTGGTGTGCAGCGAGCGATAGCCGTTGCGCTTCGGTGTCGAGATGAAGTCCTTGAACTTGCCCGGCACCATCGGCCAGCGGCCATGGACGGCACCGAGCGCGCGGTAGCAGCTGTCCTCATCCTTGACGATCAGCCGGAAGGCGATGACGTCGGACAACTGCTCGAAGCTGACGCCGCGGCCCTGCATCTTCCGCCAGATCGAATAGGGACGCTTCTCCCGCCCGGTGACATCGGCAAGGATGCCATGGGCATTGACCAGCGCGCGCAGGCTCTTGCCGATCGCATCGACGCGCCCGCTGCCCCCGGCGCGCAGCTGCGCCAGCCTGGCGGCAATGGAATTATGCGCTTCGGGTTCGAGATGGAGGAAGGCCAGTTCGTTCAGTTCGTCCATGAAACCGTACATGCCGATCCGCTCGGCGAGCGGCGCATAGATTTCCATTGTCTCGCGGGCGATGCGGCGGCGCTTGGTCTCGTTGCCGATGTGATGCAGCGTTCGCATGTTGTGCAGCCGGTCGGCGAGCTTGACCAGCAGCACGCGGATGTCGTTCGACATGGCGAGCAGGAACTTGCGGAGGTTCTCGGCCTGGCGCTCGCTGTCGGTCTGGGTCTCGATCCGGCTCAGCTTGGTCACGCCGTTGACCAGCCGTCCGATGCTCGGCCCGAACAGCCGGTCGATCTCTTCCTGCGTGGCGACCGTGTCCTCGATGGTGTCGTGGAGGATGCCGGTGGCAATGGTTTCATAGTCGAGCTTGAGGTCGGTGAGGATGCCGGCGACTTCGATCGGGTGGCTGAAATAGGGGTCGCCGCTGGCCCGCAACTGGCTGCCATGTGCCTTCATCGAAAACACATAGGCGCGGTTCAGCAGATCCTCGTCCGCTTGCGGGTCATAGGCTTTGACCCGCTCCACAAGTTCATACTGCCGCAACATGATGGGATATTGGGCGCTCGACCGGGGTTGCGCAACCTCTTGACCGCGCTTGTTCAGCGGTCTTTGCTGCAATGATGTTGCTGATGCTCGTTCTCGCTATGGCAGCCCCGCAGAACTTGCCGGTGATCGAACGGCGGCGCCCGTCCAGTGAGGCTGCCGAGACGCCGTCCGAGGCCGAGCCGTTTACTGCCGACACGCCTGCCACGCCCCCGCTTCCTGAGCGCAGCGCGGTGGTCGGGGAATGGCGGCTGGGGTTGGCGCGGGGCGGGCGCCGCTGTGTCGTGCGGCTTGACGATATCGCAATGGGCTCCGGCCTGTTCAGCCTATGGCAGAACGCCAACTGCCCGGAAGGCCTGTTCCCGGCGACGCGGTGGCGGCTCTCCGGGGCGTCGCTCGAACTGCTGGATCGCAATGCCAGGCCGATGGCGGTGCTTGCGCCGGCCGATGCCGGCTGGACGGGCAAGCGGTCCGGAGACGGCGCAGCGATCCAAATGGACCGGCTGCGCTGACGCCTTATTCGTAATCGGGGCCGAGATTCTGGTTGCGCGGCGGCTGGGCTGCGGTGATCCGCAGCGCCTCGGCCGACGCCGACAGCGAGCCGATCGCATCAGGGGTATCGTCATCGTCGGCGACCATGCGCTGCATCGAGACGATCAGAGCTTCCTTGAGGAAGCTCGGCGACACGGTTTCCTCGGCGATTTCACGCAGCGCCACGACCGGGTTCTTGTCTCTATCACGATCGATCGTCAGCTCGGCGCCGCTGGAAATGGCCCGCGCGCGATTGGCCGCGATCAGCACGAGGTCGAAACGATTGGGAACCTTGTCGACGCAATCCTCGACGGTAACGCGCGCCATGGGCGAAATCTCCGGGCATGTCTGGAAGCGATCTCTCCTGCCGCCGCAAGCCCCCGAAGTCAAGCTTATGCTGCCCCGCGGCTTGACCGGCGGGCACGCGGCGGCTAGGGGGCACGCTTCGCAATTGGCCCTGCATCCCCGGTGAAGCAGGCGCCGCGTCCGGTATCTGGCCGGACGGTGCGAGACCGGGGTCCCGGGCGCAAGCCCGTAGTCAGACGACGGGCGCGAGTCCGTCTATCGTTGAAGCAGCGGATTGGACACGAGATGAGCAAGCGTCACAGCGCGAAGTACAAGCTTGATCGCCGGATGGGCGAGAATATCTGGGGCCGGCCGAAGTCGCCGGTCAACAAGCGGGAATACGGTCCCGGCCAGCACGGCCAGCGCCGCAAGAGCAAGGTGTCGGACTTCGGGATCCAGCTGAAGGCCAAGCAGAAGCTCAAGGGCTATTACGGCGATGTCACCGAAAAGCAGTTCCGCAAGGTCTATGACGAGGCGGTGCGGATGAAGGGCGATACCTCGCAGAACCTGATCGGCCTGCTAGAGCAGCGCCTCGACATGGTTGTCTATCGCGCCAAGTTCGCACCGACGGTCTTTTCCGCCCGCCAGATCGTCAACCATGGTCACATCCTGGTCAACGGTCGCCGGCTGAACATCGGCTCGGCCAAGATCAAGCCCGGCGATGTCGTCGAGCTCGGCGCCAAGGCCAAGGAAATGGCGCTGATCCTCGAGGCCCAGCAGCTGACCGAGCGCGACGTGCCCGAATATGTCAGCATCGACGGCCCCAAGGCGACCTATGTGCGTGTGCCGACGCTCGACGAAGTGCCCTATCCGGTTAAGATGGAGCCGAACCTGGTCGTCGAATTCTACAGCCGCTAAGTCATCGGCAAGCAACGCGCGGCGGCGAATCTTCGGGTTTGCCGCCGTTCGTTTGTCTGGCGTCGATGACGCAGGCAAGCACGCCCCCTTGCCGGCCGGGGGCAGCGCTGCTAGCTATGCCGGAACAGCGGCATGCCCGCTGCCTGTCGTGTGCCAATGTCCTGTTGCCGATTTGGCGATGTTTGACCGTTGGCGCCCGGCATGCCTGGTCTCATCATGATCGGGCCATGAAGAACTTGAGGGGCTGGATGCACGCAGCAGGAATTTGCCAGGCCGGTCGTGCCGCAAGACAGGGTCTTGTGGCGAGCCGGATGTCAGCCTGTGTGCCGGTCCGCTCCGCCCAGATGTTTATACCCCCTATCCTGCCGGTCCTGCATGTCGCGTCCGGTCACAATTTGCGCGCCCCGTTCCTGCTCCGCAGGCGTGGGCTGAGCGCCATGGAGTATCCAGATGTCCCTACGCATGTTGATCGATGCCCGCCACCCGGAGGAGACCCGGGTCGCGGTCGTCAACGGTCCCCGTATCGAGGAATTCGACTTTGAAGCTGCCGATCGCAAGCAGCTCAAGGGCAATATCTATCTCGCCAAAGTAACGCGGGTCGAGCCCAGCCTTCAGGCCGCCTTCATCGAATATGGCGGCAATCGCCACGGCTTTCTCGCCTTCTCGGAAATCCACCCGGACTATTATCAGATCCCCCGCGAGGACCGCGAGGCGCTGCTGCGCGAGGAAGCCGAAGCCGCTGCCGAGCATGATACCGACCGGGATGGGGACCGCGACGAGCCCGAGGACGACGACGGCGATGAGGTTGCCGAGACCGGCGGCCAGCAGGACGAGCCTTCGGACGTCCTGCGCCGCAAGCGCCAGTCGCTTCGCCGCCGCTACAAGATCCAGGAGGTCATCCGCCGCCGCCAGGTGCTGCTGATCCAGGTCGTCAAGGAAGAGCGCGGCTCCAAAGGGGCGGCATTGACAACCTATCTGAGCCTCGCTGGCCGCTACTGCGTGCTGATGCCTAACACCGCGCATGGCGGCGGCATCAGCCGCAAGATCGCCAATCCGGCTGACCGCAAGCGCCTGAAGACGATCATGGCCGACCTGCGGCTGCCGCAGGGCATGGGCGCCATCGTCCGCACCGCGGGCCTCAAGCGCTCGGCTGCCGATATCCGCCGCGATTTCGACTATCTGACCCGGCTCTGGGACGAGATCCGCGAAAAGACTCTGTCGAGCATGGCCCCGGCGCTGATCCACCAGGATTCGGACCTGATCAAGCGTGCCATCCGCGATGTCTATAACCGCAACATCGAACAGATTCTGGTCGAGGGCCGCGAAGGCCATGAGGCGGCATCGCGGTTCATGTCGATGCTGATGCCGGCGCACACCGCCAAGGTCGTCGAATATCAGGACAATGTGCCGCTGTTCCAGCGCTTCGGCGTCGAGCAACAGCTCGAGGGCATGTATCAGCCCGTTGTCCAGCTGAAGTCCGGCGGTTACATCGTCATCAACCCCACCGAGGCGCTCGTCTCGATCGACATCAACTCGGGCCGCTCGACGCGCGAACATGGCATCGAGGAAACCGCCACCAAGACCAACCTCGAAGCCGCCGAGGAAATCGGCCGCCAGCTGCGACTGCGCGACATGGCTGGGCTCGTCGTCATCGATTTCATCGACATGGAAAACAGCTCGAACACCCGCAAGGTCGAGCGCGCCATGAAGGAGGCGATGAAGAACGACCGGGCCCGTGTCCAGATCGGCCGTATCTCCAGCTTCGGCCTGATGGAGATGAGCCGCCAGCGCCTGCGCACCGGCGTGCTCGAGGCCAGTACCCATATCTGCCCGATGTGCGAGGGCACCGGCATGGTGCGTTCGGTGTCGTCGGCCGCTCTGGCGGCCCTGCGGGCGCTTGAGGCCGAGGCCCTGCGCGGCCGCGCCAGCGACTTCACGCTGCGTGCCAGCGAAGCGGTCGCCGTTTATGTGCTCAACAAGAAGCGCATCGAGCTTGCGGAGCTGGAGGAGCTGTACGGCGTCTCGATCCATACCGTGCCCGATGATGATCTGATTGGCCCGAACTTCGTCATCGATTCAGCCGGCCCGCCACCGAGCAAGAAGGTGGAGATGGCGGCGCTGCCGGCGCTGGTCCGCATAGAAGACGATCCTGACGATCTCGCCAGCGAAGACGATGAAGACGGCGATGATGATCGCGATGACGGCGAGGAGCGGACCGAAGGGCGCCGGGACGGCCGACGCGACGAGAAGCGCGATGACCGGCGCGACGACAGACGGGGCGGTCGTGGCCGTCGCCGGCGGCGTGAGCGCGATCCGGCCGATGGCGGCCAAGAGTCGCAAGCGGGCGAAGGCGAACCGGTTGCCGATCCCGACCATGCTGCCGGTGCCGAGCCGGCGGTGGCAGAGGATGGTGACAGGGCACCCGCCGAGGCCGGCGCCGACAATGGCGCGTCCGAGCGCGGTGACCGCAAGCGTCGCCGCCGTGGTCGCCGTGGCAAGGGCCGTCCGGCGCGTGAGGACGGCGCTATGGCCGAATCCGGTGATGCGGCTGACGAAGCGGGGGCCGAAGCTGTTCCTGTGGCGGTCGAGGCCGAAACTTCGGCCGCCAAGCCCGCACGCTCCCGCCGCCGGCGCGCGGCGCCGGCCGTGACCGAAGAGGCAACCGTCGAGGCGGCCGTCGAGGCTATCCTTGCAGAACCGGCGCCGGTCGAGCTGCCGGCCGAGGAAGCGGAGACTCCGGCGCCGAAGCCGCGCAGCCGTCGTCGCAAGGCCGATGTTGCGGCCGAGCCCGAGGTGGTCGCCGAGGCCGAGGTGACTGCACCGGCCAAGCCGGCCGCGAAGCCTTCGGCCAAGGCCACCAAGCCGGCGTCCGAGGAAACGTCCAAGCCCGCCCCGCGCCGCAAGGCCAAGGCCGATCCGGCACCGGCGGCCGAGCCTGCGGCCAAGCCCAGCCGTGCCCGCAAGCCCAAGGAAACGCCGGTCGAGTCAGTGTCTTCTGACGCTGCTGACACCGAGGCTGCACCGGCCTCGGCCGAACGGGCCAGCCCGCCCGCGTCGCCGCGCAAGGGTTGGTGGCAGCGCACCTTCGGCTGACGTCGGCATTGAAACGGTCACTAGCGGAGCGCAAAGAAAAGCTTGCGCCCGCTGGTGACCGGCTCGGCCTACAAGGCCGCATGTCCGATCATCTGATTCCTTTCGCATGCGCCGGCCGGGTTGTGCTGGTCGGCGCCGGTCCTGGCGCCGTCGACCTGTTGACGCTGCGCGCCGCGCGCGCACTGGCTTCGGCCGATGTCGTAATTCATGACGGTCTGGTCAGCGACGAGATCATGGCGCTGCTGCCAGCGGATGCGCGCCGCATTTCGGTTGCCAAGCGGCGGGCCCGTCATACCCTTTCGCAGCCGGCGATCGGCGACCTGCTGGTGGCCGAGGCCCTCGCAGGGCATGTCGTTGTCCGGCTCAAGGGCGGGGACCCTTTTATCTTCGGACGCGGCGGCGAGGAGGTCGATGCCTGCCGAGCTGCCGGTGTGCCGGTCGACGTCATCCCCGGCATCTCGTCGGCACAGGGCGCCGCCGCCGCTGTGCAGATGCCGCTGACGCACCGGGATCACGCGTCGATCGTCAGCTTTGTGGCGGGTGAATGCCGCGGCCTCGCCGAGCAGAACTGGGTGGGTCTTGCTGGCCCCGGCCGTACGCTGGTCATTTACATGGGGCTTTCGGGCGCCCACCAGATCGCCGAGAAGCTGATGGCAGATGGCCTTACGCCCGAGACGCCCGTCGCGGTGATCGAGCGCGCTACGCGCGACGACCAGCGGCTGTTCCGCACATTGCTCGCCGATCTTGGCGGCATCATCGCGCGCGCCAAGGTCGAGTCCCCGGCGCTCATCGTCATCGGTCACGTCGCTACGCTGGGCGTGCCTGACACTGTTCTCCATCAACTCGTCGAGGCCGTACCATGCCCTTTGTCCTGACTGGAAACCGCCTGGAAACCGGCGACGTGCTGTGGTGGGATGGCGCCGACTGGAGCCTTCACCTGCGTGACGCCGCCACCATGGAAAAGGCCGAGGCCGAGGCACTGGTCGCCCAATTCCAGCCGGCCGAGCGGATCAGCGATCTCGTTCCTGTCGAGGTCACGTTCACCGATGCCGGTCTGCGGCCGACGTCCACCCGCGAGCGTGTGCGCGCCGTCGGCCCCAGTGTGCGGCCGGACTTCGCCCGCCCCAGCCTGTCTCCCCTCGAGATCTGATAAGCGAGATCTGACCTATGTATCGTTATGACGCCATTGATCAGGCCATTGTCGACGCCCGCGTCGACGAGTTCCGCGATCAGGTCGCCCGTCGCCTCGCCGGCGACATCCCCGAGGATGATTTCAAGCCCTTGCGGCTGATGAACGGCATCTATCTGCAGCTTCATGCCTATATGATCCGCGTTGCCATTCCCTATGGCACGCTGTCGTCGGCTCAGATGCGGATGCTGGCTCATATCGCCCGCCGCTATGACCGGGACTATGGCCATTTCACCACGCGCCAGAATATCCAGTACAACTGGATCAAGCTCGACGAGACGCCGGACCTGTTGGCCGACCTCGCCAAGGTCGAGATGCATGCCTTTCAGACCAGCGGCAACTGCATCCGCAACATCTCGTCGGATCAGTTCGCCGGGGCGGCTGCCGATGAAGTCGGCGATCCGCGTCCCTATGCCGAACTGCTGCGGCAGTGGTCGACGCTGCACCCCGAGTTCAGCTTTCTGCCGCGCAAGTTCAAGATTGCCGTTATCGCGTCGGATACCGACCGTGCGGCAATGAAGTTGCACGACATCGGCCTCCAGCTCATCAAGGGCGATGCCGGCGAGCTCGGCTTCAAGGTCTATGTCGGCGGCGGTATGGGCCGCACCCCGATCATCGCCCCGCTGATCCGTGAATGGCTGCCGATGGCCGATTATCTGAGCTATATGGAAGCCATCCTGCGCGTCTACAATCGCCACGGCCGTCGGGACAACATCTACAAGGCGCGGATCAAGATCCTCGTTTCCGAGCTCGGCGCGGAGGAGTTCACCCGCCAGGTCGAGGAGGAGTTCGCCCATCTGAAGCCGCTCGGCATCGATGCGCCGAAAGCTGAGCTCGATCGGATCATTGCCCAGTTTCCCGATCCGGCGCTTGATGCCTCGGCGCCGGACAGCCTCGACCTGTCGAACGAGGATTTCGCCGCCTGGGTGCGCCAGAACACCCATCCGCACAAGGTCCCCGGCCATATCATCGTCACCATCAGCCTGAAGCCGGTCGGCGGCATCCCCGGCGATGCCTCCTCGGCGCAGATGGACCTGATTGCCGATCTCGCCGAGCAGCATGGCGGGGACGAGATCCGAGTCACCCATAGCCAGAACCTGGTGCTGCCGCATGTCCGCAAGGATGCGCTGTTCGGCCTCTGGCAGGCGCTCAAGGGCGCCGGCCTGGCCTCGGCCAATCTCGACCTGGCGTCGGATGTCATTTCCTGCCCGGGCCTTGATTATTGCACGCTGGCCAATGCCCGTTCGATCCCCGTCGCCCAGACCATCGCCGAGAAGCTGGCGCCGCGCGAGCTCGATATCGGCGAGCTGAAGATCAAGGTCTCGGGCTGCATCAACGGCTGCGGCCATCACCACGCCGGCCACATCGGCATCCTCGGCGTGGACCGTAAGGGCGAGGAAAACTACCAGCTGCTGCTCGGCGGCTCAGGCGCCGAAGACACGACGCTGGCCAAGATCCTCGGCCCGGGCTTCGACGAGAACGGCATCGTCAAGGCCGTGGAGAAGCTCGTCGCCCATTATCTCGACGTGCGGACGAGCCCGTCCGAGCGTTTCCTCGACACCTATCGCCGCCTCGGCGCCCAGACCTTCAAGGAGGCCGTCTATGGCTGATCCCGACAATACGGCCGCATCGCGCGACGTCCAGGACCAGGTCGCCGTCGGCGGCGCCCCGGCCCCGGTGCTCGATGACGCTCCGGCCCGGCTCCGCTACCGCAGCGACGCGCCCGATGACGGCCCGCTGGTCAGCCTCGCCGATTTCCTCGCCAGCTCCAACGCCGGCGCCGTGCGGCTCGACCCCGCCGATGATGCCCGCGCGTTGCTGCCGCATCTGTCGCGACTGCGTCTCGTCGAGGTCAGCTTTCCGCGCTTTCGGGATGGCCGCGGTTATTCGTCGGCACGCATCCTGCGCGAGCATGGCTATGTGGGCGAACTGCGCGCGGCCGGCGATATCAATGAAGATCAGATGCTGTTCCTGCGCCGCATCGGCTTTGACAGCTTTGTGCCGGATCGCGCGCTCGACACCGGCGTCATCGAGCGTGCGCTTGCCCGCTATCCCCATGTCTATATGAAGTCGTCGGATGGCTTGAAGCCCGCTTGGGCCCTGCGCCATGGCTGAGCCCGCCGCCGTCTCTGCCCGCGATATCATCGAGCCCGCGCCCGCCTTCACCGAGGCGGACGTGGCGCGGCTGACGGCGAAATATGCAGGCGTCTCCACCGCCGAGATGCTGGCCGACCTGCTCACCGGCGAGCTCGCCGGCCGGGTCGCCGCCGTCTCGTCGTTCGGCACCGAATCGGCTGTGCTGCTGGACATGGTGGCCCAAGTCAGCAAGGACGTGCCGGTCATCTTCGTCAATACCCAGAAGATCTTCGGCGAAACCCTCGCCTATGGCGACGAACTGGTCGAGCGCCTTGGCTTTACCGATCTGCGCGTCTTCCGCCCCGATCCGCGCATTATCGCCGACAAGGACAACAAGTCGCTGCGCTGGAGCTATGATCCGGACGGCTGCTGCGACATCCGCAAGGTCGAGCCCCTGCGCCGCGCCCTGCTGCCGTTCAACGCCTGGCTGTCGGGCCGCAAGGGCTTTCAACTCGGCCGCGGCGCGCTGCCCCGTTTCGAGATCGATACCGACGATGCCGTCGGCCGCCTCAAGATCAACCCGCTCGCCGACTGGACGCGCGAGATGATCAACGAGCAGTTCACCGCCCGCGATCTCCCTCGTCACCCGCTCGAGGCGCAGGGCTATCCGAGCATCGGCTGCGTCCCCTGCACCAGCCAGGTTCAACCCGGCGAAGACCCCCGCGCCGGCCGCTGGCGCGGCTGGGACAAGACCGAGTGCGGGATCCACGACCCAGCGTTTTAGGCGCAGCGCGGCGTGACGATAGCAAAGCTATCGTCGGACTCGCGCAAGCCCGGCCGGCGGGGCGGTTGGCCCGCGGCCAACCGAACCCGTCCGGCGCCAGGGCGCGGCTTTGCCGCGACCGCTGTTTTGTTTAGAGCAGAAAACCTCCGGCGGCCGGGGCCTCAGGCCCCGGGCCCCAAATCGGGAATTCCGCACTCTCCTAGCCAATTGTTGATGGCGTCATAGTCAGTCGGCGGCCTGGTCGCGTCCGCATCGTCCCCTCGCGGCACAAAAATGACCATTCCCTGACGCGCGCGTGTCAGCAGCACGCGATAGGCATTGCGCACATAGTCGGCACGGCCGAGGCCGCCACCGACATCATGGATCGCCGTCCATCGCGTGCCGCGGAATTCGCGCGCTTCCCAGCCATGCGTGCGACGAAGGTTGAGATCCCAGGCAACGCAGGTCCAGTCCAGCTCCAGCCCCTGAACATCAAATTCAGTCGCCGCATCTTCAAGCGCGCTCGACGATCGAACGTCGTCGACACCGTTCAGGAACCAGTTGCAGACGTCCACATCAGCCTTGACATACAGGCCTTCAGGCTTGAGCCGCAGGGCGTTTGAGGATGCGAGCAAGCCGGAGCGCTCGGTGGCACGGCGACGGGACCGCAGCCAGGCCCGTGCGGCGGCCAGATCGCGCGTGCGAAAAAGGGGAAACGAATGGCTGGACGGCATCGCGCGGCGTGCGATCTCGGCATCATTTCCGAGCAAAGCAGCAACAAAAGCCGAAACTGATTCCGCGCGAAATGAGCGTACGCAGACCGAGAGATGAAGCGTCGGGTCTGGCGCTGCGACTCGCTGTTGAAGATGCCAACGTAGTCCGGCGTCGAGGGCGCCATCAGCAAGAAGATGGGGCGGCAAATGTACGTCCCAGTGCCGAAGATCGCCCTGAAGCGCCCGGATCCATTCCGCAATGCCAGCTTCTCCGCGATTGATTTCCTGTCCTTCGCCAATCAGGCACACCACCACGCACCAACGCTCATGACGGTCCATGACCGACAGCAGAAAGGCCGGCTCCGACATGTCGAACCCGGGCTGGCCACGCTTCTTCTGCATGAAATTGGCTGTCTGTTTACGGTCCCAGGCGCGCTGCGCTTCGTCAAAAACGACGACATGTTCGGATGGTAAATGATCGATCAGATATTGATCGCGAAAGTGATGGACGTTCTGGACGAATTTGTCGGGTGATCGCTCGGCCAGATGGCGAGCATCGCTATTACCCGCCGTGGGGCGGCCCTCGCGCGCGCGAAGATCCCGCTTCAGCGCTTCGCGCAGCACATCGACCAAGGGCCCGTTGCCGGACAGGAAGGTGGCATCTTCTCCAATATCCTTGGCCATGCGGCCGCAGGCGATATTGAGGCCCGCAAGCGTCTTGCCGGCGCCCGGCACGCCGGTGACGAAGCAAATGGCCTTGCCTCCTTGCTCTTTCATGCGATCAACAATCGCTTCGATGGCCGCGGCCGTGCGCGTCAGATTTTCCGAACCCGCCTCCGATCGGGATATCTCGGCCACCTCATGGCCTCGATACAGCGCTTCCGCCGCTTCAATGATGTTCGGTGTCGGGCGATACGCGCCAGCGGCCCAATCCAATGGATCAAGCCTTGCGGTATCGCCAGTGGCAAGCATCTGACGGATTGTTGGGAGCATATCGCCCGGATTGAGCGAAATCGGGCTGTGAACACGGTCGGGTGCCCAGAGCCCTAGACCGAGTTGTTGCGGTGGCGCCTCTGTAGAAACGAGCAACGGAATAATCGCCTTGTCGTGCGAACTGGCGTGAAAATTCTTCAGGTCCAGCGCATAGCCATGCACTTGTTCGATCGCATAACGGGGGAATAGGCGCTCGCCGATCTTGTATTCGATAACAAAAACGAGCCCACCGGCGATAATAACGGCATCGGCGCGCCGGCCCATGCGCGGGATCGCGAACTCCAAAAACATGTGGGCGTCGGGAAGCGCGGCGCCAACCTCTTGCAGATGAACAATTTCATATTGCCATGCCAACCGCTGTGACGGCTCGACCGGAAAGGGCAGGGATCGTGTGAGTGCCCCGAGAATCTGGTCCGGATGCGCAGCGGCGAATTCACACCCCGATGCATGATAATAGGCGCGCTGCATCTTCAATGCGTGCCAGGTGACCAGATGACACGCAAGAAACGTTTACGAATTGGACACTGATTAATGAACAACGGGTAGAGGGCTAACCCCCTGCCCCGCCGGACGCTCTCATTCAAGAAAAACGCCTCGGGTGAAGCCCGTGGCGCTCATCGGACGGGCCGGCGGGGAAGGGCCCCGCCGCCCGCGTCGTGCCTACGCCGCCTTCGGCGCGCTTTCCCGCACGGCGGCATCGACATGCGCCTCGAACTGCGCAAAATTCTCGATGAACATCCCCACCAGCGCGGCAGCGCGGGCGTCATAGGCTGCCTTGTCGGGCCAGGTTTCGCGGGGGTTGAGGATCTTGGCATCGACGCCCGGCACTGCGACGGGCACCTGGAAACCAAAATTCTCGTCGGTGCGGAATTCCGCATTGCGCAATGAGCCGTCCAGCGCCGCGTTGAGCAGCGCGCGGGTGGCCTTGATCGGCATGCGGCTGCCGGTGTCGCCGGTGCCGGCGCCGCCGCCGGTCCAGCCGGTGTTGACCAGCCATACATCGACGCCGCCCTTGGCGATCCGCTCCTTCAGCAGATTGCCGTAGATGCTCGGGTGGCGCGGCATGAACGGCGCGCCGAAGCAGGTGCTGAACGTCGCTTCCGGCTCGGTGACGCCGATCTCGGTGCCCGCCACGCGCGCCGTATAGCCCGACAGGAAGTGGTACATGGCCTGCTCGGGCGTCAGCTTGGAGATCGGGGGCAGAACGCCGAAGGCATCGGCGGTCAGCATGATGATGTTCTTCGGCACCGGGCCGAGGTTCTCGGCGCTGGCGTTGGGGATGAAGTCGATCGGATACGAACCGCGGCTGTTTTCGGCGAGCCGGTTATCGTCGAGGTCGATCTCGCGCGTCACCGGATCGATGACCACATTCTCAAGCACCGTACCGAAGCGCTGGGTGGTGGCGAAGATCTCGGGTTCGGCCTCGGCGCTCAGGCGGATCACCTTGGCATAGCAGCCGCCTTCGAAGTTGAAGACGGCGGTATCGGACCAGCCATGCTCGTCGTCGCCGATCAGCGTGCGGCTGGCGTCGGCGGACAATGTCGTCTTGCCGGTGCCGGACAGGCCGAAGAACACCGCGGTGTCGCCGTTGGGGCCGATGTTGGCCGAGCAGTGCATCGGCATTACGCCGGACATCGGCAGCAGATAATTGAGGATCGAGAAGACGCTCTTCTTCATCTCGCCGGCATAGGCGGTGCCGCCGATCAGGATCGTCTTGCCTTCGAAATCGACGCCAACCACCGTTTCGGTGCGGCAGCCGTGGCGTGCCGGGTCAGCCTTGAAGCTAGGCAGGTCGATGATCGTGTAGTCGGGGACGAACGCCGCCAGCTCGGCAAGTTCCGGACGAACCAGCAGCGTCCGGATGAACAGGCTGTGCCAGGCCTTTTCGGTGATGACACGGACCTTGACGCGGTGCTGTTCCTGCGAGCCGCCGAACAGGTCCTGGACGAACAGCGTGTCCTTCTCAGCCAGCGCGGCGGCGAAATCGGCCTTCAGCGCGGCGAACTGCTCGGGCGTCATCGACTTGTTGGTGTTCCCCCACCAGATCGCGTCCTCGGTCTTGGCATCGCGGACGATGAACTTGTCCTTGGCGCTGCGGCCGGTGTGCTTGCCGGTCTCCACGACGAGCGCGCCATGCTTGCTCAGAAGCCCCTCGTGGCGCTCGACGGCGAGCTCCACCAGCGGCGCCGTGCCGAGATTCCAGAACTGGCGGGCCTGGGTCGGGTAGCCACTGTCAGCCAGGGTGAAGCTCGAAGGGGTTCCTGAAATCTCGACTGTGGCCACGCGGCAATCCTTCCCGTTACGCAGGGCGGCCTCGAAGCCGCACATGATTCTCAAGGGCGCATAGCCAGTCACTGCCTTCCCGTCAAAACCCATGGGCCAAATCGGGCGGCGGGCGACGGCGCGCCCTTGCGTTCAGACGCGTGGAGCGCAACAAGCAGGGCCATGTCGGATGTCGAAGCCCCGCCGGTCGCCGCCCCTGTAATCGCGCTGGTCGATGATGACCGCAACATCCTCACCTCGGTATCGATCGCGCTGCAGGCTGAAGGCTTCACCGTGCGACTATATTCCGATGGCGATACGGCGCTGAAGGGTCTGACAGAGAATCCGCCCGATCTCGCCGTGCTCGATATTAAGATGCCGCGGATGGACGGGATGGAAGTGCTGCGTCGTCTGCGCGAAAAATCCGAGCTGCCGGTGATCTTCCTGACCTCCAAGGATACCGAGATCGACGAGGCGCTGGGTCTGGCGATGGGTGCCGATGACTATATCGGCAAACCATTCAGCCAGCGGCTATTGATCGAGCGCATCCGCGCCGTGCTGCGCCGCGCCGCCAACCGCCGGGCGCTGCCTGAAGCAGAGCCGACCGAGCCCGTGGCCGAGCCGATCGTGCGCGGCCGGCTGACCATGGATCCCGCCCGTCACCGGGTGACCTGGGACGCCGGCGAAGGACGGCGCGGCGACGTGGCACTCACCGTCACCGAATTCATGATTCTCGAGACGCTGGCGGCGCGGCCGGGCTTCGTCAAATCGCGCGAACAGCTGATGGACGCCGCCTATCAGGACGATGTCTATGTCGATGATCGCACCATCGACAGTCATATCAAGCGGCTGCGCAAGAAGTTTCGCGCCGTTGACCATGAATTCAAGGGTATCGAGACACTCTATGGTGTCGGTTATCGCTTCAACGAAGGCTGAGGCCGCCGACCAGCCCTCACCCGAGGTGCAGGAATGGCGCCGGGGCCTCGGCTTCGGCTCCGTGCGGGCGCGGATTTTCGCTGTCAATATCGTCGCCGTGCTCGTGCTGGCGATCATGCTCATCTACATCGATGCGGTGCGCGGCCGGCTGCTCGACGAGCGTTCCGCCGAACTGGCTCGCGAGGCCACTACCATCGCTAGCCTGACCGCCAGTCTTGCGCCCGAAGACCGGGCGGCGGCATTGGGACGGCTGGCGATGAGCCGGGGCACACGGCTAAGGCTCTATGGGCCCAATGGCACGTTGCTGGCCGACAACTGGCGCAACGCCGCGGTGCCGCGTTTCGAAATAGACGACCCGGCGGCTACCACCTGGCGCCGTCGCTCGGCGCGGTTCATCGACCAGGCGCTCGAACGACTTTCAGGCCTTCGCCCACTAGAGCCCTATGCAGAGCGGAGCCCGGACCGTGCCGACCGCTGGCCTGAAACCGACCGCGCCGCCCGTCTCGGTGCGGCGGCGACCGAACTGCGTCGCGCGGCCGACGGCAGCTTGGTGCTGGGCGCCGCGGCGGCGCTGCGGATCGACGAGTCTGGCGAATGGCCCGGCGTTATCCATCTGACTGACAGCGCCGAGGACCTGTCCGAAATCTTGCGCGCCGAGCGGCTGACCAGCTTCTGGCTGCTGGTGGCGGTGACGGCGTTGACCCTGGCGCTGTCGTTCTTCCTGGCTCGCACCATCGTTCGTCCGCTACGCATGTTGGCGATCGCCGCGCATCGGGTGCGGCTAGGTCGCTCGCGCGAAGTCATCGTTCCCCGTCTGCCCGAGCGTCGGGACGAGATTGGCGCGCTCGCCCGTGCGCTGTCGGACATGTCGATCGCGCTGAGAGGCCAGATCGACGCCACCGAGGCCTTCGCTGCCGATGTCGCGCATGAGCTCAAGAACCCGCTCGCCTCGCTGCGGTCGGCCGTCGACACGCTTGGGCAGGTCGAGTCGGTCGAGCTGCGCGAGCGGCTGATGCTGGTCATCCGCGATGACGTGGCGCGGATCGACCGGCTGATCACGGACATCTCGGATGCCAGCCGGCTCGATGCCGAGCTGTCGCGCTCGCGCTTCGAGCTTATCGACATCGCGGCGCTCGCCGCCGGGTTGGTCCAGGCCTATGCGACTGCCGGCTTGCCGCGTGACCTGTCGGTGGAACTCGAACCGGCCGTCGGCGCCGCGCTGGTCCGGGGCGATCCGCAGCGCCTCGCCCAGGTGCTGCGCAACCTGATCGACAACGCCTTGTCCTTTTCGCCTTCGGGCGGCCTGGTGCGGGTCAGTGCGCGCCGCGCCGGGGCTGAAATACTGGTCAGCGTCATCGACGAGGGGCCGGGCGTACCGGCGGAAAATCGGGCCGATGTGTTCACGCGCTTCTATTCGCAGCGCCCCGAGGCCGAAGACTTCGGCCGTCATTCCGGCCTCGGCCTGTCAATCGCCGCGAGCATCGTCACCGCGCATGGCGGGCGCATCCATGTCACTGATCCGCCGGGCGGGCGCGGCGCGGCGTTCATCGTCAGCCTGCCGCCGGCATGACCGAGCCGACGCTGCACGGTACGGTGGTGGCCGCCCCCGGCCTGCCGCTGCGGGCCGTGCTGCTGCTCGGGCCGCCGGGTGCCGGCAAGTCCGACCTGGCGCTGCGGCTGATCGATCGTGGCTGGAAGCTTGTCGCCGATGACCGCGTGATCCTGAAAGTCGACGGGGAAGACCTGATCGCCACGCCGCCGCTGGCGCTGGCCGGGCTTATCGAAGCGCGTGGCGTCGGCCTGCTGGCGGTCCCGTCGCTGCTGTCCGCCCCGCTGGCGCTGGTTATCGACGTCGCGGCCAAGCCGGAGCGATTGCCGACACCCGGCGTCTGGACGTCACCCCTCGCGCCCGGCCTGTCGCTGCCCCTGCTGGGTCTGGATCCCCGCCCGGCCTCGGCGCCGCTGCTCGTCGAGCAGGCCTTGCGAAGCCACGGTATTCGCGGTCAGGCTGGCGCAATGACCGAAGATGAGTCGATCCCGTCCCCCTCACTGCCGCTGCTGGCGATCAGCGGCATGTCGGGGGCTGGCCGGTCGACAGCGCTGAAGGCGCTCGAGGATCTCGGTTATGAAGTCGTCGATAACCTGCCCTTGGCGCTGGTCGACACATTGATCACGGCCGCGCCGGGCGTCGAGTCGGGCGCTGCGCGCCCCTTTGCCTTCGGCATCGACAGCCGGACGCGCGGCTTCGACGCGGCGCTGCTGGTCGAACGGCTGCGGACGCTCCGTGATTCTGGCCATGACATCCGGCTGGTCTATCTGGACTGTTCCGATGACCAACTGGTGCGCCGCTTTTCCGAAACCCGCCGCCGGCATCCGCTGGCCATCGACCGACCGGTCGCCGATGGCATCGCCCGCGAGCGCGAGCTGACCGCGCCGCTGCGGCGCTGGGCCGATCTTGTATTCGACACGTCCGACCTGTCGGTTTCCGATCTGCGCCGCCGCATCGCCGAGCAGCTCGGCCAGTCCGCCGAGTCGCGGCTGACCATCAGCCTGGCCAGCTTCGGCTTCGCCAACGGCCTGCCGCGCAATGCCGACCTGGTGTTCGACATGCGCTTCCTGGCCAATCCGCACTGGGATGCGGCGCTGCGGCCGCTGACCGGCGAGGACCCGCGCGTCGTCGCCCATATCGAAGCCGACCCGGCCTATTCACCGGCGCTCGACCGGATCGTCGACCTGCTGGTGACGCTCATCCCGGGCTATATCCGTGAGGGCAAGGCCTATCTCGCCATCGCCATCGGCTGCACCGGCGGCCGTCATCGGTCGGTGGCCGTCGCCCGCGCCCTCCAGCAGCGGCTGGCCGACGCCGGCCATGGCGCGCTGCTCAGCCATCGCGATCTCAATCGCGCCGGCAGCGATGCGGCCGGTCTCGCCGCGGCGCCTGACGCCACCACGACGGATACCCATTGACAACCGCCCCCCTCAAGGGCCAACGCCACGACCGATGATCGGACTTGTCCTCGTCACGCACGGCCATCTCGCCGATGAGTTTATCGCCGCGACCGAACATGTCGTGGGCGAGCAGAAACTCGTAGAGGCGATCTGCATTGCCGCCGATGATGACATGGAGGTCCGCCGCGCCGATATTGCCGCCGCCATGGCCCGTGTCGATGAAGGCGACGGCGTCATCATGCTCACCGACATGTTCGGCGGCACGCCTTCCAACCTGGCGATCTCACTGTTGCGTCCCGGCGTCGAAGTGATCGCCGGCATCAACCTGCCGATGCTGATCAAGCTGGCCGGCGTGCGCAAGACGATGGGTGTCGCCGCTGCCGTGGAGGCCGCCCAGACGGCCGGGCGAAAATATATCGCGGTTGCCTCAAAAATGCTCGGCGAAGCGGCTTGATCCGCTGATGACGAACAATGCTGCGGGCCCTGTCGAGGTGACGATTACAAATCGGCGCGGTCTGCATGCGCGCGCCAGCGCCAAGTTCGTCACGCTGGCGAGCAGCTTTTCGGCCCAGGTGATGGTCGGCCATGATGGCCATGAGGTGCCGGGCACCTCGATCATGGGCCTGATGATGCTGGCCGCCGGCCCCGGAGACGTCATCACCCTGTCGGCCAACGGCAGCGACGCGGCGGAGGCGCTGGACAGGTTGACCGGTCTGGTCATGGACAAGTTCGGAGAAGACTGAGGCCCGCCCCGTACCCGCCCCCTGACGTCGCACCGCTTGCCGGGACCTTGGCGCCGCCCTAGACGTTTGCCCATGAAATCAGCTTTTCCGTTCTCCGCCATCGTCGGTCAGCAAGAGATGAAGCAGGCGCTGCTGATGGCGGCCGTCGAGCCCCGTCTCGGCGGCGTGATGGTGTTCGGCGATCGCGGCACCGGCAAGTCCACGGCCGTACGCGCGCTGGCGGCGCTGTTGCCGCCGATGCAGGTGGTGCCCGGCTGCCGCTATGGCTGCGCGCCGAAGGACGCAACCACCTGCTTCGAGGGTTGCCGCGCCCGAGCCGGCAAGGCGGTGGCCGAAGTGCCGGTGCCATTTGTCGACCTGCCGCTGGGCGCCACCGAAGACCGCGTTGTCGGCAGCCTCGATCTCGAGCGCGCGCTGGCGACCGGTGAGAAGCGCTTCGAGCCCGGCCTGCTCGCCAAGGCCAATCGCGGCTTTCTCTATATCGACGAGATCAACCTGCTCGAGGACCATCTCGTCGACCTGCTGCTTGATGTTGCGGTCTCCGGCCAGAATGTCGTGGAGCGCGAAGGCCTGTCGATTCGCCATCCGGCCCGCTTCATCCTCGTCGGCAGCGGCAATCCGGAGGAGGGAGAGCTTCGCCCGCAGCTGCTCGACCGGTTCGGCTTGTCGGTCGATGTCCGCACCCCCACCGATATCGGCGACCGCATCGAGATCGTCCGCCGCTGTGATGCCTTCGATCGTGATCCCCAGGCGTTCAGCGCCCGCTTCGCCGACGCCGAGCATCAGGTGCTGGACCAGATTGCCGCGGCGCGGCGCAAGCTGTCCAAGGTCGAAGTGACAGACAGCATCCTGGAGCTCGGTACCCGGCTCTGCCAGGCGGTCGGCGCCGATGGGCTGCGCGGCGAACTGACCTTGCTGCGCGCGGCCCGCGCCACCGCCGCCCTTGCCGGCAAGAAGCATGTCCATCCCCATCATGTCGCTGCCGTGGCGGCGCTCGCGCTGCGCCACCGGATGCGCAAGAATGTGCTCGATGACAGCGGCAGCACGGCGCGGATCGACCGGGCGGTGGCCGAGCTCGTCCCCGCATGAGCAACCTTGCCAAGGCGGGGCTTTTCGAGGCTCCCGCCGAGGCTGTCTCCATTGATCCGGCCGAAGCCGCCGCCGCCCGCTGGGCACTGGCGCTGGCCGCCATTCCGCTCATCGCCGAGGCGCCGGCGCTCGGCGGCATCTGGCTCAAGGCCCCGGCCGGCCCGGTCCGCGATATCTGGTGCGAGGCGCTGGCACTGCACAAGCCCGTCCGTCGCCTGCCATCCAGCGCCGACGCCGATGCGCTCGATGGCGGGCTCGATCTGGCCGCCACGCTGGCGGCGGGTCGCCCGGTTCACCGTCCCGGGCTGCTCGCCGATCTCGGCGATGGCATCCTGCTGGTGCCGATGGCGGAGCGGCTGTCGCAGGCGCTGGCGGCGCGGCTGGCGGCGGCGCTCGACGCCGGCGGCCCGGCGGTGGTGCTGCTCGATGAATCGCCGCCGCCCGAGCCCGGCGAGCCACCCGAGACGGCCATCGCCCAGGCGCTGGTCGAGCGGCTGGCGATCCACCTCGACCTGACCGGCGTCCGGCTGCCGATGGCCGCGTTACTTGCCGGCGAGGCGCCCGATCTCGATCCCTTCATGCCGGAGGGCGACATGGCGGCCGTCGACGATCCGGCAGGCTCCTTGTCCGGGGCCGCGGCGGCGCTCGGCATCGCATCGGTGCGGGCGCCGCTCCACGCGCTGCGTCTTGCCCGTGCGCATGCCTTGTCGGATGGCCGAGCGTCACCGGCCGCCCCTGATCTGCAACTCGCCGCCGCCCTTGTCCTCGGCCCGCGCGCCACCCAGCTGCCACCAGGCGAGCCCGAGCAACAGGCCGGCGACGACGCCGAACCGCCGCCGGAGCCACCACCCGGGTCCGACTCTCCGCCGGACAGCCCCAACGATCAGCCCGCTCCCAATCCAGACGACCTCGACGACCTTGTGCTGGAGGCCGCCGCCGCTACCATCCCGCCCGACGTGCTAGATAGCCTCGCCAAGGGGCTCGCCAGCCGCAACAGCGCCAGCGGCAGCGCCGGGGCCAAGCTGCGCTCGCTGGTCTCCGGCCGCCCCGCCGGCGTCCGTGCTGGTGCGCCCGGGCGCGGTGCCCGCCTCGCGCTGATCGAGACGATCAAGACCTCTGCACCGCGGCAGAAGCTGCGGCCGCCGCGCGCCGATGGCCGGTTGTCAATCCGCCATGATGATTTGCGCATCCGCCGCTTCGTGGCGCGTGCCGCCAGCACCACCATCTTCGCCGTCGACGCCTCCGGGTCCGCCGCCTTTGCCCGCCTTGCTGAAACCAAGGGCGCCATCGAGCTGCTGCTGGCCCAGGCCTATGTGAAGCGTGCCGAGGTCGCCTTGATCGCCTTTCGCGGTCAGGAGGCCATGCTGGTTCTTCCGCCGACACGCAGCCTGGCCCGTGCCCGGCGCGAGCTTTCAGCGCTGGCCGCTGGTGGCGGCACGCCGATCGCCGCCGGGCTGGCCCTGGCCCGACAGGTGGCGTTGGCCGAACGCAACAGGGGCCGCACACCGCTGATCGTGCTGCTCACCGATGGCCGCGCCAATGTCGGCGACGCCTCGGGGCGGTCGCCGCAGGAGGCGGCATTGGCCGAGGCCCGGGCGCTCGCCGCGACCGGCCTGCGCGCCGTCTTCATCGATTGCGCCGCCCGCCCGCGCCCCGAAGGCCCGGCGCTTGCCGAGGCGATGGCCGCGCCGCATGTGCCCCTGCCGCGGCTCGATGCCCAGGCCGTGGTCAGCGCCGTCACTGTCGCGCAAAAGGCGCTGTCATGAGCGTGCTGGACTGGCACCGCCATGGCCCGTCATGGCCGAACAGCGATGCGAGCCGCTTTGTCGCCGCCGGCGGCGTTCGCTGGCATGTCCAGCTGCTGGGGCCGGAGGTGCCCGACACGCCGGTCGTGCTGCTGCTCCATGGCACCGCCGCCAGCACCCATAGCTGGCGCGACCTCGCGCCACTGCTCGCCGCCCGTTTCCGGGTCATCGCCCTCGATCTTCCCGGCCATGGCTTCACCAGCCGGATGGCGCGGCCAAGCCCCGTCGCCGTTGCCCAGGCGGTGGCGGCGCTTACCGGGACGCTCGGCCTCGCCCCGACGCTGATCATCGGCCACAGCGCCGGCGCTGCATTGGCACTGACCATGGTCCAGCACGGCCTTGCCGCACCGCGTGCGGTGATCGGGCTGGGCGGTGCTTTGCTGCCGTTTCCGGGCATGGCCGGCAAATTGTTCCCGGCAATGGCGCGGATGCTGTTCGTCAATCCGCTGGTCCCCGGCCTGTTCGCCAGCCGCGCCCGTCGCCCCGGGGAGGTCGCCCGCTTCCTGGCCAAATCGACCGGCTCGCGGCTCGATCCGCGCGGAATTGCGCTCTACGAGACGCTGATGCACGCCTCCGGCCATGTCGGCGGCGCGCTGGCGCTGATGGCCAACTGGAATTTGGAGCCGCTCAAAGCCGCCTTTCCGCGCCTCGACTTGCCGGTGCTGCTGGCGCATGGCGCGCAGGACCGCACCATCCCGCCCTTGGTCGCCACCACGGTTGCCGCCCGCCTGCCGCAAGGATGCGCGCAGATCGTGCCCGGCCTCGGTCATCTGGCGCATGAGGAAGCCCCCGACCAGTATGCCCGGATGATCACCGACTTCTACGAGTCGCTGGCCTGACGGTCAGCCCTCGGCGGTCTGGTCGAGGCTCTCCACCAGATGCGCGACCAGCCGCTTGCGCACCGTCGCCATCTCCTCCGGCGTCCAGGCGCGCAGACCCTCGCCGGTCTTGAAGCCCAGCTTGCCGGCGGCGATCTGCGTGTCGAGCCAGGGGTGGTGGGGGTGGCTGCCGTGCAGGTCCGGCATCAGCGCGCTATGGATGTCCCGGGTGAGGTCGAGCCCGATCAGGTCCATGTTCTCGGCTGGCCCGAGCACGGCCAGCCTTAGCCCGAAGCTGTTCTTCACACAGTCATCGAGAGTTTGGGCATCGCAGACGCCCTCGGCGATCAGCGCGATCGCCTCGTGCCAAAGCGCATGCTGAAGCCGGTTGCCGATGAAGCCGGTGACATCCTTGCGGACATGGGCCGGCTTCTTGCCGATGCTGGCCAGCAGCGCCATCGTCGCCGCCACTGTTTCAGGGCTGGTCCGGGCCCCCTGGATCACCTCGACCAAGGGGATCAGCGCCGCCGGATTCCACCAGTGGGTGCCGACCATGCGCTCGGCGGTCTCCAGGCCGTCGCTGATCGCCGTGATGCGGATCACCGACGAATTGCTGCCAAGGATGGCATGGCGCGGCGCCAGTTGTGCCAGATCGGCGAACAGCGCCCGCTTCAACTCGAGCCGCTCGGGTGCTGCCTCGGTGACGAAATCGGCGTTGCCGACGGCGGTGGCGAGATCTCCGGTCGGGATGATCCGGTCCGCCGCCGACAGATCGGCGCCGATCAGCGCGAGATCGTCCCTTATCCGGTCGATGATCGTCTCGCGGACCGGTGCATGCGGCTCATGGACATGGACTCGGTGGCCGGCAACGGCGAAGCACTGGGCGATGCTGGCGCCCATCAGCCCGCCGCCGATGACCGCAATTTCCGACAACGACATTCACACTCCCCAAAAAGCCGCATCATGCGTTATCATCGCGCATGGACGCAAAACATTATGGCCTCATCGAGATGGTGATGATGTTCGCCATCGTTGGCGGCTTCACCGCCTGGACCTTCTGGTCGCTCCGCAAGAAGGACGACGACTAGACCATCAGCCGCGCCGCGGCATTCGCCATGGCAGCATCCATTGCACGGTCTCGGTGCGGAACCGGTCGAGCGACAGCGATTCATGGACCGCGTCGACCTCCTCTCCCCACAGGGTCATCGCCAGCGCCGTGCGCGCATAAAAGGGCGTGTCCTCCCAAGTCGCGCGCAGCCGGGCGGCGCCGGCCGTATCGGCGCGCGTCGTGCGGCCCATTCGCCAGCGGGTCTTGGGCAAGGTCACCGGCACCGGCATCTCGCAGACCTCGGCATTCCCGTCGGTGCCGATGCGCAATGCCATGCCGAACTCGCTGCCTGATCGCAGCTTGCCCTCGTAGATCACGGCCGTGTCGCCATTGGCCATATGGGCGCGCGACCACTGCCAGTCGGCAAACCCATCCTCCAGCGGCTCGGAGCCATGATTGGCATCGAGATAACCGTCGCCCGACCAGCGCAGGTCGGGCCGGGACATCTCCACCTCGACCCGGGCGCGCGGGGCCAGTGGCTCCCAGACATGCTTCCCGCTGGGATCGAGCCGGAACCGTCGCTGGCCGAGCACCTGCGGCGTCAGCCGGATGCGGCCCTGCACGGGCAGCGGGATCAGCGCATTGACCTCATGAATGTCGATCACCAGCTGCTCGCCGTCCCAGTGCATCTGGCTGGGGCCAATGCGAAGCGTTCGCGCATCGCGCCACAGCGATTTCTGGCTGCGCTCGGTCATCGTCCACCGCCGCCCGCGCGTGCCGTAGAGGGCGACGTTCAGGGCAACATGGTTTTCCGGCGTGTGGCGGCCGCTGGCCTTGTAATAAGGCGAGAAGACCGAGCCGATGAAGGCGATGATGGTCAGGCCGAAGCGCCCGCAATCGCTTTCGGCGTCGATGTACCACCAGCGATAGCCATAGGGCGGAATGTCCTGGTCGAACCGCGCGCCTTGAGGATCGCATCGCTCGCCAAGCGGCCGGACAAGGCCGCCATCGGCACGCCCGCGCCCGGATGCGCCGAGCCCCCCGCCAGCCACAGCCCCGGAATCCGGCTGGCGCTTCCCGGCCGGCGGAAGCTGGCCCGCCACCCGTGCGAGACCCGACCATAAAGGGCTCCACCCGTCGAAGGGAAAAGCGCCTCGAACATCTTCGGGTCGACCTGCACCAGGTCCTTCGGCCGGAGCGTCAGCCCGCAGCGCCTGAGGCCCTCGAAACTCGCCGTCCGACATGCATCCATCTCCTCTGATGTGGGGCTGCGGCCGTCACCGGTGGCCGGGGCATTGATGATCAACTGGAACCGCTCGATAGGCCCTGACGGGGCGCTTTCGCCGCGATCCTGAGCACAAACATAGACGCTGGGGTGCGACGGCAGCCGCTTCTGGGCAAAAATCTCGCGGAATTCACGCGCATAATCGTCGGAAAAGAACACATTGTGACGATCGAGCGCAAAGCCGTTCGCCTCGCCGGTCATCATCAGCACGAAGCCGGACAGCGAGCGGTCGGCGGGTGGCGTGCCCGCTGCGGCACCCGCCACGGCTGGCCCGAAGCGCCCGTCGGCCAGCGCACTGACATCGCAGTTGGCGATCACATCGGCCGCCTCGATCACCTCGCCCGACGCCAGCCGCACGCCGCTGGCCCGGCCGCCCGTCACGCAGATCTCCTGCACCTCGGTGCCGTAATGAAAGCGTGCACCGTGCCGGTTGGCCAGAGCCGCCACCGCCTCGGCCAGCCGGTGCATGCCGCCTTCCACCAGCCAGACGCCGCGCGCCTCCAGATGGGCGATCAGCATCAGCGTTGCCGTGGCCTCATAAGGTGAGGCACCACAATAGGTGGCATAGCGGCCATAGAGCTGGATCAGCCGGGGGTCGCGGAAGTGTCGGCCGAGCGCCTTCCGCAAGGTCTGGAATGGGTTGATGGCCAGCATCTCGGGCATGCCGGATAGGCCGAAGCGCGCTGCCAAACCGACCGGCGACGTTGCCGGCGCCGCCATGAACCGATGTTCGAGCGCATCCCAGATTCGCTTGGATTCAGCCTGGAAGGCATCCCAGCCCGCTGCTTCGGACGCGCCGGCAAAGGCCGCCACGGCCTCGCGCGAACGGCCGGGATCGCGCCACAGATCGAGCTGCGTGCCGTCCTGCCAGCCGTGGCGGGCCAGCCGTTCGGCGCTGGTCAGGGTCAGGTGATCGGCCAATTGCTCGCCCACCTGGTCGAACATGGCCTCGAACAGGTCGCGCCCGGTAAACACCGTGGGTCCGGCATCGACGGCAACGCCGCCGCAATCGACCGTACGCAGCTTGCCGCCCGGATGATGCATGCGCTCGACCACCACTACCGGCACGCCAGCACCGGCAAGCCAGGCCGCAGCGGAAAGCCCGCCCATGCCCGCCCCGACGATCACCACTGGCATTTCGCGCGCCAAAACCGCGTGCTCCCCGTTTTTATCGCCGCCGATGATTGACCGTTCGGGCGCCACTGTCCAGAGAAGATGACACCATGAGTGTCAAGCCGACTTTCCGCGAGCGTTTTCTGCTGTGGCGTAACGGCTGGCTGATGCAGCCGTCGTTCCAGCGTATGGCGATGCGGCTGCCGGGGCTGCGCAGCGTTTCCCGCCGCCACGCCGCCAGCATGTTCGGGGTCATTACTGGTTTCGTCTACACAAAGACGCTGACCGCCGTCGTGGATCTCGGCTGGATCGCCCGACTGGCAGTGGCGCCGGCGAGCACGGCCGAACTAGGCGCGATCGCCGACCTGCCACACGCGGCCACGGCGCGGCTTTTGGCGGCGGCAGCGTCCATCGACCTGGTCGAGGCGCTGCCCGGTGACCGCTGGACATTGGGCCAGCGCGGCGCGGCGCTCGCCTCCAATCGCGGTGCGCTGGCGATGATCGAGCATCACAAGCTATTCTATGACGATCTCGCCGATCCGGTGGCGCTGCTGCGCCAGGGTCGCGGCGGCGGCAAGCTGGCCCGCTTCTGGAGCTATGCCGAATCGGCCGGGCGCGGCGAGCCTGCGCGTGCCGATGATGTCGAGACCGCTGCTTATTCAACACTGATGGCTGCCTCCCAGCCGATGGTCGCCGAGCAGGTGCTGGAGAGCCTGGATTTTCGCCGCTATCGCCGGCTGCTTGATATCGGCGGCGGCCATGGCGCCTTCCTCGCCGAGGTGGCGGCGCGCCATCCTTCGCTGGAACTGGCACTTTTCGACCTGCCCCCAGTGGTCGCCGCGGCGAGTGATGTGCTTGCCGGCCGCGGACTGGCCAAAGTGGCGGTGCACGGTGGCAGCTTTCGCGATGATCCACTGCCGACCGGTGCCGACCTTATTAGCCTGGTGCGGATCCTTCACGATCATGATGACGAAGTAGTGCAGGCGCTGCTGGCTTCGGTCCATGCCGCGCTGCCCGCCGGTGGCCATCTGCTGATCGCCGAGCCCATGGCCGGCACGCTTGGCGCCGAGGCGATGGGAGACGCTTATTTCGGCCTGTATCTGTGGGCCATGGGCTCCGGGCGTCCGCGCAGCGCCGAGGCATATCGGACGATGCTCGCCCGCGCCGGCTTCGCCCGAGTGCGCGAATTGCCCTCCGCGCTGCCAATGGTGGCGCGAATTCTGCTGGCCGAACGTTAGTCAAGACACATTCCATGCCCGACGTCGGCATGTGTAAAAACTTTTTGACGCACAAAACCGTCAAGTTCTCTTTACATCGGCATCTGTTGCGATAAATTGACGCCATGGAGAAGGGCGCCCGGGAGGGACGCGCTTCCGGGGAGCACGGATGGATACATTGGCGGTCGTTGTGGAGGCTCCGGGGCAGGTTACGCTCCGCCGTCTCGGCATGACTCCGCCTGACGCCGATGATCTCGTCGTCGCCGTGGATTTCAGTGGCATTTCGATGGGCACCGAAAAGCTCATGTACAAGGGCACGATGCCCGCGTTTCCCGGCATGGGGTATCCGCTGGTGCCAGGCTATGAGGCGGTGGGCCGCGTCGTCGATGCCGGCGCCAAGGCGAAGTCGCGTATCGGCGACACGGTGTTCGTGCCCGGTTCCTCCAAATTCATTGGCGCACGCGGCCTCTTCGGCGGTTCTGCGCGGACCCTGGTCACCGGCAGCAGCCGTGTCCTGTCGATTCCTGCCGGGCTCGGGGACCAGGCCGTGCTGATGTCTCTGGCCGCGACGGCCCGCCACGCACTGGTCGGCGGCGACCTGCCGGATCTGATCATCGGTCACGGTGTGCTCGGCCGACTGCTTGCGCGCCTGGCGGTGGCCGAAGGGCGGACGCCCACGGTCTGGGAGATTGCTCCCGAGCGGATGAGTGGTGCCGACGGCTATACGGTGACGACGGCCGACGCCGACGAGCGGCGCGACTATCGCAGCATCTATGATGCTTCCGGCGACTCGGACATTCTCGATTCGCTGGTGATGCGGATGGGCCATGGCGGCGAGATCGTCCTCGTCGGCTTCTATGCCGAGCCGCTGCACTTCAATTTCGCCCCTGCCTTCCGCCGCGAGATGCGGATGCGCGTGGCCACCGAATTCCAGCCGCAGGATCTGGCCGATGTCATCGCCATGGTCGGCTCCGGGCGGCTTTCGCTGGACGGGCTGGTGACCAACCGGGTGCCGGCCAATGATGCGCCGACGGCCTATGGCGAGGCCTTCAGCGATCCGTCCTGCCTGAAGATGGTCTTTGACTGGAGAGATGTCGCATGAGTGTCCAGACGCTTCTCGATGAAGTGGCGGCCCTTCGCGCGGAAGCGTCGATCGAGCCGGATCCGGTCCATACCGGCGAAGTCACCAAGGAAACCCAGATCATCGCCATTTATGGCAAGGGCGGTTCGGGCAAGTCGTTTGCGCTGGCGAACCTCAGCTACATGATGGCCCAGCAGGGCAAGCGGGTGCTGCTGATCGGCTGCGATCCGAAATCGGATACTACCTCGTTGCTGTTCGGCGGCAAGGCCACGCCCACCATCATTGAAACCTCGTCGCGCAAGAAGCTCGCCGGCGAGGAGCTGAAGATCGAGGACGTCTGCTTCCAGCGCGACGGGGTCTTCGCCATGGAGCTCGGCGGACCGGAGGTTGGTCGCGGCTGCGGCGGTCGCGGCATCATCCATGGCTTCGAGACGCTGGAGAAGCTCGGGTTCCATGACTGGGGCTTCGACTATGTGCTGCTCGATTTCCTTGGCGACGTTGTCTGCGGCGGCTTCGGCCTGCCGATCGCCCGGGACATGTGCCAGAAGGTGATCGTCGTCGCCTCGAACGACCTGCAGTCGCTCTATGTCGCCAACAATGTCTGCAAGGCCGTCGAATATTTCCGCAAGATGGGCGGCAATGTCGGTGTCGCCGGCATCCTCATCAACAAGGACGACGGCACCGGCGAGGCCCAGGCCTTTGCCGATGCGGTCGGCATTCCGGTGCTGGTGTCGATCCCGGCGCACGACGATATTCGCAAGAAATCGGCCAATTACCAGATCATCGGCACCACCGAGAGCCAGTGGGGCCCGTTGTTTGCCGAGCTGGCCTCCAACGTCGAGACCGCGCCGCCGGTCCGCCCGTCGCCGCTCGACCAGGATGGGCTGCTCGGCCTGTTCAAGCCCGAGGATACCGGCGGCAATGTCACGCTGAAGGCCGCAACACAGGCCGACATGCGCGGCGGCGTCTTCGAGACCCGCCCCTCGCTCGAGGTTGTCTACGACAATGTCTGAGTCGCTCGATCTCAAGGGCGCGCCCCCCGTGGTGGATGCCCCGATCGAAGGCGCCGGCTGCCATGCCGGCGGTGATACGATGCGTGAAGCGGCGGCCAAGGCCGGCAAGTCCGAAGTACTCGATCGCTATGCGGCCGACTATCCCAAGGGGCCGCACGATCAGCCGCAGTCGATGTGCCCGGCCTTCGGGTCTCTGCGCGTCGGCCTGCGCATGCGCCGCACCGCCACCATCCTCTCGGGCTCGGCCTGCTGCGTCTATGGCCTGACCTTCACCTCGCATTTCTACGGCGCCCGCCGCACCGTCGGCTATGTGCCTTTCAATTCGGAATCTCTGGTCACCGGCAAGCTGTTCGAGGACATCCGCGAGGCGGTTCATGAGATGGCCGACCCGGCGCTGTACGATACCATCGTCATCACCAACCTCTGCGTGCCGACCGCTTCGGGCGTGCCGCTGCAATTGCTGCCCGATGTCATCAACGGCGTCCGAATCATCGGCATCGACGTGCCGGGCTTCGGCGTGCCGACCCACGCCGAGGCGAAGGACGTGCTCGCCGGGGCGATGCTGTCCTATGCCCGCAAGGAAGTGATGGCCGGTCCGGTCGCGGCGCCTGCCGTGCGCCAGGACAAGCCGACGATCACGCTGCTCGGCGAGATGTTCCCGGCCGATCCGGTGGGCATCTCGATGATGTTGGAGCCGATGGGCCTCGCCGCCGGTCCGGTCGTGCCGACGCGCGAATGGCGCGAGCTCTATGCCGCGCTCGATTGCGCCGCCGTTGCGGCGATCCATCCCTTCTACACCGCGTCTGTGCGCGAATTCGAAGCCGCTGGCCGCAAGATCGTCGGCTCGGCCCCGGTCGGTCGTGACGGCACCGCCGCCTGGCTGACCGCCATCGGCGAGGCTTGCGGCATCTCCGCCGACAAGATCGCGGCGGCGCACAACAAGTTCCTTCCCGCCATCGCCGGCGCGCTGGCCGGGAAGCCGATCAAGGGCCGGGTCACCGTCTCGGGGTATGAAGGTTCGGAGCTGCTGGTGGCGCGCCTGTTGATCGAATCGGGCGCCGACGTGCCCTATGTCGGCACCGCCGCGCCGCGCACCCGCTGGTCCGATCCCGACCGCGAGTGGCTGGAGGCCAAGGGCGTGCGCATCCAGTATCGCGCCAGCCTGGAGCAGGATATCGCGGCGGTCGACGAATATCGCCCGGACCTGGCGATCGGCACCACTCCCGTCGTCCAGCACGCCAAGACCAACGCCATTCCCGGCCTGTATTTCACCAACCTGATCTCCGCCCGTCCGCTGATGGGCCCGGCCGGCGCCGGCAGCCTCGCGCAGGTGATCAATGGCGCGCTCGGCAACAAGGCGCGGTTCGACAAGATGCAGGCGTTCTTCGAGGGCGTGGGCGAAGGTTACACTGCCGGCATATGGGAAGACACGCCTGTCGACCGGCCCGAGTTCAAGAAGAAGTTTGCCGCCAAGCAGTTCGCCGCCGCCAAGGCCGAGGAGGCCATCGGCTCATGACGCTGATCCTCGATCATGATCGGGCCGGCGGTTACTGGGGCGCGGTCTATGTCTTCACTGCGGTGAAGGGCCTGCAGGTCATCATCGATGGTCCAGTCGGCTGCGAGAACCTGCCGGTAACCTCGGTCCTCCACTACACTGATGGGCTGCCGCCGCACGAGCTGCCCATCGTCGTCACCGGCCTTGGCGAGGAAGAACTCGGCAAGACCGGCACCGAGGCCGCGATGAAGCGCGCCTGGAAGACGCTCGATCCGGCGCTGCCCTCGGTGGTCGTCACCGGCTCGATCGCCGAGATGATCGGCGGCGGCGTGACACCGGAAGGCACCAGCATCCAGCGCTTCCTGCCGCGCACCATCGACGAGGACCAGTGGCAGTCGGCCGACCGCGCCATGACCTGGCTGTGGACGCAATATGGCCCAAAGAAGATGCCGGCGCCCAAGGTCCGGAAGGACGGCGAGAAGCCGCTCGTCAACATCATCGGGCCGATCTACGGCACCTTCAACATGGCGTCCGACCTCGCCGAGATCCGGCGGCTGGTGGAGGGCATCGGCTGCGAGGTCAACATGGTCTTCCCGCTCGGGAGCCATCTCGCCGACGTCCGCAAGCTCGCCGATGCCAGCGTCAACATCTGCATGTATCGGGAGTTCGGCCGCAATCTCTGCGAGGCTCTTGAGCGGCCCTATCTGCAGGCGCCGATCGGTCTCAATTCCACCACCCTGTTCCTGCGCAAACTCGGGGAACTGACCGGCGTCGATCCTGAGCCGTTCATCACCCGCGAGAAGCACACCACGATCAAGCCGCTGTGGGACCTGTGGCGCTCGGTGACCCAGGATTTCTTCGGCACCGCCAGCTTCGCCGTCGTCGCCA
>NZ_JBIMKZ010000025.1:0-38113 GCF_051860865.1 Polymorphobacter sp. | reverse complement strand
CGGCGCGGCAAGAGCCTGCTGGCGGCCGGCGTCATCGGCGTGGAAGGCAAGTTCGCGCGCGGCGACGTGGTGGCGCTGCTCGGGCCGGAGGGGCCGATCGGCCGTGGCCTGGCCGGCTATGACGCCGAGGACGCCCGCTCGATCATGGGCTTGCGTTATGACGACCAGGGTGATGTGCTCGGCTATGTGCCGCGCGCGGCGTTGGTGCACGCGGATCATCTGGTATTGGTGTGATGGACATGACTGACGAACAGACGCCCGAATCGATCATTGGTGCGATGGCTCGCGCGGCCCGCGCTGCGCTGCCGGTGCTGGCGGCGGCGCCGACGGCCACCAAGGCGCGCGCCATCAATGCGGCCGCCGCGCAGATCCGGGACCGCGCCGACGAGATTCTCGCCGCCAATGCCGAGGACATGGCGGCGGGCCGCGACAAGGGGCTGACCGCGGCGCTGCTCGACCGGCTGGCGCTTGATGCCAAGCGCGTCGAGGGGCTGGCGGCGGGGCTGGAGACCGTGGCCGGGCTGCCCGACCCGGTCGGCGAGGAGATTCGCCACTGGACGACGCCCAACGGGCTGGCGTTCACCCGCGTGCGGGTGCCGCTCGGCGTCATCGGCATCATCTATGAGAGCCGGCCCGGGGTGACGGCCGATGCGGCGGCCTTGTGCCTGATGTCCGGCAATGCCTGCCTTTTGCGCGGCGGCAGCGAGGCGGCGCGGTCCAACACCGTGCTGCTCGATTGCATGGCCGAGGGGCTGGAGATGGCCGGGCTGCCGCGCGCCGCCGTGCAGATGGTGCCGGCCGGCGACCGCGCGCTGGTCGGCGCGATGCTGGGCGCGCATGGGCTGATCGACATCATCGTGCCGCGTGGCGGCAAGGGGCTGGTGGCGCGCGTGCAGGCCGATGCGCGGGTGCCGGTGCTGGCGCATCTGGATGGCATCAACCATGTCTATGTCGATGCCGCCGCCGACCCCGAGAAGGCGGTGGCGATCGTCCGGAATTCCAAGCTGCGGCGCACCGCCGTGTGCGGGGCGATGGAGACGCTGGTGCTCGACCGGGCGCTGCCTGAGGCGACGGCGCGGGCCGTGCTCGGCGCGTTGGCGGATGGCGGCTGCGAACTGCGCGGCGATGCGGCGGCGCGGGCGCTGGAGCCGCGCGCGGTTGCCGTGCAGCCGGCTGATTATGACACCGAATGGCTCGATGCCATCGCCTCGGTGGTGACGGTCGACGGGATCGAGGGGGCGGTCGCCCATGTCCAGGCGCACAGCTCGGGCCATACCGACAGCATCGTCACCGAGGATGGCGGCGTGGCGGGGCGGTTCCTCGGCGCCATTGACAGCGCCATTGTGCTGCACAATGCCTCGACGCAGTTTGCCGATGGCGGCGAGTTCGGCTTCGGCGCCGAGATCGGCATCGCCACCGGGCGGCTGCATGCGCGGGGCCCTGTCGCGCTGGAAGGCCTGACCACTTACAAGACCCTGGTGCGCGGGACAGGCCAGGTGCGGCCCTGATTCGCTTTGGCGGGCGTCGGATCGGGCTGCTCGGCGGCTCGTTCAATCCGGCGCATGCCGGGCACCGGCACATCAGCCTCGAGGCGATGCGGATCCTGCGGCTCGACGAGGTGTGGTGGCTGGTGTCGCCGCAGAATCCGCTGAAGTCCGGCGAGGGCATGGCGGCGCTGGCGGCGCGGCTGGCGTCGGCGGAGGCGGTGGCGCGGCATCCGCGCATCCGCCCGACGACGATCGAGCAGGCGCTCGGCACCCGCTATGCGGTCGACACCGTGGCGGCGCTGCAGCGGTCGCAGCCGGGCGCGCGGTTCATCTGGCTGATGGGCGCCGATATCCTGCCCGAGCTGCACCGCTGGCGGCGCTGGCGGCGCTTCGCCCGGCTGCTGCCGATCGCCGTGCTGGCGCGACCGCGGTTCATGGGGCCGGCGCTTGCCTCCCCGGCGATGGGCTGGCTGCGGCGCTGGCGGCGGCCGCGGGCCCAGGCGGCGCGCTGGACAGACTGGCAATCACCCGCCATCGTCATTCTCGAAATTCGGCAGACGCCTTTGTCCGCAACGGCCCTTCGCGCTGCCGATCCGGACTGGTATCGTCGCTTCGGCGCCCGCCGCCAGTCCTTCTCTCACGCCTCCCATGGGGATCCTGTCACTTGACGATTGAAACCACACCAACGCCCAAGCGGGCCCCTCGCCCGAAGAAACCGCGCATCGGCACAGCGCCCGACCGGGTCGACGAGCTGCTGGCGATGGTGCTGGCGAGCCTGGAGGATGACCAGGCGATCGAAGTGGTGACCATCGCGCTGGCCGGCAAGTCGACGATGGCCGACCATATGGTGATCGCCTCGGGCCGCTCGGGCCGGCAGGTGGCATCGATGGCCAACAAGATCGCCGACCGGGTGAAGGCCGATTTCGGCCGCTCGGTGCGCATGCAGGGGCTGCAGACGGCCGACTGGGTGCTGATCGACATCGGTGACATCATCGTCCATCTGTTCCGCCCCGAGGTCCGGCAATTCTATGCGCTCGAGAAGATGTGGAGCATGGAGCCCGAGGCGACCGCGCGGATGACGCCGGACAAGGCGCCGCCGCGCCCGGCCTGAGCCGGATGAAGCTGCATATCCTCGCCCGGGGCCGGATCGGGCGCGGGCCGGAGGCCGAGCTGGTGGCGCGCTATGCGAAGCGGCTGCGCGGGGTGCTGACGGTCACCGAACTGGGCGAACAGGCTGGCTGGCCGGAGGCGCCGGCTTCGTGCCGGACAATCGTGCTCGATGAACGCGGGCGCGACCTGTCCTCGGCGCAGCTCGCCGAATCGCTGGGGCGCTGGCGGGATGCTGGCATCCGCGAGGTGCGGCTGCTGCTCGGCGCGGCGGACGGCCACGAGCCGGCGATGCGCGACGGGGCCGACCTGGTCTGGGCGCTCGGCCGGGCCACCTGGCCGCATCTGCTCGCCCGCGCCATGCTCGCTGAGCAGCTGTATCGGGCGATGACGATATTGGAGGGGCACCCCTATCATCGTGAGTGAAGGGGTTTCTTCCGCTGCCCGGCTGTGCCATCAGGCCGGCATGATCGATGCAGAATGGTGGGATTACGACGACGCGGACGAGTTCGCCGAGGCTGTGGCCGGCGATGTCGCGTTCCTTATCGAACAGGCGCTGGAGGCGCGCGGCCGGGCCTTTGTGGCGTTGCCGGGCGGCGAGACGCCGAAGCGGGCGCTTCAGCTGCTGTCCGAGCGCAAGCTCGAATGGGCCGATGTGACCATCGTGCCGACCGACGAGCGGCTGGTGCCGCCGACCGACCCGCGCTCGAACGTCGGCATGCTGGCGCGGCTGTTCCTTCCGAAGAAGGCGCGGGTGGTGCCGCTGGCCGCCGGCGAGACCGATCCGGTGATGGCCGGCCGCGCTGCCGACGAACGGCTGGCGGCGCTCGACTGGCCGCTCGACCTGGCGCTGCTCGGCATGGGCGAGGACGGCCATGTCGCCAGCATCTTCCCCGGCCCCGACTATGATGCGGCGCTGAATGGTCCCAATGCCCGCAAGGCGATCGGTGTGCGGCCCGAGCCGATGCCCGAAGCAATGCCGGTGCCGCGCGTCACGCTGACCAAGGCGGCGCTGGTCTCGGCGCGCGTGGTGACGCTGATGCTGACCGGCCAGGCCAAGCGCAAGATGTTGGAGAAGGCGCTGAAAGACGGGGCATCGAGCCAGATGCCGGTCGGCCGGCTGCTCGCCGATCTCGAGATGGACATCGATATCCACTGGGCTTCCTGAAGCCCTATCGATCAGCCGCCGTAGAGCTTGTCCAGACGGGGGCCATAGACCTGCTTGAGGACATGGCGGCGGATCTTGATCGACGGGGTCAGTTGCTGGTTTTCGGTCGAGAACGGTTCGTCGGCGATGATCACCCGGCGGACCTTTTCGACGACCGATAGCCGCGCATTGACCCGGTCGACGGCGGCCATGATGGCGCGGTGGAATTCCGGCTCATGCGCCAGCTTCCTGATGTCGGCCGGCATGCCCTGCTCGCGGGCCCAGCCCAGCGCCCATTCAGTCTCGGGCACCACCACCGCCACCAGATAGGGCCGCTTGTCGCCATAGACCATCGCCTGGGCGATCTCGTCCTGCAGCGTCAACATGCCCTCGACGCGCTGGGGCGCGACATTGTCGCCCTTGTCGTTGACGATGATGTCCTTCTTGCGGTCGGTGATGACGAGATGGCCGTCGGCGTCGATATGGCCGATGTCGCCGGTCAGCAGCCAGCCGTCCTGCAGCACCCGGTGGCTCTCGGCATCGTTCATCCAATAGCCGTCCATCACCAGTTCGCCGCGTACCCGGATTTCGCTGTCGGGGGCGATCCGGACTTCCACCTTGTCGAGCGGCGGGCCGACGCTGTGCATCTTGATGCGGGCGCGCGGGCGGTTGCAACTGATCACCGGGCCGGCCTCGGTCTGGCCATAGCCCTGCAGGATGGTGATACCGATCGAGGCGAAGAATACCCCGACCTCGGGGTTGAGCGGGGCGCCGCCGGCGACGAGGCCCTTGAGGCGGCCGCCGAATTTCGCCTGGACCTTCTTGCGAATGGTCCGATCGAGCAGCGGGTCGAGGCCGCGCTCGAAGAGACTGAGCGGTTCATTGCGCGCCCGCTTGCGGCCTAGCCGCAACGCCTGATTGAGAAGGGTAACAGCGACCCCGCCCTGCTTCTCGATGCCCTTGGCGATCCGGGTCCGCAGCACCTCGAACAGCCGCGGCACCACGACCATGAAGGTCGGCTGTGTTTCCTCGATGTTGGCGGCGAGCTTCTCGAGGCTTTCGGCATACCAGATCTCGCCGCCCATGCCGATCGGCATGAACTGGCCGGCGGTATGCTCATAGGCGTGGCTGAGCGGCAGGAAAGACAGGAAGCGCTCGCGATAGGCGGTGGCCACGAAATCCTGCTCGATGACGGTGATGGCGCCGGCAATGTTGCGCAGGATGGCGCCGTGGTGCTGGCGGACGCCGCGCGGGCTGCCGCCGGTGCCGCTGGTATAGACGATGCAGGCCAGGTCGTCGCGTTCGGCGGTGGCGCGAGCGGCGAGCGTGGCGCGGTCCACCGACACCATGCCGGCGCGGGCGGCGATGATCGCATGCCATTGATATTCGGCCAGCTCGCCGGCCTGGGCATGCTTCAGCGGCTCGATGCCGATGACGATCCGGCAGGCGCTGGTTTCGGCCACCGCCGGTAGCAGCGCGGCGGCGAGCTTCTGGTTGGAGACAATGACCGCGCGGGCGCCGGAATTGTTGAGGATATGGGCATGGTCGGCGCTGGTGTTGGTGACATAGGCCGGCACGGTGATGGCGCCGGCGCCCATGATGGCGAGATCGGCGAGGCACCATTCGGGACGGTTCTCGGAGACCAGCACCACCCGGTCACCGGCCTTGATGCCGAGATCGAGCAGCGCCGCCGACAGGCTGGCCACGGTGTCGCGGGCCTCGGCCCAGCTGGTTTCCTGCCACTGGCCGTCGCGCTTGGCAGCCAGCATGGTCAGCGGTCCGCGTTCCTCGGCCCAGTCCAGGAAAAGCCGCACCAGATTGGGGCAGGCATCCGCCCGTGCCGCACAGGGCGCTGGCGGCAAAGGCGCAGGGGGCAGGAACTTGCGGATTGCGTTCATTCGACCTCCCCGGCTGTTGACCGCCACCGCCATTCTTAGCCGGCCGCTGCCGACGGGCCAATGCTCAATAGCCGGCGACCATGCCTTCGCTGCGCGGATCGGCCGCACCGGCCCAGCCGCTGCCGACGCGCGCCACGCCATTGGCCTTCAGCGGCAGGGCGCCGGGCACCGGTTTGTGGCCAAGCGCCTCGAGGGCAGGGGCCATGGCTTCGAGCGCCGTGCCCTTTTCGATCGACAGCCGCTCGCCGATGGCGACGAGCTGCGGCGCGGCGATCGCCTAGTCGAGCGTGGCGATCAGCGTCTTGGCGACCTGGGCGATGATCGTGCTGCCGCCGGCCGCGCCCAGCGACACGACCACCCGGCCCTGCCGGTCATAGACGATCGTCGGGCTCATCGACGAGCGCGGGCGCTTGCCCGGCGACACCGCGTTGGCGGTGAGCGCGCCCTGGTCCTCGGGGGCGAAGTTGAAATCGGTCAGCTCGTTGTTGAGCACCATGCCGGCGGCGACAATGCCCGAGCCGAACGACCGCTCTACCGTGGAGGTGTAGGTCGCCACCGAGCCATCGGCAGCGGCCACCGCGAAATGCGAGGTGCCGGCGACTTCATTGTCATTGGCGGCCTGGCGTTCGGGCGCCCCGGCGGGCAGGCCGGGCTCGGCCTGCGCCAGCCGGGCGTCGTCCCGGATCAGTGCCGAACGGCGGGCGATATAGTCCCGGCTGATCAGCCCCGCCACCGGCACGCCGACAAAGGCCGGATCGCCGAGCCATTTGTCCCGATCGGCATAGGCCAGCCGCTGGCTTTCGGCGAACAGGTGCCAGGCCTGCGGGCTGTCCGGCCCCAGCGCCTTCAGATCGAAGCGTTCGAGCTGGCCGAGCATCTGCAGCACGCCGACCGCGCCCGACGACGGCGGCCCCATGCCGCAGACTGTGTATTGCCGATAAGAGCCGCAGACCGGCGGTGCCACCCGGGCGCCATAGGCGGCGAGGTCGGCCATGGTCATCGCCGTTGGCGCGGCCTCGGCGGTGCTGACGGCACGGACCACGGCGGTGCCGACACTACCCTTGTAGAAGGCGTCGGCGCCCTGGTCGGCGAGGGTCTGCAGCGTTGCGGCGAGCGCCGGGTTGGCGAAGCGGGTCCCGGCCTTCACCGGCTGGCCGGCGGCATCGAAATACAGCGCCCGTGCCTCCGCGCTGCGGCTCAGCGCCTCGCGGCCGAAGCCGACGAACTGCGCCATGCGGTCGCTGACTTCGAAGCCCTGTGCCAGCCGGATCGCCGGTGCGAACAGCGCCGCCCAGGGCAGCCGGCCCCAGCGCTTATGGGCCTCGGCGATCAGCGCGACATTGCCGGGTACGCCGACGGCATGGCCGCCGGTCGCCGCCTCGCGGAACGGCATTGGCTGGCCGTCAGGCTTCAGATACTGGCCGGGGCGGGCGACGGCGGGGGCGGTCTCCCGCCCGTCGATGGTCAGCGCTGGGCCGCGCGGCGGCTGATAGACGAGAAAGCCGCCGCCGCCGATGCCGCTCGATTGCGGCTCGACAACGGTCAGTGCCAGCATCACGGCTGCGGCAGCGTCGGCCGCGCTGCCGCCCTGCTGCAGGATCTCGCGACCAGCCTGTGCGGCCAGCGGGTGCGCCGCCGAGGCGACGCCGGCATAGGAAGGGACTGTCGCTTGCGGTGGCGCCGTGGTGGCGCAGGCGGCGAGCAGTAGTAGCGGGGCGAGCAGGAAGCGGTGCATGGCCGGCACCATAGGCGGGGCTAGGCCCGGCTGCCAATGGCTTCGCCGACATGGGCAAAGCCGCGTTGGCGGAGCAGCGTCGCCAGGTCGCGCGCGATCCACGCCGCCAGCCCGGGGCCGTGATAGACGAGCGCTGAATAGAGCTGCACGGCCGTGGCGCCGGCTTCGATCCGTGCCAGCGCGTCCGCCGCGCTGGCGATGCCGCCGGCGGCGACCAGTGGCAGCTGCCCACCGGTGGCGCTGCGAAAGGCCTTCAGCGCCGCCATCGCCAGCGGCGCCAGCGGCGCGCCGGACAGGCCGCCGGCTTCCCCGGCGTGCGCCGAGCGCAGCGGCGGCCGGCGGATGGTGGTGTTGGCGACGATCAGCCCGTCGACTCGCCCGTCGATGGCGGCGCGGGCGATGATGTCATAGTCCGCTTCCTCCTGATCCGGGGCGAGCTTGACGAACAGCGGGCCGGTCCCCGCTGGCCGTGCTGCCTGCACCCGGCCGATCAGGTCGGCCAGTGCCGCGCCGTCCTGCAGCGCCCGCAGCCCCGGCGTGTTGGGGGACGAGATATTGATGGTAATGTAGCGAGCGTGCGCCGCGCTGGCGGCGATGCCGGTGACATAATCGGCGGTGCGGTCTTCGCTGTCCTTGTTGGCGCCGAGGTTGAAGCCGACGACGCCCGGCCTGCCGGCACGTGCCTTCAACCGCGCCACCGCCGCCGCCAGCCCCTGGTTGTTGAAGCCCATGCGGTTGATCACTGCCTCGTCCTCGACCAGCCGGAACAGCCGTGGCTTGGGGTTGCCGGCCTGCGGGCGCGGCGTCACCGATCCGCATTCGACGAAGCCGAAGCCCAGCCGCAGCATCGCGTCCGGCACCTCGGCGTCCTTGTCGAACCCCGCCGCCAGCCCGATCGGGTTGGGCAGCGCCATCCCGGCGAGGTGCGTTTCAAGGATCGGATCGGGTGCGGGGGCGGCGCTTGGCCACAGCGGCAGCGCCTTCAGCGTCATGCCATGCGCGATTTCCGGGTCGATCCGGAATATCAGCGGCTTCAACAGGGGATAGACCGGGCTCATTCACTGTCCTCTTCGCGCCCAACCATGGCCAGTGCGCGCGCCCGCTGTTGCCGCAAGGCGCACCAATGCACCAGCGCCTCCTCGCGCCCATGGGTGACCCAGAGCTCGGCCGGGCGGATCTCGGTGATGGTGGCGGTCAGTTCGTCCCAATCGGCATGGTCCGAGATGATCAGCGGCAGCTCGACGCCGCGCTGCCGGGCGCGCTGGCGCACCCGCATCCAGCCGGATGCCATGGCGGTGATCGGCTCGGGCAGCCGACGCGACCAGCGGTCGTTGAGTGCAGAGGGCGGTGCGATGACGATCTGGCCCTTCAGCGCCTCGCCCTTCAGCGTGCCCACCGGCAGCAACTCGCCAAGTTGCACACCCAACGCCTCGTAGAGCGCGAACAATCGCAGCATGGCGCCGTGCAGATAGATCGGTGCGTCATAACCGGCGGCGCGCAGCTCGGCGACGACACGCTGCGCCTTGCCGAGCGCATAGGCGCCGACCAGCACGCAGCGATCGGGGTTGGCGGCGCGGGCGGTGAGCAGCCGGTCGATCTCGCCGGTGATCGGCGGGTGACGGAATACCGGCAGGCCGAAGGTCGCCTCGGAGACGAAGATGTCGCACGTCACCGGCTCGAAGGGGGCGCAGGTCGGGTCGGCGCGGCGCTTGTAGTCCCCGCTGACCACCACCCGGCTGCCCTTGTGCTCCAGCACCACCTGTGCCGAGCCCAGCACATGGCCGGCCGGCACGAAGCGGATGCTGACATCGCCGATCCGGATGGTCTCGCCCGGCGCGGCGATCTGCGCGCCCGATTGCAGGCCGTAGCGCGTATCCATGATCGCCAGCGTCTCACGCGTCGCCAGCACTTTGCCATGGCCGCTGCGGGCATGGTCGGCATGGCCGTGCGTCACCAGCGCCCGGTCGACCGGGCGGGAGGGGTCCACCCACAGGTCGGCGGGGGGCACATAGATGCCGTGGGGGTGCGGCTCGATCCAGTCGATCATGTCCCTTCTTGCCGCATCGCATCCGGCTCGGCTAGGTTTGCCCGTGTCACAGGGAGGTTTCATGCGCATTGTTCTCGTCGCGGTCATGATCGCTGCAACCCCGGCCCTGGCCGCACCGAAGGTGACGCCGGGCCAGTGGCAGGCGGTTACGGTCATCGAAAGCGCCAGCATGCCCGGCATGCCGCCCGAGGCGCTGGCGATGATGAAGGGGCGGCCGACCACAGTCACCTATTGCCTGACGCCCGAAGAAGCCGAGGCCGATCCAAAGAAGATGCTGGCTGCCGACAAGAGCTGCACGATGAACCGCTTCCGCTTCGAGGGCGGCAGCATCGATGCCGAGCTGAGCTGCAAGACTGACCAGGGCCCGGCCGTGGTGTCGATGAAGGGCAGTTACACGCCGACCAGCTATGCGATGAGCAGCTCGATGAAGTCCGGGCCGATGACCATGGCCAGCCGGGTAACGGCAAAGCGGCTCGGCCCCTGCAAATAGACGACGTACTGCCGCCGGCGCTGGCCGGCTGGTTCGAGGCGCGTGGCTGGTCGCCGAGGCCGCACCAGCTCGAGATGCTGGCGGCCGATGCCGCCGGCAAGCATGCGCTGCTTATGGCGCCGACCGGCGCCGGCAAGACGCTGGCCGGCTTTCTGCCCAGCCTCGCGGCGCTCACCCGCGCCCCGCGCGAGGGGTTGCACACGCTCTATGTCAGCCCGTTAAAGGCGCTGGCCAGCGATGTGCAGCGCAATTTGCTGGCGCCGATCGCCGAGGCCGGGCTGGCGATCGAGGTCGATACGCGCACTGGCGACACCTCGTCCGACCGCAAGGCCCGGCAGCGGGTGCACCCGCCGCAGATCCTGCTGACGACGCCGGAAAGCCTGTCGCTGCTGTTGTCCTACCCGCAGGCCGAGACGATGTTCGCCACGCTCGAGCGGCTGGTCGTAGACGAGATCCACGCCTTCGCGGCCGGCAAGCGTGGCGACCAGCTGGCGCTGGCGATGGCACGGCTCCAGCAGCTGGCGCCCGGGCTGCGCCGCATCGGCCTGTCCGCCACCATCGCCGACCCGGCGCCGTTCCAGCGCTGGCTGGCACCGGATGTCGACGCGGCCAGCGTCCAGCTCGTCCGCTGTCCGCAGGGGGCGCCGCCTGTCATCGAGATATTGACGCCGGAGGACCGCATCCCCTGGTCCGGCCACAATGGCCGCTGGGCCGCCGCCCAGGTGATGAAGCGGATCGAGGCGGCGCGGCTGACCATCGTCTTCGTCAACACCCGTGCGCTCGCCGAGCTGCTGTTCCAGGAGCTGTGGACGCTGAACGACCAGGCGCTGCCGATCGGCATCCATCATGGCAGCCTGGCGCCAGAAGCGCGGCGCAAGGTCGAGGCGGCAATGTCGACGGGCCGGCTGCGCGCCATCGTCGCCACCGCCAGCCTCGATCTCGGCATCGACTGGGGTAATGTCGACCTCGTCATCCAGATGGGGGCGCCGAAGGGGGCGTCGCGACTGCTGCAGCGCACCGGCCGCGCCAATCACCGGCTGGAGGAAGCCAGCCGGGCGCTGATCGTGCCGGGCAACCGCTTCGAATATCTGGAGGCGGTGGCGGCGCGGGATGCGGTGGCGGCGAACGATCTCGACCAGGAGCCGTTCCGCGCCGGCAGCCTTGATGTGCTGGCGCAGCATGTCTTCGCCATGGCCTGCGCCGCGCCGATCGCGCCGGACGCGCTTTACGCCGAGGTGCGGACTGCGGCGCCCTATGCCCAGTTGTCCCGCGCCGATTTCGAGGGCGCCGTCGATGTCGTCGCCACCGGTGGCTATGCGCTACGCGCCTACGAGCGATACCGTCGCCTGATGCCGCAAGGGGACGGGACACTACGCCTTACGCATCAAAGACTTGCTGCGCAGCATAGACTGAACGCCGGCACCATTGTCGAGGCGGTAACGATGAACGTCCAATTCGGTCGTGGCGGGCGGGCCGGTGGCCGGTCGCTGGGGCAGGTGGAGGAGTGGTTCGCCGGGCAACTGCGGGTGGGAGACAGCTTCCTGTTCGCCGGCCAGGTGCTGGAAGTTACCGGATTCGCGGGTGCCGACATCCATGTGAAGATGGGGCGCGGTACGCCGTCGATCCCGAGCTACATGGGCGGGCGGATGCCGCTTGCCACCAACCTCGCGGCGCGGGTGCGGGCGCTGCTCAACACGCCGGCGCGCTGGCCCGAGATGCCCGCGGACGTGGCCGAGTGGCTGGCGATGCAGCAGTTGCGTTCGGTGCTGCCGGGCCTGGACGACCTGCTCATCGAGACCTTTCCCCGCGATGGCCGCTGGTTCATGGTCGTCTATGGTTTTGCCGGGCGCAACGCCCATCAGACGCTGGGCATGCTGCTGACCCAGCGGATGGAGGCGGCCGGCCTCGCCCCGCTCGGCTTCGTCGCCAGTGACTATGTCGTCGCCTGCTGGTCTCTCCACGAACCGAATGGCCTTGCAGCGCTGCTCAGCCCGGACATCCTCGAGGCGGAGCTGGCCGAATGGGTCGCCGCATCGCCGTTCCTGCGCCGCGCGTTCCGCGAGACGGCGATCATCGGCGGGCTGATCGAGCGGACGCTGCCGGGACAACACAAGACCGGCAAGGCGCTCAGCGTCTCGTCCGACCTGATCTATGAGGTGCTGCGCCGCCACCAGCCCGACCATCTGCTCCTTAGCGCCGCCTGGAACGACGCCCGCCACAAGCTGACCGACCTCGATCGCCTGGCCGCGCTGCTGGAAACTGCCCAGTCCCGCCTGACCCATCGGCGGCTGGCCCGTGTCAGCCCGCTCGCCGTGCCGGTGCTGCTCGATATCGGCCGCGAGTCGGTGGTCGGCGGCAGCGCGGACAGCGCGCTGCTGGCTGAAGCCGAGGCGTTGACCCGGGAAGCAATGACGCCAGACTAGAACAGCCGCCCGCCGATCGGCACGTCCTTGTCCGGGGCAATCAGCACGACGGCGCCGGCTTCGTCCGGGAAGCCCAAGGTCAGCACCTCGGAGAGGAACTTGCCGATCTGGCGCGGCGGAAAATTGACCACCGCCGCGACCAGCCGGCCGGGCAGGTACTCGCAGGCATAATGTTCGGTGATCTGGGCGCTCGACCTTTTTTGGCCGATGACCGGGCCGAAATCGATCAGCAACTTGATCGCCGGCTTGCGCGCCTCCGGGAAGGGCGTCGCGCTGACGATCCGTCCGACGCGGATATCGATGGCGAGGAACTGGTCGAAGCTGATGTTTAGCACCGGTGGTGCGGCGGGATCGGGGACGACGTGCATGGCCCAATGCTATCGCCGCATCGCTTCGTCGCCAATGGGCTTGCTGGCCGGCCATGTGCATGCGAAACAGCGATATGCCCCTTTTGTTCTCAGGCGAAACCCTGCAGCCTCTGCCTTGTGGCGCGCTGTTCTGGCCAGCGCGCGGCACCTTGCTGGTGGCTGATCTGCATCTGGAGAAAGCCAGCTATTTCGCCGCGCGCGGATGGCCGCTGCCACCCTGGGATTCGGATGCGACGCTGATCCGCTTGCAGGCGGCGCTGGACCGTACCGGCGCCCGGACCGTCATCGCGCTCGGCGACAGCTTCCATGATTCGGCCGGGCCGGCGCGGTTGCCGGCCTCGGCCCAGCTGCGGCTGGCGCAGATCGCCCGGCGCGCCGACATCCAGTGGATTACCGGTAACCATGATGCCCGGCGCGGCGACGATCTGCCCGGCACCATGCACAATGAGATCATGCTCGGCCCGCTGGTGCTGCGCCACGAGGCCGAGCCCGGCGACGCGCGGCCCGAGCTGTCCGGCCATTTCCACCCCAAACTGACGGTGCGCATGAAGGGTCGGGCGATCCGCCGCCGCTGCTTTGCGCTGGGCGCGACCAAGCTGGTCCTGCCTGCCTATGGCAGCCTCGCCGGCGGCCTCGACATCAACAGCCCGGCCTTCGCTGCCGCCATCCCCGGTCCGCTGGTGGCGCTGGTCTGCGAGGGCGAACGGCTGCTGCGCTTCCCCGTCACCGCCTGCGCCGCTTGAGAAATACCGACCCGCCCCATTTACGAACGCACAGACCCAACTAAAGGGGTCTGGGGCCAAGGCCCCAGCCGCCGGAGGCCCCTTCCTTGTTGAAAAGACACGCACGCGTCCTCTCCGCCAGCCTTGCTGGCACTGCGGTCGAATTCTACGATTTCTACATTTACGCCACTGCCGCCGCGCTGGTCTTCGGCCCGCTGTTCTTTCCGGCCGAGAGCGAATCGGCGCAGTTGCTGGCCGCCTACGCGAGCTTTGCCGTCGCCTTCATCGCCCGGCCTATAGGCGCACTGGCATTCGGCCATTTCGGCGACCGTATCGGCCGCAAGAGCACGCTGGTCGCGTCGCTGCTGATCATGGGGCTGAGCACCTTCTTCATTGCCTTCCTGCCCACCCATGCCGCCATCGGCTGGGCGGCGCCGCTGCTGCTGTGCGTGCTGCGCTTCGGCCAGGGGTTCGGATTGGGCGGAGAATGGGGCGGGGCGGCGCTGCTGGCGGTGGAGAATGCACCGCCAGGGTGGCGCGGCCGTTTCGGCATGTTCCCGCAGTTTGGGGCGCCGCTGGGCTTTCTTGCCGCCAATGGCCTGTTCCTCGGGCTGGGACTGTGGTTGAGCGACATCGAGTTCCAGGCTTGGGGCTGGCGACTGCCGTTCCTGGCCTCGATCCTGCTGGTGGCGATCGGCCTGTGGGTGCGGCTGCGGCTGGTGGAGACCCCAGCCTTTGCCGAGGCGATGGCCGAGGCGCCGCCTGCCAAGGTACCGCTAGTCGAACTACTGCGCCATCATTTCGGGCGGACGGTGATGGGCGTGTTCGGCGTCGTCGCCTGTTTCGCGCTTTTCTACATTTCCACCGCCTTCGCGCTCGGCCATGCGACGACGGCAATGGGCTATGCTCGCGAAACGGTGCTGATGGTGCAATTGGGCGCCATTCTGTTCCTGGCGCTGGGCATCGGCCTGTCGGGCTGGCTCTCGGACCGCTTCAGCCCTCGCGCGGTGCTGATCGGCGGCTGCGTGGCCGGGATGGCGGCGGGGCTGGCGATGGCGCCGCTGCTCGGGCTGGGGCTGGGCGGGTTGGCGCTGTTTCTCTGCCTGGCGTTGCTCGCCATGGGCTTTGTCTATGGCCCACTCGGCGCCTGGCTGCCGGGTCTGTTCCCGGCGCGGGTGCGGTATACGGGCGCCAGCCTTGCCTTCAATGCTGGCGGCATCATCGGCGGCGGGCTGACGCCGGTGGTCGCACAGGCACTGGTCGGCAGCTATGGGCTAGTCGCCGTCGGCTTGTGGGTGGCCGGCGCCTGCGGCGCGTCGCTGTTGGCACTGCTGCTGTTCGCGCGCGACTAAGCGCGCGACGAAACAGGATTCAGGCGGCGGCCTCGACTCGGTGCAGCGCGCACTGGCCCCAGATGTCCGACAGCGCTTTCACCAGTCGGTCGATGTCATCGTCCGAATGCACGGGCGACGGCGTGATGCGCAGCCGCTCGGTGCCCACCGGCACGGTCGGGTAGTTGATCGGCTGCACATAGATGCCGTGGTGCTCCATCAGCCAGTCCGAGATCATCTTGGCCTTTTTGGCATCACCGACCATCACCGGAATGATGTGGCTGGGGTTTTCCAGCTGCGGAATGCCCATGCCGCGCAGTGCCGAGCGCACCTTGGCGACGCGCTCCTGTTGACGCTTGCGCTCGAAAGGGCTGGCCTTGAGGTGCTTGACCGAGGCCAGCGCGCCGGCGGCGATCGCCGGGGGCAGGGCGGTGGTGAAGATGAAGCCCGAGGCAAAGCTGCGGACGAAATCGCATAGCGCCTTGGAGGCTGCGATATAGCCGCCGACCACGCCGTAAGCCTTGGCCAGCGTGCCCTCAATGACCGTCAGCCGGTCCATCAGCCCTTCGCGCTCGGCAACGCCGCCGCCGCGCGGGCCGTACATGCCGACCGCATGGACTTCGTCGATATAGGTCATCGCGCCGTGCTTCTCGGCGACCTCGATGATCTCCTTGATCGGGGCGATGTCGCCGTCCATCGAATAGACGCTCTCGAACGCCACCAGCTTGGGCCGGCCGGGCTCGATCCCGGACAGCAGCCGGTCGAGATCCTCGGGGTCATTGTGCTTGAAGCGCAGGCATTCGGCGCGGCTGTGGCGGATGCCCTCGATCATCGAGGCATGATTAAGCGCGTCCGACAGCACGACGCAATTGGGCAGCCGAGAGGCCAGCGTCGACAGCGCCGCCCAGTTGGAGACATAGCCCGAGGTGAACAGCAGCGCGTCTTCCTTGCCGTGCAGATCAGCCAATTCGCGCTCGAGTTCGCGGTGGACATGCATGGTACCCGAGATATTGCGCGTGCCGCCAGCACCGGCGCCGGACCGATCGAGCTCCTCGTGCATCGCGCGCACCACTTCTGGATGCTGGCCCATGCCGAGATAATCGTTGGAGCACCAGACGGTCACGTCCTGGGTACCGTCTTCAAGATAGCGGGTAGCCTTTGGATAGGCGCCATTGTGCCGCTGAAGCTCAGCGAACACCCGGTAATTTCCCTTCTCTTTCAGGCCATCAAGGGCGGCCTGAAAGTGCGCCTCATAATCCATGGTCTTCTCCTGCCCCACTTATTGCCGTGCCGCCTCGAAGGCTGCAAGTGTTGATGATTGCTCTATTGTCGCGGCTTGTAATTGACGTTGCGCAGTTTTCTGCTCGCGCCGGCGCATCGCCCAGCGGAACATCGCCGTGTCCTGCCAGGGCACGACCAGAAATCCATGCTCGAGGAACGCCAGCACGACGAGTGCAAAGGCCAGCGCATAGCCGGTCTGCAGTCCATCGGGCGCCGCCAGCGCCAGCGTGCCCAGCCAGGCCGCGATTGCGGCGATACCGGCCAGGCTGGCGACGAAGAACCAGCGCACCGGGGCGACGCGGAAATAGCTGGCCAGATAGCGCATATGGTCCGGCATCATTTCGAGTGACAGGTGCGGCACGCCGGCGAAGACGTTGAACTTCGCCGACAGCCGCATGACGAACAGCAAGATGAAGGTCAGCGTTGCCGTCTGGTTCGGCTGGCCCCAGGTGGCGGCCATCAGCACCAGTGCCGTGGCGAAGATAGCCACCTCATGATGGATCAGCGTCGCCGCCGCCAAGCGGAAGCGCCGCCAGCCGCGGGCGTCCTGCGGGCAGGGCGCCCGATTGGGGCCGGTGACGAAGCCCATCAGGAAGCTCATCTCGTGCCAGCCCCAGAGGATCAGCGCACAGACAAAGGCCACATAGGCGGCTACGGCACCGGTCTCGCCAGCGGTGAAGATGATGCCGCCCATGGCGAAGCCGCTGAGCACGGTGGCGCCGATGATGCTGATCGGCCAGGTGTGGCTCGGCAACCGGTCAAGCCACAGCACCAGCCCCGTGGACAGGAACCACAGCACGGTCGCAAACAGCAGCGGAAGGACGAGTGCAGACATCGGCGACGGCGGCTACCAGGCGGGTTGCAGACGGATGGTGGCGGGCAGATCCTGCCGCGCGACCGGCTGCAGATAGAGCTGGACGAACGTCGCCGCGGCCTTGAGCGACAGGCCGGTCCGCTTCAGCTTCGACCACAGGCCGGGATGTTCGCGGGTGACGTCGATGGTCGCGGAGATCGTCCGCATCTCCTCTAGAAGCGCCCGGAAGCGCGGCGCATCGGCGTCGATCGCTACCGGGAAGACCTGACGGGTGATCTCGGTGGTGATGCGGAACACGGTGAAGTCGTAGTCTGTGATGTCGATCCCCAGCGCCTTGTGCAGGACCGGGCGGTTGTGATCGCGGACGTACATGGTGGCGTAGACGGCAACCAGGAAAAAACGGATCCACAATTTGTTAAGGCCGGTCAGCAGCTTGGGATCGGAGCGCATCAGCAGCGCGAACGCTTCGCCATGACGGAACTCGTCGTTGCACCATTCCTCGAACCATTTGAAGATTGGGTGGAAGCGCCGCTCCGGGTTGCGCGCGAGGTGGCGGTAGATGGTAATATAGCGCGCATAACCGATCTTTTCGGACAGGTACGTGGCGTAATAGATGAACTTCGGTTTGAAATAAGTGTATTTTTTGGCCTTTGTCAGGAAGCCGAGATCGATACCGATGCCGGCATCCTTGAGGCTGTCGTTGATGAAGCCGGCATGGCGGCTTTCGTCGCGGGCCATCAGCCGGAACAGGGCCTTGGCGTCCGGGTTCTTCACGCGCTTGGCGATCTCGGCATAGAGGATGCAGCCCGAGAATTCGGATGTCATCGACGAGACCAGGAAGTCGGTGAACTCACGGCGCAGCTCAGGCTCGAGGCTTTCGATGACGCCGTCGAATTCGGGCGTGCGCTTGAAGTGGCGCTTGTTCGGGTCGGCGGTCATTTCGGCGATCAGCGCGTCCCATTCGGCGCGCACCGGCGACACGTCGATCCGGTCCATTGCGTCGAAATCGGTGGTGTAGAAACGCGGCGACAGCACCGTCTCCTGGGTCGCCATGGCGACGGTGTCAGCCTTGGTCAGCGTGTCCGGGGCGATGGGAGCGTGAGCGTTCACCGGGCTTTCTCCGACGTGAAGGTGATTTCGTACAATTCCGTAAGTTCGAGGCTGGCGCGGAGCTTGACCCACAGCCGTTCGATCAGGCCGGCGCGACGAACCGTTGCCGTCCGACGCAAGGTCAGCGCGCCGCCGAACGGCAGCGTCACCGGCGCGCCGTGCACCTGCACATGGTCGCCCGGCCCCAGCACGATATCGCCGTCCAGCTCGACATGGGCATGCAGGGCATCGGCGGTGTGCGACACCGCGATGGTGCATCCCGTCTCGAAACTGGGGCCGGCGAACAAGGCCATCAGGCCGGGTCCTTCGCTTCCGCCGGCGCCACGGTGGCGCGCAGGTCGGGCAGGTTGTTGGGCACGGGCGGCAGCCGGCCATCGAGGATGGCGGCAAAGGCGCGGCGGTTGTCCGGCCCGAAGCTGCCCAGCTCGATGATCCGACCGGTCGACACATCGGTCAGCGTCAGCGCGCCATCGGCCCATTCGGTCACCCTCACCGGCGCGCTGCGTTCGGTTTCCTTCAGCATCCGCTCGCGCATCAGGCCGCGCATGACACCACGGATGAAACCACTGTTGGTGCCAGGCTCCAGCACAACGACCTCGGCATCGGTGCCGGCATCGCGGATCACCAGCGCGCCATCCTTGCGGTCGGCGAAGCGGAACAGGCGCTCCTTCGTCACGGCTACATGATTCTGCGCGCGGATCTCGGGGGTGGTCGGCCGCCCTTCCACCAGACCGGCGCGGACGCTGAATACGGCAATCAGCGCAATGCCGATCAGCCCGCCAGCGCCATAGAGCGCGCCAACCGGAAATTTCTCGTTGTGAAACCCGCTCATGCCGCCGCGACCATGCCGGGGGAGACCGCCGAGGCCGGCGATTCGACAGTGGTGCGCGCCGGATCGGCGCTGGCCAGCGCTTCTGACAAGGTCGGCACGAACGAGTCAGGCAGGGCCCGCAGCATCGGCTGCGGCGACGCGACCTTCCAGGGCCGTACATGCGGCCAGGCCTGCAGCCAGCCGAGCGGGAAGCGCTCGGTCGGCCGCAGCACGATGTCGACATGGCCGTTGCCGACCGGGCGGATATCGGCCGCCCCGATCTTGGCCAGCGGCAGGTTCACGCATTTCGGCACGGCGGCGCCGAAGCGCATGACGATGCGCTTGTTGGTCAGCGTATAGACCGTCGACCGCGATCCGGCCCAGGCCAGCAGTCCCAGCAGCCCCAGGCCGAGTGCTGCAACGATCAGCGTGATCGCCGCGCCCAGCACGCCTGTGCCGCCGGCAACAAAGGCAAGACTCGCCACGAAAAGGAACCATAGCGCCACCAGCCGCGTGTGAAACACGCTGCGGGCAAATGTCTGCCAGTCGGGCGTGCCCTGCCAGACGATATGCTCGCCCTTTGGCAGGTTGCCCGGCAGGCCGCGGATCGGCTCGATTTCGTATTCAACTGTCACAGAAACGGCTCCGACCGCTCAGCCGTCGCCCAAAGATAGCCGGCGCCGAAATAGGCCTGAACCTTCTCTTCCTCGAGCAGCGTGATCTGGTCCGGCGATCGCAGCTGCGGCGAGCCGGAGAACTGCGCGGCGGTGATCGCATCGACATGGACTTCACGCGCCTTCACCCGTGCCATCGGCATCGGCAGCGTGGCGGTGCCGCCATCGGTCAGCGCCACGTCGAGATAGCGGATCAGATGCTCGGCGCGGTCGACCCAGATGTCACGGACGGTGCCGGCGACCTTGCCGTCGAGCGCCACGACCGGCAGGCCGCGCGGATCGGTGTCGCGGCCCTCGATCGTCATATGACCATCGACTCGCAGCGGAACGATGCGCGGCCGGCCGAACATGTCGATATCGGGACGGTCGGCGCGGGGCGCATAGGCGGCCGGCCCGATGCCGGACGACAGCTTGTCGCCGATCACGTCGAGCGGCTCACCGGACCAGGCGCGGGGTGCAACATTGGTCGGCATCGGATCGCGGTAGCCGTCGGGGAGCGAACGGGTGCCCTGGCCGTGCGGGAGCTGGAACGTCTTGGGCTTCATCACATCGTCGTTCATCCGGCCGAGTTCGCGACGGGCCTGGCCGGTCAGATCGTCTTCCAGCGGAAAGCCTTCCCGCCGGCTCTCGCGGTTGAGATACCAGACCAAGCAGAGGAAGAAGCCGAAGAACAAGTAAAGGGTCAGTTCGGCAATATCGAGGCCGCCTACCAGATGAACGTTGGACATTTGCATTCTCCCCCTCAGGTTGGGAATTCGGTGAGGCCAAAACGGGCGCGGGATGGAGCATTCATGGTCCGCCGCGCCAGCGGGCCAAGCGCAATCAGGGTGCCGAACAATAGCGCAATTTCGAGGTGCCAGACCATAGTATAACCAGTGGCCTGGCTGGTCAGCCCTGCGCCGAGTTTTCCAGCCATTGCAAGGTTGCCGATGCCGTCCCGGATAGCGCCAGAGAGCAGGATGCCAAGCCCCGCCGCGGAGGCCTGGACCGCGCCCCAGGCGCCCAACGCGATCCCGGAACGGCCGTTTTCAGCCAGCGCCATCGCGGAGGTCAACGTGCAGACCGCGAACAGCCCGTTACCGAAGCCGATGCCCATCGCACCGATGCCGAACAGTGTCGTCGATCCGATCGGCGCCGAGAAGATCACGGCGGCAAAGGCAAACAGGCCGGCAAAGACGCCAGCCCCTGCCAGCCGTGCCGGATCGCCACCATTGGCCAGCCGCCGCGCCGCGATCATCAGCCCCAGCAATGTGCCGGCCGAAGACAGCGCCGTCAGCCCGGTGGTCTCGCCCACGGTCATCCCTAGCACCTGGCCGCCATAGGGCTCGAGCAGGATATCCTGCATGCCGAAGCCGGCGGCGCCAAGGCCGACGGCGATCAGTAGCCGGCGCGTCGGACCCGTGGCCATCAGGTCGGACCAGCGGGCGCTGAAATCGGGCGCGTCGGCCGGCGGGCGGTAGCCACCGGGAATGCGTGCCTCCTGTTTCCACATGGCGATCACATTGAGGATGACGGTGACTACAGCCGTGCCCTGCACCACCTCGACCAGCCGGGTCTCGGAAAAGTCGCGCAGCGCCTGGCCGATCACCACCGAGCCGATGAACATGCCGACCAGCAGCATCACATAGAGCAGCGACACGACGCGCGGGCGCACCTTCGCCGGCGCCAGATCATTGGCCAGCGCCAGTCCGGCGGTCTGGGTGACTGCCACGCCGGCGCCGACCATCAGAAAGGCCAGCGCGCCGAAGATGTTGCCCGATTTCGGCCCGTAGACGCCGTCACCAGTCATCACCAGCAAGGCGAAGGGCATGATCGCCAGCCCTGCGAACTGCAGCATAGTGCCCGCCCAGATATAGGGCACGCGCTTCCAGCCCAGGAACGACGCATGATTGTCCGACTTGTGGCCGACCAGCGCTCGCACCGGCGCAAACAGCAACGGCAGCGCCACCAGCACCGACACCCAGGTCGCGGCGATATCGAGTTCGACGATCATGATCCGGTTGAGCGTGGCGTTGAGCAGCACCATGGCGATGCCGACCGAAACCTGGAACAAGGACAGTCGCAGGATGCGCGAGAGCGGCAGTTCGACTGTCGCCGCATCGGCAAAGGGCAGGAACTCGGTGCCCATCCGCGCCCAGAAGCGCGCGCCACCCTTGATCGGCGGGGTATCGGCGCTCATCGGCGGAGCACCTCCTGGGCATGGCTGGTATAGAAGCCGCGTGCTACCCGCGCGTCACGTCCGAGGCTGACGCCGGGCACACGGCTGAGATTGGCCTTCAGATGGCCATGGCCGACCGGCACGATGCTCGGCGACCGGTCCGATTTCGGGAAGAACTGGCCGACGGCCCGGGCCGTGCGCAGCAGCGGCGTCCCCGGCGCGAAGGTGAAAACCATCGAATGCCGGGCGCGGGTGGCCAGCCGCGCCGTCGCATCGGCGATCTGGTCGGCTTCATAATGAATAAGCACATCCATCGAGACGATATGGTCGAACTCGCCCAGGGCTGGATCGAGCATGTCGCCGGCGATCAGCCGGATGCGGCCGCGGACATCGTCGGGCAGTCGTTCAGTGCCGATCGCCACCAGCTGCGGCGAGACATCGACACCCACCACCTCGGCACCCCGCCGCGCCGCCTCGATCGCCAGCATGCCGGTGCCGCAGCCGGCATCGAGGATACGCCGCCCGGTCATGTCCTGCGGTAGCCAGGACAGCAGCAATGAACGCATTTCCTCACGGCCGGCGCGCACGGTCGCGCGGATCTTGCTGACCGGCGCATCGGAAGTCATTGCCGCCCACGCCGCAAAGGCCGTGCGGTCGAAATAGGTTTCCAGCCGCGCGCGCTTGTTCTCCCAGCCCGGCTGCAGCGCCGGCTGGTCGTCCACCGTGGCAATTGCCACGGGCCGCGTCGAGGCCAGCGCCCGGCTCATTCGAAGCCCAGGAACTCGAAGATCTCGCGGTCCTTCATCGGCCGCGCGTCGCAAGGCGGACCGCCGACCCAGAGCTGGGCCGCCAGCCGCTTGTATTCGTCGCGCACTGCATTGACCTCGGCTGTGTCTTCCATCTCGAAGATCGTGCACTTCTTCAGCCGCGAGCGGCGTATGGCGTCGAGATCGGGGAAATGCGCCAGCCGGTCGAGCCCCGTGGCGGCGGCAAAGCGGTCGATTTCGTCGGTCGCCGCCGAGCGGTTGGCGATGACGCCGGCCACCCGCACCTCGTAATTCTTCGCCTTGGCGTTGATCGCTGCCATGATCCGGTTTGCAGCAAAGATACTGTCGAAGTCGTTGGCCGCCACCACCACGGCACGCTCGGCATGCTGGAGCGGCGCTGCAAAGCCGCCGCAGACGACATCGCCGAGCACGTCGAAGATCACCACGTCGGTTTCTTCGAGCAGGTGATGCTGCTTGAGCAGCTTGACCGTCTGGCCCACAACATAGCCGCCGCAACCGGTGCCGGCCGGGGGGCCACCGGCCTCAACGCACATCACGCCGTTGAAGCCCTCGAACATGTAATCTTCAGGCCGCAGCTCCTCATGGTGGAAGTCCACGGTCTCCAGCACATCGATGACCGTCGGCATCAGCTTCTTGGTCAGCGTGAAGGTGCTGTCATGCTTGGGGTCGCAGCCGATCTGCAGCACCCGCTTGCCGAGCAGCGAGAATGCCGCCGACAAGTTGGACGACGTCGTCGATTTGCCGATGCCGCCCTTGCCATAGACGGCGAATACCTTGGCATTGCCAATCCGGTCACGCGGGTCGAGCTTGACCTGAAGGCTGCCTTCGCCATCGGGACGGGTCTTTTCGATCACGGCCATAGTCGTTTCCTCATGCCGCCTGGGTCTGGCCCACACCTTCGAGGGCGTCCTCGATGGCATCGGTTGCTGCATAGAGCGCAGCGAGTGTCTCGGGGCTCGGGGCCCAATATTTGCGTGTCGACGCCTCGATCAGCCGGTTGGCCATCTTGGCCGCCGCGCGGGGATTCATCCGGGCAATGCGGTCGCGCATTTCGGAATCGAGCACATAAGTCTCGGTGATCCGCTGATAGACCCAGGGGTCGACCTCACCTGTGGTGGCCGACCAGCCCATCGTTGTCGTCACCGCCGCCTCGACCTGGCGCACACCTTCATAGCCATGGCGCAGCTGGCCCTCGATCCAGACCGGATTGAGGATGCGCGTCCGAGTCTCCAGCGCCACCTGCTCGCCGAGCGAACGGACCTTGCCCGAGCCCTGTGTCTGGTCGCCGATATAGACCGGCGCCGCCTCGCCGCGGGCCCGCGTCACCGCCCGGCTGATGCCGCCCAGCGTGTCGACATACTGGTCGATGCTGGTGATGCCGAGCTCGACCGATTCAAGGTTCTGATAGGCGCAGTCGACGGTCTTCAGCGTGGCGGCCAGCATCGCGGACTGGCGCTTCGGCTCGCCCTTGACGCCATAAGCATAGCCCTTCTGGCGCTCAAAACAGTCGGCCAGCTCGTTCGGGTCGCTCCAGTCGCTCGAATCGATCAGCAAATTGACGTTCGCGCCGTACGCCCCTTCGGCATTGCTGAACACGCGCAGCGCAGCCGTCTCCAGGTCGACGCCATGGTCGGCGGCATGCTTCAGGCTATGCTTGCGGACGAAGTTCCACTCGGCTGGCTCGTCGGCCTTCGCTGCGAGCAGCGCCGCTTCGGCCAGCATCCGCGTCTGTAGCGGCAATAGATCGCGGAACACGCCGGACAGGGTGATGACGACATCGATCCGTGGCCGGCCAAGCTCCTCGAGCGATACCAATTCAGCGCCGACCAGCCGGCTATAGCTGTCGAATCGCGGCCGGGCGCCTAGCAGCGCCATTGCCTGCGCCAGCTGGGCGCCCTCGCTCTTCAGATTGTCGGTGCCCCAGAGCACCATCGCCACCGTCTCGGGCAGATGGCCGCTGTCGGCGAGGCTGCGGTCGAGCAGCCGCTGCGCCTGGGCGGCGCCGTCCTTGACCGCGAAGGCCGAGGGCAGCCGGAACGGATCGAAGCCGTGGATGTTTCGCCCGGTCGGCAGGATCTCGGCATCGCGCAGGATGTCCCCGCCGGCCACCGGGCGGACATAGCGGGCATCGAGCGCGGTCATCAGCCCGTCAAGCTCATGGTTGGTCGCCAGCGCCGAATCGAGGCAGGCGAGCTCGCGCAGCAGCGGTGTGGTCAGCGCCAGCCGGCCCCCGATGATCGCCTCGGCGTCGTCATGGCTGATCGGCTCGCCGCGTGCCATGGCCACCGCCATCAGCATGTCGACGCGTTCCTCGGCGGTCGCGGCGGCCCCGGCGACATGCAGCCCCTGCGGGATCAACTCGCGCTCGATCTCGTAGATCCGTGCCGCAAGTGCCGGGATGTCGGTGCCGTCGAGGTCGAGGGCCGTTGCCTGCTCTGCAATGACCTCGGCCAGCGATACCAGATCGGCGCTGCCGGGCTCGGTGGCGCGCCAGCGGTCGACGCTGGCCTTAAGGTCGGCCAGGCCCTTGTAGACGCCGGCATTGGTCAGCGCCGGGGTCAAGTAGGAGACCAGCGTGGCATAAGAGCGCCGCTTGGCCAACACGCCTTCGGACGGGTTGTTGGCGGCATAGAGATAGACGTTCGGCAGGTCGCCGATCAGCCGCTCGGGCCAGCAGGTGGCGCTCATCCCGGACTGCTTGCCCGGCATGAACTCGAGGCTGCCATGGGTGCCGAAATGCAGCACGGCATGGGCGCCGAAATCGTTCCGCAACCAGCGGTAAAAGGCCATGAAGGCATGGGTCGGTGCGAAGCGGCCGTCGAACAGCAGTCGCATCGGATCGCCCTCATAGCCGAGCGCAGGCTGGATTCCGATGAAGACATTGCCGAACTGCGCACCCAGGATGAAGACGTTGGTGCCGTCCGACTGGAACTTGCCCGGTGCCGGGCCCCATTCGGCCTCGATTTCCTTCAGGTGCGGCTCGCTGGCGACGATGTGATCGGCGCTGATCTTGGCGTGGACATTGGCCTCGGTACCATGGCGTTCGGCATTGCCGCCGAGGATGCGCTCGCGCACCGCATCGGCGCATTCGGGCACCTCGACATCATAACCTTCGGCCTTCAGCCGCGTCAGCGTGGCGTGCAGCGACTCGAACACGGCGAGGAACTGCGCGGTGCCGGCGGCGCCGCCGCCGGGCGGGAAGTTGAACAGTACGATGCCGATCCGCCGCTCGGCCTCGGCAGCGCGGCGCAGCCGGGCAATCTTGACCATCCGATCGGCCAGCGCCTCGGCGCGTTCGGAGCAGCTCTGCATGGCGCGGACCTGGCCGGTCGGCTCCCAGTGACAATTGCGGCTGCAGCCGGTGCAGGTGCCGCCATCGCCGTCGGAGCGGCCGCCGAACATCGTCGGCGCGGTGCCGCCATCGAGCTCGGGAATGGCGACCATGATCGTCGATTCGATCGCCAGCAGCCCCTGGCGGTTGGCGCCCCATTGCTGGAGCGTCTGGAACTCGACCGGGAAGGCCGAGACATAGGGACGGTCGAGCCGGGCCAGCATCTCCTCGGCGGCCTTCGCGTCATTATAGGCCGGCCCGCCGACGAGGCTGAAGCCGGTCAGGTTGACCAGCGCATCGACGGTGCTGACCCCGTCCTTCATCATCATCGCTTCGATCGCCGGCCGGGCATCGAGGCCGTTGGCGAAAGCGGTGACAACGTTCAGCCCGCGCCCTTCCATGGCGCGGATCACGCCGTCGTAATGGTTGCTGTCCTTGCCCAGCACATAGGAGCGCAGCACGACGATGCCAATGGTGCCGACCGCGTCGGCGCGGCGCGGCAGATCGGCGAGGTGATGGCTCATCCGCGCCGGCAGGTCCGGATGATAGACGCCGACTTCCGGATAATCCTGCGGCGGCTCGACCTTGAATTGGCCGCGGAGCGCCTTGCGCGGGCCATCGGCATAGCGATCGACCAGCGCCCGGATCAGCTGGAAGACATTGTCGTCAGAGCCCGCCAGGAAATATTGCAGGGTGAGGAAATAGGCCCGCACGTCCTGCGCCGTGCCGGGCACGAACTTCAGCAGCTTGGGCAGCCGGCGCAGCACCGCCATCTGGGCGGCGCCGGAATTGGCGGTCTGCGGCTTGGACGAGCCGCGCAGTTTCTTGAGCCAGCCGAGCGGCCCCTTGGGCGGCGCATCCATCCGGTAGTCGCCCATGCGGGTCAGCTTGACGATTTCGCCGGCCGAAATCAGGCAGACCATCGCGTCGCACTGCTCGCGCCGTGCCTCGAGCGCCGGCTTGATGGCGCGGATATGGTCCTCCAGGAAGATCATCGCGGTCAGGATGATGTCGGCGCGAGCGATGTCGCCCAGTGCCTCGTCGAGCTTGCCCGGATGCTCCCAGTCGGCGGCGGCGTGGAAGGCGATCGACACGCCCGGCTGCTCGCGCTCGAACCGGGCGCGGGCGCGCTCCACGGCACCCGACAGATGATTGTCGAGCGTGATCATGACAACCCGCACGCCATGAGCCGGCGTGCCCGCGGAGGGAGGCGTGTCAGCGCGCATAATGAGCCTTGGCTTCGTACAAGGTTTCGACCGTAATCGTGCGAACGCCGTGCTCGGTGGCATAGCGCTCGGTGTTCCGCTTTGCCTTGCCGCGCACGAAAAACGGGATCTTGTTGAGCTCGCGCTCGGCGTCCGGAAGCCAGCCTTCCGGCGCCTCGGTGGCCAAGGTAGCGGCAACGGGCGTTTCGACGGGCGCCTCGATCAGCGAGGCCGCTGGCGCTGCGCCATGGCCGAGATGCGACGGGCCGGCCGCGTCCGAAAACTCGAAATCCTCGCGGAACATCGTCAGCAGATGCTCCTCCAGCCCCATCACCAGCGGATGCACCCAGGTGTCGAAAATCACCTGCGCGCCCTCGAACCCCATCTGTGGGCTGTAGCGGGCCGGGAAGTCCTGAACATGGACGGGCGCCGAGATTACTGCGCAGGGCAGCCGGAGACGCTTGGCGATGTGGCGTTCCATCTGCGTGCCGAGCACCAGTTCGGGGGTTGCCGCGGCAATTGCCTCCTCGACCAGCAGATAGTCATCGGTGATCAGCGGCTCGAGCCCCAGCTCCTTGGCCATGTCCCTGATCTCGCGGGCGAACTCGCGATTGTAGCAGCCCAGCCCGACGACCTCGAAGCCGAACTCGTCACGCGCGATCCGCGCCGCCGCCACCGCATGGGTGGCGTCGCCAAAGATGAAGACACGCTTGCCGGTCAGATAGGTCGAGTCGATCGACCGCGACCACCAGGGGAAGCGTCCGGCATCGGGGTCGACCGGCGCCGTCACCCCGGCCAGCGCACAGACCTCGGCGATGAACGTCCGCGTCGCGCCGACGCCGATCGGCACGACGCGGGTGAACTTCTGGCCAAAGCTCTTCTCCAGCCAGCGTGCCGCCTCCAGTGCCGTTTCCGGATAGAGCACCACGTTGAAATCCGCCTCGCCCAGCCGGGCGATATCGGCCGGCCGCGCCCCGAACGGCGCCACGACATGAACATCGATGCCCAGTCCGTCGAGCAGCCGCGTCACCTCGATGATGTCGTCGCGGTGGCGAAAGCCCAGCGCCGTCGGCCCCAGCAAATTGGCGCGCGGCCGCCGGCCGTCGCGCGGCGGCGCCTTGGCCTGCTTGTCTGCGAGCTGGCGGACGATCTGGTAGAAGGTTTCGGCGGCGCCCCAGTTTTCCTTGCGGCTGTAGCTCGGCAGTTCGAGCGCGATCACCGGGCAGGGCAGCCCCATGGTCTCGGCAAGCCCGGCCGGATCGTCCTGGATCAGCTCGGCGGTGCACGAGGCGCCAACGATCATCGCCTCAGGCTGGTATCGCGCATACGCATCGCGCGCCGCCTTCTGGAACAGTTCGGCGGTGTCCCCGCCGAGGTCGCGCGCCTGGAAGGTGGTGTAGGTGACCGGCGGGCGATGGTCCCGCCGCTCGATCATCGTGAACAGCAGATCGGCATAGGTGTCGCCCTGCGGCGCGTGCAGCACATAGTGCAGCCCTTTCATGGCGGTGGCGACGCGCATCGCCCCGACATGCGGCGGGCCCTCATAGGTCCAGACGGTCAGTTGCATCTCAGACCACCAGCCGGTCGCGGCGGCCGAGCGGCCGGGCGAACAGTTCAGCGAGGTCGCCCGCCTGGTCGAAACCATGGACGGGGGTGAATACCAACTCGATCGCCCATTTCGTTGTCAGCCCTTCGGCTTCGAGCGGATTGGCCAGTCCGAGCCCGCAGACGGTAAGGTCCGGGCGCAGTGCCCGCACTCGGTCCAGCTGCAGATCGACATCCTGGCCTTCGGAAATCTGCACATCGGCCGGCAGCGCCGCCAGCTCATGCGCCATATGGCCCTTGTGCAGATAAGGCGTGCCGACCTCGACCAGCGTCATCCCCAGTTCGTCATGGAGGAAGCGGGCCAGCGGAATTTCCAGCTGCGAGTCGGGCATGAAGAAGATCGACTTGCCGGACAGCTTCTCGGCCTGCCGGGCAATCGCCCGCTTGGCCCGCTCGCGCGCCGGCGCGATCACGGTGCGGAATCGCATCGGATCGACGCCGAATGCTGTCGCCGCTGCCTGCAGCCAGGCGGTTGTGCCCTCTGCCCCGAACGGAAACAGCGCCGGCAGATGCTGTGCGCCCCGCCCTTCCAGCGCGCCCCCGGTATCGCCGAGGAACGGCTGGGCGAGCAGGAAGCGCGTGCCCTTGCCGATGCCGGGCAGCTCGGTCGAGCGGCGCGATGGCAGCACCCGTACCTTGTCGATGCCGAGTTCCGCAAACAGCCGCAGGAACTGGTCCTCCACCACATCGGGCAGTGCACCGACGATCAGAAGCTGGTCGCTGTCATCGACTAGCATCTCCGGCACCAGCGCCGCCAGACAGGCATCCTCGCCCTGGGTGAAGGTTGTCTCGATGCCGCTGCCTGAATAGTTGAGGACGCGCACGCGTGGCGCATGCAGCGCGTTCATGCGCTCGGCGGCGCGCTTGAGGTCGATCTTGATCACTTCGGAGGGGCAGGAGCCGACCAGGAACAGCTGGCGAATCTCCGGCCGGCGCTCCAGCAGCCGGCCGACCACCTTGTCGAGCTCCTCATTGGCATCGGCAAGCCCGGCGAGGTCGCGCTCCTCGATGATCGCCGTGGCGAAGCGCGGCTCGGCAAATACCATCACACCTGCCGCGGACTGCAGCAGATGGGCACAGGTACGGCTGCCAACGACGAGGAAAAAGGCATCCTGAATCTTGCGATGCAGCCAGACGATGCCGGTCAGCCCGCAGAACACTTCCCGCTGGCCACGCTCCCGCAAAATGGGCCGCGGTGCGACCGATTCGGCACGGGGGGCCATGGTCACCGTCATGCCGTCACGGCCTCGTTGCCGGCGCCGGTGCGCTCAGGCCTGCCGGCCCCCTCCAGCCGCGCCATCCGCAGCTTCCAGATGAACTGGCCAGCATTGATGACATAGGTGAAATAGGCGGCAAGCGCGAGCCACATCAGCTGGTTAGTATCAAGCAGATTCCAGAATAGCCCGACGAGATAGGCCGTATGCAGCGCGATGACGAGCATCGAGAAAACATCTTCCCAGAAGAAGCTTTCGGCAAACAGATATTTGCCGAAGACCACCTTCTCCCAGATCGCCCCGGTGATCATGATCGTATAGAGCGCGATGGTTTTCACGACTACGGACCACAACGCCCAATCCTGGTTCTGACCTGTCCGTAGATAGTCGAGGACGAGGTACAGACTGATCCCGAAGATGATGAATTGTACTGGTGCTAGCAGGCCCTGGACCAGCGTCCATCGCGAGGAATCACGGCGGGCACGTTCTTCCGGCGTGTAAAGCGGACGACGCGGCGGCGACGTCATCGAGGCTTCCGCCTTCGATGTGGACACGGCGGCATTCGCGCGTTCCTGTCCCTGCGTCCCCAATTGTCGCTCCACCCGGATTGCTTGGCCCAAAAACTAGCACTGGCCGGGCAAGTGTCAACCTTCCTTTACGTCAAAAGGAATTGACAACTCTCGTGATTGGGCACACTCAGTCGGCTTGATACAGGGCCGCAGCTTCGATAGCGTGTCTGCACCGCCTGGCAGTATGTCGCGCTTCATCCTTACCGTGCCATTTGCCCAGTCGGTGGACAGATAATCGAAGATGGGGTGGGACGGGATGGCATCGATGCTGGAAATCGTCACCGAGGCGAAGATAGCGGCAAGTCGCAGCCTTGACCGTGCCCGACGTGCAGCCTTCCGCTCACGCGAGGCCACAAGCCCGGACGCGCTGGCTCGAGTCATCGAGAACGACATCATTCCCCAGTTGCTGGTCGCCCATCGGGAAGGGGCGGCGCCGCTCAGCCCGGCCATCACCGGCAATGCGACCATCCCGGCCGGTTTCAGCGATCGTTTCGCGGCCGCCACGCTGACCGAGGAGGTCGGCCCGCTGATGGCGCAGGTGGAGGCGCTGATGCAGGGCGGCGTCGATATCGAGACGCTCTATCTCGACCTGCTGGCGCCGGCCGCCCGCCAGCTCGGCACCTGGTGGGACGAAGATGCTTGTGATTTCGTCGATGTCACCATGGGCCTGTGGCGCCTGCAGGAAATCGTGCGCGCGCTTTCGGCACTGGTGCCGGGGACGACCGCACCGCCCAGTGCCGAGCGTCGCGCCCTTTTTTCCCCGGCGCCTGGCGAGCAGCATGGGCTGGGCGCGATGATCGTAGAGGAATTCTTCCGGCGTGCCGGCTGGCAGACCTGGAGTGCGCCGGCGCTCGATGAAGGTGAACTGGTCGCGCTGGCCGCGGGCCGGAGTTTTGATCTGATCGGCCTGACCGTAAGCGTCGAGCGGCATGTGGCGGCGCTCGCCCGCAGTATCGCAGCGGTTCGCCGGGCCTCGCGCAATCCTCAGGTCCTGATCATGGTCGGCGGCCGGGTATTTACCGAGCGCCCGGGTCTCGCTTTCGAGATCGGTGCCGACGGTACCGCCTCCGATGGTCAACGCGCCGTTCAGGTCGCCAATGATCTAATGACAACCCAAGTCTTGCGTATGCCGCTTTCGGGCGGCGCGCCACCCAGCAACTAAGCCCGTCTGCGGTGGCCGGCGGATGGACCATTAAACAAGGACCGACCGGCACCATGGATGTGCGCGCTCATACTCAAGATCCGCACAGCGGACTGTTGCCCTTGTCGGCGCTTGGTCCTCTATCCGTCGATGCGGCTGTACAGGCGCTGGCGCTGGCCAGTGACGTCACGCTGCTGATCGATTCGCGCGGCATCGTTCGTGATTTCGCGCTCGGCAATCCCGATATCGCCGATCACGGTGTGCAGGATTGGTTGGGCCGCGCCTGGACCGACACAGTCCTTCCCGAGAATCGCGTCAAGATCAACGAGATGCTCGAAGGCCAAACCCCAGGGCGCTGGCGCCAGGTAAACCATCCGTCGGTGTCGGGCGATCTGCCGATTCGCTACCTCGCTGTGCCGGCCGGCGACGATGGCCGGCTGGTCGTCATCGGCCGGGACATGCGGGCAGCCGCCGCCCTCCAGCAGCGCCTGCTGCGCGCCCAGCAGGCGATGGAACGCGATTCGCTGCGCCTCAGGCAGCTTGAGGCCCGTTACCGGCTACTGTTCGAAGGCACGCAGGAAGCGGTGATCATCGTCGACACGCTGACCCGAAGGATCACCGAAGCCAATCCGGCGGCGCGCAAGATGGCCGGCCTGCCCCTCGACACGCTCGAAGGCCAGCCCTTTGGCGCGCTGGTGATGCCCGAGGACCGCGATGCAGCGATCGCGCTGCTCGGCGCCGCTGCGGCGGCTGAACAGCGCCAGCCGACTCGGTTGCGGATGATCGGCGGCGTGTCCAGCCTCGTCACGGCCACGCTGTTCCGACAGGATCGCGGCAGCTACCTGCTGCTCCGCCTCAAGCCCGAGAGCGGCCGCGGTCGGGACGACCGGCCGCTGGCAGAAGTGCTCGATCGGATGCCCGATGCCTTCGTCCTCACCGACCAGCGACTCGATATCCTGGCAGCCAACGGCCTGTTTCTCGATCTCGTTCAGGCGGCCCGGCAGGAGGATGTGCGCGGCGCGCCGCTCGCCCGCTTCATCGGCCGGCCGGGGATCGATCTCGGCGTCCTTGCCGCCCAGCTCAAGGACCATGGCTCGGTACGCAACTTCGCCACCGTTGCGCGCGCAGACGGCGAGGCGGCCGGACGCGGCGAGGAGGATGTCGAGCTGTCGGCGGTCACCTCGGAGGAGGGCGACGAAACCCGCTACGGTTTCAGCATCCGCCGCGCCAACCGGGTCCTCGCCGCCGCCGACGACAGCCGGCCGCTGCCTCGCTCAGTCGAGCAGCTGACCGAACTGGTCGGACGCGTTTCGCTCAAGGAAATCGTCCGCGAATCGACCGATCTGATCGAGCGCCTTTGCATCGAGGCGGCGCTGACCTACACCTCCGACAACCGGGCCTCGGCGGCCGAAATTCTCGGACTATCGCGGCAGAGCCTCTATTCCAAGCTGCATCGCCACGGGCTGGGCAATCTGGTTCCCGGCAGCGACTGAACACCGCCGGTAAAAACCGGTCGGCGTTTCCTATTTTTCCGTCCAGCCGCGTTGACGCCTCTCACTGTCAAGTTTAGCTTACACCACCATGGACGCCGCTACTCTCGCCGCCCCCGCGCGCCGCCTTCCCCGCTCTCGCGACGTACTGGAGCTGTTGAAGCCGGTAACCTGGTTTCCACCGATGTGGGCGTTCATGTGCGGCGTTGTTTCTTCGGGCGTGCCGCTGGCCGAACGCTGGGGATTTCTTGTCGCCGGCATGATGCTGGCTGGCCCGCTGGTCTGCGGCAACAGCCAGGCCATCAACGACTGGTTCGATCGCCATGTCGACGCCATCAACGAACCGCAACGGCCCATCCCCTCGGGGCGCATTCCCGGCCGCTGGGGGCTGGCAATTGCCATCATCGGGACAGTCATTTCGCTGATCGTCGGCTTCGCCATCAATCCGGTTGTCGGCGCCGCAACCGTGCTCGGCGTTTTCCTCGCCTGGATCTATTCGGCGCCGCCGATCCGCGCCAAGGCCAATGGCTGGTGGGGGCCGGGCGTTTGCGCCGCCGCCTATGAAGGGCTGACCTGGTTCACCGGCGCTGCCGTGATGGTCGGTGGCATGCCCGATGCCCGCATCATCGCCGTGCTCTGCCTCTATGCCGCCGGCGCGCATGGCATCATGGTGCTCAACGACTTTAAGGCGGTCGAGGGTGACCGCGTCTCGGGCGTCCGTTCGCTGCCGGTGATCCTCGGGGAGCGGCGCGCCGCGCACCTTGCCTGCTGGACGATGGCGCTGCCGCAACTCGTCGTCGTCGGCCTGCTTGCAAATTGGGGGCTAATCTTTTCGGCGGCTTTGGTCGCCTTCTCGGTCGCCAGCCAATATGTCTTCATGCAGAAGCTGATTGCCAATCCGGCGCGGGAAGCCCCCTTTTATAACGCCACAGGCGTCAGCCTCTATGTGCTGGGAATGCTCACCGCCGCCATCGGCCTGCGGGGGCTGATCTGATGGCCGGCCGGGCCGCCACGCTGGGCTGGTTCGGCATCGCCCGGTTGGGGCTGGTCCAGAGCGCCATCGGCGCCGTGGTGATGCTCGCCACCTCGCTTCTCAACCGGATCATGGTCGTCGAATATGCCCAGGCTGCCGCGCTGCCGGCCGGGCTCGTCGCCTTTCATTATGCTGTCCAGCTCAGCCGGCCGAAATGGGGCCATGGCTCCGATCTAGGCCGCCGCCGGACGCCGTGGATCATCGCCGGCATGGCCGTGTTGGCCAGCGGCGGCTTGCTCGCCACCCAGGCGACGCTGATGATGGGCGCCGGCCTGATGCCGGCGCTGCTGCTGGCAGTGCTGGCCTATGCGATGATCGGCGGCGGTGTCGGCGCGGCGGGAACCTCGCTGCTGGCGCTCCTCGCTACCCGAACCACCGAAGCCCGGCGCCCGGCCGCCGCGGCGCTGACGTGGATCATGATGATCCTAGGCATCGTCGTCACCGCCACCACGGCCGGCAAGATGCTCGAGCCCTATTCGCCCGAACGCCTGCTCGAAGTCGCTGCGGGCGTCGCGTTCGGCGCTTTCGCGCTGGCGCTGGTGGCCGTCACCGGGATCGAGGGCCGGCCCTCCGCCACGGCCAGCGAAGAGATCATCGTCAAGCCGGACTTCGGCGACGCCGTGCGCGGCCTCTGGGCCGACCAGCTGACCCGGCTGTTCACCATCTTCGTTTTCGTCTCGATGCTGGCCTATGCGATGCAGGACCTGATCCTCGAGCCCTTCGCCGGGCTGGTGTTCGGCATGACGCCGGGGCAGTCGACCCAGCTTTCGGGCATCCAGCATGGCGGCGTGCTGCTCGGCATGATTCTGGTCGGCGTCGGCGGCCATGGCTTCGCCGGGCGCGGCAGCGCGCGCTTCGCCGGGCTCAAGCTCAAGCGCTGGATCGTCGGCGGTTGCCTAGGCTCGGCGGCGGCGCTGGCGGGGCTGGCGATGGCCGCCAATGTCGGCGGCGGCTGGCCGCTTGCGCCGACGGTTTTCGTCCTCGGCTTCGCCAATGGCGTCTTCGCTGTCGCCGCGATCGGCTCAATGATGGACCTCGCCGGGCGCGGCGGCCCCGGGCTGGAGGGCATTCGCATGGGCCTGTGGGGCGCCTCGCAGGCGGTGGCCTTCGGGCTAGGCGGTTTCTTCGGCGCCAGTGCCGTCGATGCCGGCCGGGCGCTGCTGGGCGATGACGCCTCGGCCTTCGAATTGGTGTTTGCGTTTGAAGCGATGATCTTCATCCTGGCGGCGGTCATTGCCGTGCGCCTGAACAGCGGCACGGAAGCCGCCTCGACACGGGAGCTGATGGCATGACACAGGCATATGATGCGATTGTGGTCGGCGGCGGGCCCTCGGGCGCCACGGCGGCCAATGAGCTGGCGCTGGCCGGTCACAAGGTGATGCTGCTGGATCGCGCCGGTCGCATCAAGCCCTGCGGCGGCGCCGTCCCGCCGCGGATGCTCAAGGATTTCGACGTGCCGCTGGAGCTGCTCTGCACAACGGCCAATTCGGCGCGGATGATCAGCCCCAAGAACCGCAAGGTCGACATGCCGGTGGGCGAGGGCGGGTTCGTCGGCATGGTCGACCGCGACGTCTTCGACGAATGGCTGCGCGTGCGCGCTACGCAGAACGGTGCCACCCGCATCGATGGCACCTTCGAGGCGCTGGAGCGCGATTCCGATGGCACGGCGATTGTCTGCTATCGTCCCAAGGGTGCGGCGCGCGGCTCCGAGCCGGTACGGGTGCGGGCGAAGGTCGTCGTTGGCTGTGATGGCGGCAACTCCGGTGTCGCTCGCGCGGCGCTGCCAGCCAGCGAGAAGGTGCCGTTCGTCGCGGCCTATCACGAGGTCATCGAGAGCCCGCCCGAAGGTTATCTCGGCTTCGAGGGCAACCGCTGCGATGTCTTTTACCAGGGCAAGCACTCGCCCGATTTCTACGCCTGGGTGTTCCCGCACGGGGACAAGACCAGCGTCGGCGTCGGCTCGGCGGTCAAGGGTTTCGAGCTGCGCAAGGCCGTTGCCAACCTCCGCGAGGAGCTGGGCATGACCAACTGCAAGACCGTCCGCGTCGAAGGCGCGCCGATCCCGCTCAAGCCGCGCAAGCGCTGGGACAATGGCAAGGATGTCGTCGTCGCCGGTGATGCCGCCGGTACCGTCGCCCCGGCATCGGGGGAGGGCATCTATTACGCCATGTTCGGCGGGCGTGCCGCCGCCGAGGCCGCCGGCACCTTCCTGAAAACCGGCGATCCGGCGGCGTTGAAAATTGCCCGCGCCCGGTTCATGAAGGCCCATGGCCAGGTGTTCTGGGTGCTGGGGATGATGCAGTGGTTCTGGTATCGCTCGGATAACATGCGCGAGCGCTTCGTCAAGCTGTGCATGGACAAAGACATCCAGCAGCTGACTTGGGAAGCCTATATGAACAAGGAACTGGCGCGCAAGAAGCCGATAGCGCACCTCAAGATCTTCCTCAAGGACACCGCCCAGCTGTTCGGAGCCGGCCTGTCGGCGGTCCGCAACCTCGGCAAGCCAAAGGCCGCGTGACGACATTCACCCGCAGGGGATTCCGGCAATGAACCTCGGACGCTGGATGCTGCCGGGGATGATCGCCGCGCTTGCAGCGACGCTGACGGCGGCGGTCGGCGCCACCATCACCCTGCTCGGCCCCTGGTATCGCAGCCTCGAGCAGCCGAGCTGGGCGCCGCCGGACATCGCGTTCGGCCCTGCCTGGACGCTGATCTTCGCGCTCTGCGCCATTTCCGGCGCTACCGCCTGGCGGGCGGCGCCGGACAGGGTCAGCGGCGATACGGTGATCGGCCTGTTTGCCTTGAACGGCTTTCTTAACCTGTTGTGGAGCTTCCTGTTCTTCCGGGCGCAGCGGCCGGACTGGGCGGCGGTCGAGGTCTGGTTCCTGTGGACCTCGATCCTGATCCTGATCGTCTATTGTTGGCGCTTCTCGCGCACCGCCGCCTTGCTGTTCCTGCCCTATCTGGTCTGGGTCACCTTCGCCGGCGCGCTCAACATTAAGGTTGTCGAGCTGAACGCGCCGTTCGGCTAAAGGCTCAGGCTTTCGTCTTCAAAAAAGCGATGACATCGGCACGGTCCTGCGGGTTCTTCAGCCCGGCAAAGGCCATGTAGGTGCCCGGAATCGTCTTCTGCGGCGCTTCCAGATAGGTGAACAGCTGCTCTTCGGTCCAGACCAGGCCGCTGTTCTTGTTGGCCGGCGAATATTTGAAGCCCTCGATGCTGCCGGCCGTGCGCCCGACAACTGCGGCCAGCGACGGGCCGACGCGGTTGACCCCCGCTTCGACGACATGACAGGCCTTGCACTGGGCAAACACCCGCTCGCCCTTCGCCGCATCGCCGGTCAGCGACGCATAGCTGACAGTGGCTTCGGCCGGCGCTGCGGCCTCTGTCGCCGCCGGGGTTTCCGCGGCTGGTACCTCGGCCGGTGCAGTCTCGATGGTCGTCGTGTCGGTGGTTTCGGCTGGCTTGTCGCTGCCGCCGCAGGCGGCAACGGTGGTGACCAGAGCGACACTGGCCAGCAGGCGCACAAGGGTGTTGGTAGCGATCATCTTGGGTCCTCACATTTGTTGGGATGAACCGCTTATACCTGCACCCGGCGCCACCCTCAACCGCGCGAACCCGCGCAGCTTTGTTGCATTCCGGACACAGTCGTCAAAATGCAATGAAAAGGACGCGGCTTTGTCTGGACAACTTGGACGAAGCGTAGCCAATTGGCCATGGGCCGGGGCGCTCGTCTGCCCGGGGATCAGGGGAGAAGACCAGATGATTTCACAGCGGATGAAGCTGATGGCGGCGGTTGCCGTCTGGCCGGTCATGGCATCGTCCTGGGCCATGCCCGTCGCGGCGCAGACCATGGTAGCAACCGAAGGCGGCCTCGAAGAAATGGTGGTGACCGCGCGCAAGGTCGAGGAGAATCTCTCCGACGCGCCGATCGCGGTCAGTGCGATCTCAGACAAGTCGATCGCCAACCTCGGTCTGACCTCGATCGATGATTTCGCCCGCCAGGCCTCGGGCATCAGCTTCTCCCAGGCGTTCGGCCGCTCGTCGGACCGCCCGGTCATCCGCGGCCAGTCCAACGTGCTCGCCAACGTCCAGTTCGGCGTCGAGACGGGTGCCGCCTATTTTGTCGACGG
>NZ_JBIMKZ010000024.1:0-38490 GCF_051860865.1 Polymorphobacter sp. | reverse complement strand
TTGCCCCCGGACCCCTTGAAAGGGGGTCTTGGTGGACATGGGTGTTGTCGGCGATACACTCACCGAATGGCGACGAACCGGGAGCGGCTTGAGGGCGAGATGCGGTCAGCAGCGGCGGCCGGTGATTTCGAACGCGCCGCCCGGCTGCGCGATGCGCTGCGCGCGCTCGACATCGATCCCAGCGAAATCCATGCGCAGGTGCCCGGCGCGATGGGCATCGGCACCCAGCATCCCAAGCCCGAGCCCCCGGCAGGATGGCGGCGGCCGAAAAAGCCCGATCCGATGACCAAGGGGCGCAAACGCTAGGCTTTGACTTGACCCGAACACGTTTGTGATAATAGTTAGACACATGGCTAACCTTGATTCGATTTTCCATGGGCTTGCCGATCCCACACGCCGGGCGGTGATCGCCCGGCTGGCGGCGGGGCCGGCGGCGGTCTCCGAACTGGCGGCGCCGCACGACATGGCGCTGCCCAGTTTCCTCAAGCACCTCAAAGTGCTGGAGGCCGGCGGCTGGATCCGGTCAGACAAGGCAGGGCGTATCCGCACCTGTCGGCTCCAGCCCGATGCGGCCCGGGCGGCCGAATTCTGGCTGGGCCAGCAACGATCGCATTGGGAAGCGCGGCTCGACCGGCTCGACACGTTTCTTGCCCAGATGACTGACGATGGAGGAACTGATGGCCCATGATCCGACCCTCGATCTCGTGCTGGAGCGCATGGTGAAGGCCAGCCCTGCCCAGCTTTGGCGGGCGTGGACCGAGCCGGAATTGCTCGTGCAATGGTTTGCCCCCAAGCCCTGGACCGTCGCCCGCGTCGCGATCGAGCCTTGGCCGGGGGGCATATTCTCGGTCGTGATGGCGTCTCCGGAAGGGACCGAAATGTCGGAAATACCCGGCTGCGTCCTGTTGGCCGAGCCTCTCAGACGGCTGGTGTGGACGGACGCCCTCGGCCCGGAGTTCCGGCCGAATGCGAATTCCTTCATGACCGCAGACATCACGATGGAAGCGGTCGACGGAGGCACATGGTATCGGGCGGTGGTGCGCCACAAGTCCGACGCCGATCGTCTTAAGCATGACGAGATGGGTTTCCAGCAAGGCTGGGAGACCTGCCTGAACCAGCTGGAAGCGCTCGCCGGACAGCTTTGAGGCGCGACGGCGACGCACGCCGCGTTGGGTCAAGTCTGGCTGGCGACCTGATGACAGTCATATCCTCCGGCCCAGCGATGCTGTATATTGGCAAGGTTCGTCCGAGGGGGCCACGATGACCCACGCTACGCCTGCGACTGCCTGTGAGGAGTGGATCGAGCGGACAGAGGGGCCGCGGATTTTCGTCCGCTTCTGGGAGCCGGCCGGAACGCCCCGGGCAACAATCGTCATCTGCCATGGCGTGAATTCGCATGGCGGCCAGTATCTCTGGGCCGGCGAAACGCTGGCGGCGCGGGGGTTTGCGGTGAGCGTGCTCGACCTGCGCGGGCGCGGCCGGTCGGAGGGCGAGCGTTTCTATGTCGAGAGCGTCGACGACTATGTCGATGATGTGTCTGCGACGATCGAACGGGCGCGGGCCCGGCATCCCGAGGCGCCGGTATTCTTGCTCGGGCACAGTGCCGGCGGGGTGACGGCGGTGTCCTATGCGCTCGACCATCAGGACCGGCTGGCGGGGCTGATTTGCGAGAGCTTTGCCTTCCGCGTCTATGCGCCGAACTTCGCGTTGAAGCTGCTGGAAGGGGCGAGCCATTTCTTCCCGCATGCGCATGTGCTGCGGCTGAAGATGGAGGATTTCTCTCGCGATCCGGCATGGGTGGCGCAGCTCAATGCCGATCCGCTGACGCATGACGAGGTGCAGCCTGTGCAGACCGTAGCGGCGCTGGCGCGGGCGGGCGAGCGGTTCGAGCGCGAATTCTCGCGCATCACCCTGCCGGTGCTGATCCTGCATGGCAGCGCCGACAAGGCGACGCGGCCGGACGGCAGCCAGCAGTTCCACGATGCCGCCGGGTCGGCCGACAAGACGCTGACGCTGTACGAAGGCCATTATCACGACCTGCTCAACGACCTCGGCCGCGAGCAGGTCATGGATGACATCATCGCCTGGATCGAAGCTCGCACCCCCATCCCCGCCTGAGCGAAAGTCCATGGCAGGGGTCCGGGGGCAAGCCTCCGGCCGCCGGAGGCCCCTGCCCTAGGGTGCCGGATGCTCGCGGATGTGCTTTTCCAGCTCGTCGAAGAAGCGCTCGAGGTTGTGGAGGACGTTGACCTTGAAGGCGTAGTTCACTTCGGGCCAGTTGGATTCGATGATCGGCGAACTGTCGACCTTTTCCGAATAGGCCTCGGCCATGCCCTTGATATAGGCGGGATCGAGCTTGATCTCGCCCATCCGGTCGAGAATGCGGAGCTGGACGATCATCATCTGGCGGACAAGCATTTCAAGCGCGGTGATACGCGCCACCGCGGCGACGGGATCGAGCTCGACGTCTTGCTCTTCGTCCATGGGGGGAGTTTAGGGGGACGGCGAGGACAAGCAATAGGGGTGGCGATGGCGCGGGTGCTGACGGTGGGGATCGAGCGCTATCCGGTGCGGGGTGCGTTCGTGATCGCGCGCGGGGCGAAGACGCATGTCGATGTGGTGGTGGCGACGGTGGCCGAGGGCTCTGTCGTTGGCCGGGGCGAGGCGACGGCGATTTATTATCGCGGCGAAACGGCCGAGGGGGTGGCGGCAGACGTGAAGGCGATGGCCGGGGCGGTCGCGGACGGCGTGGGGCGGGCCGAACTGCTGGGGCTGATGCCGCCGGGGGCGGCGCGCAATGCGATCGACTGTGCATTGTGGGACCTGGAGGCCAAGGCGTCCGGCGTGTCGGTGCGCGAGCGGCTGGGGCTGCCGGCGTTCCGGCCGATGCTGACGGCGCTGACGATCAGCCTGGGCGAGCCGGGGGCGATGGCCGAGGCGGCGGCGGCGGCCCGGGGGCGCGAGCTGATCAAGGTGAAGCTGGGCGGCGGCGGCGGGGCGGCGGCGGATGTGGAGCGCATGCGCGCGGTGCGGGCGGCGGCGCCGGATGCGCGGTTCGTCGTCGATGCCAATGAGGGCTGGGGCGGCACCGATGTGGGGCGGACGGCGGCGGCGCTGGCCGGGCTGGGGGTGGAGTTGATCGAGCAGCCGGTGCCGGCGGGACGCGACGGCGAACTGGACGGCGTAGCGAGTGCGGTGCCGTTGTGTGCCGACGAGAGCTGCCATGACCGGGCGAGCCTGGAGGCGATCATGGGGCGGTACCGGTTCATCAACATCAAGCTCGACAAGGCGGGCGGGCTGACCGAGGGGCTGGCGCTGGCGCATGCGGCACGGCAGCGCGGGCTGGGGCTGATGACCGGGTGCATGCTGGGGACGTCGCTGGCGATGGCGCCGGCGTTTCACCTGGCGGTGCAGAGCGAGTTTGCCGATCTCGATGCGCCGCTGCTGATCGAGGACCGGTCGGGGGGCATGCACTACCGGCATTCGGACGTGTGGCCGCCCGAGCCGGCGCTTTGGGGCTAGGCTTTCATTCGACGTGGCGCGTGCTTAGGTAGGGGCATGGCCAGCCGCCCCGAGACCCAGGTTCCCAGCCGCCGCGCGATCATCGATCGCCGGGCGCTGGCCGATGCGCTGGAAGCGCGGCTGTCGGCGCTCGACGATGTGGCGGCGCGGCGGGCGGCGCTGGCAGAGGTGCTTATCCAGGCGCTGGCCGACGGCAATGCCGAGCTGCGGCGGCGGCTGCACGAGAATCCGGCCAAGGGGCTGGAGCTGGCGAGCGCCCGGGCCTTTCTGATGGACCAGCTGCTGCGGCTCGCATTCGATGCGATCGTCGGCCATCTGATCTCGGGCAGCAACCGGACGTCTGGCGAACGAATCGCGCTGGTGGCGGTGGGCGGCTATGGGCGCGGGCAGATGGCGCCGTTCAGCGACATCGACCTGCTGTTCCTGACGCCGTGGAAGCAGACGGCCTGGGGCGAGCAGCTGATCGAGACGATGCTCTACCTGCTCTGGGACCTGGGGCTGAAGGTGGGGCATGCGACGCGGTCCCTCGACGAGCAGGTGCGGGCGACGCGCGCCGATGTGACGATCGCCACGGCGATGCTGGAGGCGCGGTTCATCTGGGGTGACCAGCCGTTGTTCGAGGAAGCGGTGGCGCGGTTCCGTACCGAGGTGGTGGCCGGCGGGGCGCGGACCTTCATCACCGCCAAGCTGGCCGAGCGCGACGCGCGCCACCAGCGGATGGGCGACAGCCGCTATCTGGTCGAGCCGCAGCTGAAGGAGGGCAAGGGCGGCCTGCGCGACCTCCACACGCTGGCTTGGATCGCCCGGCATGTTTACGGGATCGAGCATGTTGCCGAGCTGGTCGACAAGGGGTTGCTGACAGCGGGCGAGGCGCGGCAGTTCCGACGTTCCGAGAGTTTTCTGTGGGCGGTGCGGATCAATCTGCAGGACATTGCCGGGCGGCCCGAGGACCGGCTGACCTTCGATGTACAGCCCGAGCTGGCGGCGCGGCTGCGCTATGGCACGCGCGGCGGCATGTCGGCGGTGGAACGGTTCATGCGCCATTATTTCCTCACCGTGCGGACGGTGGGGGATCTGACCGGGCTGTTCCTGGCCCAGCTCGACGAGCAGACCTCGCGGTCGGCGTGGCTGCCGTCGCTGACCCGGCGGCCGGCGCGGTTCAAGGGCTTCACGCTCAGGCGCGGGCAGATCGGCGTGCCGAGCGAGGACTTCTTCAAGGCCGATCCGGTGCGGCTGATCGAGATCTTTGCTGTGGCGGCACGCGAGAAGCTGCCGATCCATCCGCAGGCGATGCGGCAGGCAGCCGAGGATTCGGCGCTGATCGATGATCGGGTACGGCGCGACAAGGCGGCCAATGCGCTGTTCCTCGAGGTGCTGACCGACCCGCATGATCCCGAGACGGTGCTGCGGTGGATGAACGATACTGGTGTGTTCGGGCGGTTCGTGCCGGACTTCGGCCGCGTCGTGGCGCGCATGCAATATGACATGTACCATCATTATACCGTCGACGAGCACAGCATCCGGGCGATCGGGCTGGTGGCGCGGATCGGATCGGGGGCGCTCAGGGCCGAGCACAAGCTGAGCCATGCATTGATCCAGCAGCTGGCGTCGCGTCGGGTGCTCTATGTGGCGGTGCTGCTGCACGATATTGCCAAGGGGCGCGGCGGCGACCATTCGGAGCTGGGCGCAGAGGTGGCGATGAAGCTTTGCCCGCGGCTGGGGCTGAGCGCGGCTGAGACCGAGACGGTGGCCTGGCTGGTCCGCCATCACTTGTTGATGAGCCGTACCGCCTTCAAGCGCGACCTCGCCGACTTCAAGACCATTCTCGATTTTGCCGAAGCTGTCGCCAGCCCCGAGCGGCTGCGGCTGCTGCTGATCCTGACCGTCGTCGATATCCGCGCCGTCGGGCCCGCCGTATGGAACAACTGGAAGGGCCAGCTGCTGCGCGAGCTGTTCGAGGCGGCGGAGGAGGTGCTGCGGCGTGGCCACAAGCAGAAGGGCCGGACCGAGCGGATCAGCGAGCGCCAGGCTGAACTTGGACGGGCGCTGGGCTGGGCGCCGGGGGTGTTCGCCGATTATGCAGCGCGTTTTGCCGACAGCTATTGGATCGCCGAACCGCCCGAGGCGCTGGTTGCCAATGCCAGGATGATCGAGGATGCGCAGGCGCAAGGGCTGGCGTTGGCGATCGCGTGCAAGCCGGACGGCGAGACAGGAACGACACTGGTGTCGGTCCATGCTGCCGACCATCCGGGGCTGTTCTACCGGATCGCCGGGGCGATCAGCCTAGCCGGAGCGAATATTCTGGACGCGCGTATTCATACGACGCGGGACGGCATGGCGGTCGACAATTTCACCATTGCCGATCCACTCGGCCAGCCGTTTGAGGAGCCAGCGCAGCTGAAGCGGGTCGAGCGTACCATCGCCGACGTGCTGACCGGCAAGGTGCGCCTTGCCGACAGGCTGGCGGCGCGGCCGCTGGCGCGACGCAGGGCCGAGGTATTCAAGGTCGAGCCCTATGTGATCTTCGATAATCTGGCGTCGAACCGCTACACAGTGATCGAGGTGGGGGCCGCCGACCGGCCGGCACTGCTCTACGCGCTGACCCGCGCACTATTTGATGGCAAGGCGACGATTCATTCGGCGCATATCGCCACCTGGGGTGAGCGCGCCACCGATACCTTCTATCTGACGGCGCTGACAGGCGAGAAAATCATCGACCCGGCGCGGCTGAGGAGCCTGGAGAAGCGTCTGCTGGCAGCTGCCGGCACTCCCGCCAAGCGACGGGCGAACGAGGCCGGCAAGCTGCTCGAGGTGGCGGAGTAGATTATTCGGTGACGGGCGCCTGGCCGGTACCCGGATCGCGGACCGCTTCATCGACTGGGTCCGAGGTGGGGCCGACGGCGCGGTCGTCCTGCGGCGGCGTGCCGGTACCGAAGGCGATCCAGACGAGGGCGATGACGGCCAGGATGACCGAGATGATCAGGACATAACGCATTTTGCCGCGAGTCTCGCCAGCGCGGGCCTGGTTCTTGGTAAGCGTCTCGGGTTTTTCGTTCATGATGGTCCTTTCCTGACACGGTATAACCGTTCAGCGTCGGCTTTGTTTCTTGGCACAGGGGTCTCTGGCTGATTGACGCGACCGCCCCTTCGCCGCTTAAAGGGCCGCGCAGGAGATGCAGATGACCGTGAAACCCGACGAACCCGGCTATCCCGACTGGCAGGCCCTGGCCGCCAAGGAAGTGAAGGGTGCCGATCTCGACTGGCATTCGCCCGAGGGGATCGTCATCAAGCCGCTGTATACGGCCGACGACCATGCCGGCGACACCGGGCTGCCGGGGTTCGCACCATTCACCCGAGGCGTGCGCGCTTCCATGTACGCCGGGCGGCCGTGGACGATACGCCAATATGCCGGCTTCAGCACCGCCGAGGCCTCCAATGCCTTCTATCGGCGCAACCTTGCCGCCGGCCAGAAGGGCCTGTCGGTGGCGTTCGACCTCGCCACCCACCGCGGCTATGATTCGGACCATCCGCGCGTGTCCGGCGATGTCGGCAAGGCCGGCGTGGCGATCGACTCGGTCGAGGACATGAAGATCCTGTTCGACGGAATTCCGCTTGACCAGATGTCGGTAAGCATGACGATGAACGGTGCCGTGCTGCCGTGCCTGGCCTTCTTCATCGTCGCCGCCGAGGAGCAGGGCGTGCCCCAGGCGAAGCTCGACGGGACCATCCAGAACGACATCCTGAAGGAGTTCATGGTCCGCAACACCTATATCTATCCGCCGACGCCCTCGATGCGGATCGTCGCCGACATCATCGCCCACACCTCGCGGCACATGCCGAAGTTCAACTCGATCAGCATCTCGGGCTATCACATGCATGAGGCCGGGGCGACGGCGGTGCAGGAGCTCGGCTATACGCTCGCCGACGGTATGGAATATGTGCGCGCCGCCCAGGCCCAGGGGCTGGACATCGATGCCTTCGCCGGTCGGCTGAGCTTTTTCTTCGGCATCGGCATGAACTTCTTCATGGAAGTGGCCAAGCTGCGGGCGGCGCGGACGCTCTGGGCGAAGATCATGACGGATCTCGGCGCCAAGGATCCGCGCAGCCTGATGCTGCGCACCCATTGCCAGACCTCCGGCGTGTCCTTGCAGGAGCAGGACCCCTATAACAACGTCATCCGCACCACGGTCGAGGCGCTGGCGGCGGCGCTGGGGGGCACCCAATCGCTCCACACCAATGCGCTGGACGAGGCGATCGCGCTGCCGACCGACTTTTCGGCGCGCATCGCCCGCAACACCCAGCTGGTGCTGCAGGAAGAGACCGGCATTACCCGGGTCGTCGACCCACTGGGCGGCAGCCATTATGTCGAAGCGCTGACGGCGGCGCTGGTCGAGGGCGCCGAGAAGCTAATCGCCGAGGTCGAGGCGATCGGCGGGATGACCAAGGCGGTCGACACCGGCATGCCGAAGCTGGAGATCGAGAAGGCGGCGTCGGCGAAGCAGGCGCGAGTCGACCGCGGCGAGGACGTGATTGTCGGCGTCAACAAGTACAAGCCGTCGAGCGAGGAGAAGCTCGAGATCCTCGATGTCGACAATGTGGCCGTGCGCGCCAGCCAGATTGCACGGCTGGAGACGTTGCGGGCGAGCCGTGACCAGGCGCGGGTCGATGCGGCGCTGCAGGCGCTGCGCGATGCGGCCGCCGGGACAACCAACCTGCTCGAAACCGCCGTGGAAGCGGCGCGGGCGCGGGCGACGCTGGGCGAGATCAGCGCCGCGTTAGAGGACGTCTATGGCCGGCATGTCGCCATCGTCCGCATGGCCAAGGGCATCTATGCCGAGGCCTATAAGGGCGACCCGGCCTATGTGCGGGTGGCCGAGGGGGTTGAAGCCTTCGAGCGGCGCAAGGGTCGTCCGCCCCGCGTGTTGATCGTCAAGATGGGCCAGGACGGGCATGACCGCGGCGCCAAGGTGGTCGGCTCTGCGCTTGCCGATCTTGGCTTCGAGACGACGGTGGGGCCGCTGTTCCAGACACCGGAGGAGGCGCGCACGCTCGCGCTCGACCTCGATGTCGACCTCGTGGCCTCGAGCAGCCTGGCGGCCGGGCACAAGACTCTGGTGCCGGCGCTGATCCAACAGCTGAAGGACGCCGGGCGGCCAGACATAAGGGTGATCGCCGGCGGGGTGATCCCGGTGCAGGATTATGAATTCCTGCGTGATATCGGCACGGCGGCAATCTATGGGCCGGGGACGAATATCGTCGAGGCGGCTGCGGATCTGCTGCGGTTGCTCGGGCATAATCTGCCGCCGGCGGGGGAGACCCTGGCGGCGGAATGAGGGGTGGCGCGTCTGCCGAATGCGCAACGGCGGTCCTTTGCGCCTTCCCTCGGCGGCGTTGAGGACCTAATCTGTGGCGATGATTGCACAGCTCACGCCCAAGATTTCCGTATCCCCGCAGATTACGCCCGATGAAGTGCCGGCGCTGGCGGCGCATGGCTTTGTGCTGATCGTCAACAACCGACCCGATGACGAGGTCGCCGGCCAGCCGGCGGGCGACACCATCGAGGCGGCGGCACGGGCGGCGGGGCTCGATTATGTGGCGATTCCGGTCGATCATTCGGGGATCAACCCTGGCCAGGTTGCGGCAATGGCCGGGGCGCTGGCTCGGGCTGAAGGGCCGGTGCTGGCCTATTGCCGGTCCGGCACCCGGTCGACGCATCTCTGGGCGCTGGCCGAGGCCAGCCGGGGCACATCGGCAGAGACGCTGGTCGCGGCGGCAACGGCGGCGGGCTATGACATCCGGCCAATGACGCCGGTGCTGCGCCAGCTGGCGGCGGGGCCGACCGCGGACTGATGCTCTGGACCTCGATCTTCGGGGTGGTGACGCTGGTGCTGCTGGCACGCGCGCTGGGATTCGGCCGGAATGCGCTGCTGGAGAGCGCCGAAGAAGCGGCACACCGCGCCGGCGAGGCGATTGCCGGCTTTGCGCCGGCGGAAGCCGCCGTAGCGGCGGACGGACGTGCGGCGCTGGTGGCGGCGCGCGACGGGCGGCTTGCGCTGGTGTCGGGCTTCGGAGACCGGTTCGTGGTGCGGCGGCTCGAGGGCAGCCTGGCCGTGGTCGAGGGTGATGTGCTCCGTGTGCGGCTGGCCGAGCCCGGCAAGCCGACGATAGCGCTGGCGCTTGGGGACCAGGCCGGCGTCTGGGCGGCGCGGTTTTGATCCTGCCCGACATCGTCCAGCTGGCCGTGCCGGCGTTCATCGTGGCGACGATGCTGGAAATGTTCGCCATCCGCGCCGGCGCCCGCGGCGCCTATGACTGGCGGGACACCGGCACCAGCCTGTCGATGGGAATCGGCAACACCGTGGCAGCGATCCTGTTCGGCGGGGCGATCGTCGCGATCGGTCGATGGCTGTGGGACTATCGGCTGTTCGACATCCCCTCGACCTGGTGGGCGCTGGCGATGTGCTTCGTCGGCGAGGATTTTGCCTATTACTGGTTCCATCGCACCGCCCACCGGGTACGGTGGTTCTGGGCCAGCCATGTCATCCATCATTCAAGCCAGCATTATAATTTCTCGACGGCGCTGAGGCAGACCTGGACCGGCTTCCTGTCGCTGAGCTTTGCTTTCCGGCTGCCGCTGTTCCTGATCGGCTTTCCGGTCGAGATGATCCTGTTTTGCGCCGGGCTGAACCTGGTCTATCAGTTCTTCATCCATACCGAGATGGTGCGGAGGCTGCCGTTCGGGCTGGAGTATCTGCTCAACACGCCGTCGCACCACCGTGTCCATCATGGCACCAACCCGCAGTATCTCGATACCAACTATGGCGGCGTGCTGATCATCTGGGACCGGTTGTTCGGCACTTTCTTCGCCGAGGGGGAGGCGCCGCGCTACGGCATCGTCAACAATTTGATGAGCTTCAATCCACTGTGGGTGGCGGCGCATGAATGGTGGGGCATCGGCCGCGATGTGGTGCGGGCCCGGAGCTTGGGCGATGCCGCGCGCGCGATGTTCGGGCCGCCGGGCGCGGTGACCGGCGAGACCAGCGAGACGATTCGGGCCCGCGCCGCGCCGCCGCCGCTGCTGCCGACACCAGCCGAATGAACGCCAGCCGGCGGCAGCTGCTGCGCTGGGGCGGCGGCGGGCTGGGGCTGGTGGCGGCGGCCGGGCTGGTGCGGGCCATTGACCAGGGCGTGATCGAATTCGGCGAGACGCCGGGGCTGCGCGCCTGGGGTGACTGGTCGACCGGGCGGCATTCGGGGCCACTGGCGCTGGTTTCGGCCGGGCTGCTGGCAGCCTCACCACACAACAGCCAGCCGTGGCGCTTTGCCATCGGACGGCTCGGGGTCGATGTGTTCGAGGTGCCCGACCGCGCGCTGGGGCCGATCGACCCGTTCGGCCGCGAGCGACTGGCGGGGCTCGGCGGCGCCATCCACAACATGGCGCTGGCCTCGACGCGGATCGGCCGGCTGGCGACGGTGCGGCTGCTGCCCGATCCCGACAATGCCGGGCATGTCGCCCGGATCGAACTCGATACCGAGAGTGCCGGGGCACCGCCGCCGCATCCGCTACTCGGCGCCATCGGCCGGCGGCACACCCACCGTGGTGCGTGGACCGGCGCGCCGATCGACGGCGTGGAACGCGGGGCGCTGCTCGATTTTCCGCGGCCGGATGATATCAGCATCACGCTGTTCGAGGCCGACAGCCAGGCCGGGCGGCGCTTCGCGGCGTTGACCAACGAGGCGACGGTGGCGATTACCGAGGATGCCGAGATGATGGCGGCGGCGCACCGCTGGTTCCGCCATGACCGGGGCGAGGCCGACCGGCGCAAGGACGGGCTGACGCTGGCGACCGCCGGGCTGCCATCACTGACCGCTGCCGCCGCGGCGATGCTGCCGGCACAGGACGCCGCCACCGAGGGTCGCTACTGGCGGCAGGCCACGGCCGAGGTGCATCTGCCGACGGCTTCGCTGTTCGGGATCATCCATGCCCCCGACGAGACGGCGCGGCGCCAGGCGCTGCTGATCGGGGCCGCGTGGCAGCGGCTGCACCTGATCGCCACCGGGCTGGGGCTGGTGGCGCAGCCGCTCAACCAGCTGCCCGAGATGATAGACCGCGAGGCGGCATTGGGCCAGCCGCCGCGCTTTGCCGAGGCGGCGCGGGCTCTACTGCCGGCAGGAAGCCCGCGCCCGGCGCTGGCCTTCCGGATGGGCCACGCTAACACGGCTGCACCGCCGAGCCTGCGGCGGCCGGTGTCGGAAGTGGTCGGGTTTCCGGCGCGGCTCGGCTATGAGGTCGAGCGGTCAGCGGCGGAAACGGCGGTGCGCGATGCGCAATTGCAGCGGCGGCTGGCCCGCGACTGACCGGCTTAGACCAGCGTGGCCTTGCGAGTGAGGAAATCGGGCAGGCCCTCGGGGCCGAAGCCGACAAAGCGCTCGCCGTCATCGTCATCACGCGGGCGCCGGTTGTCTCCCCGGCGGTCATCGCGCCGATCGTAACGATTGTCTGATCGAGCGGCGACAGGCGCCTGGCGGGGACGATCCAACGGCCGGTCATCACGGCGTGGTTCGCGCGGTGGCTGAACTGGAGACGGCGCGCGGGGCGCCTCAGCAACGGGGATTTCGCGGGCGGCGCGGGGCTCGGCAGCCGGGGGCGAGGCGTCGCGGACGGGGTCACCGTCCTTGCGGCGGCCGCGACCGCCGCGACGGCGCTTGCGGGGCGCGCCGGTGTCGTCCAGGGCCTGTTCGGGCCGGCTATCCGGGCGGGACGGCGACACGGCGGGCGCCGGCTCGAGGGGTTCGGCCTCGGCGGGCAATGCCGGCACCGGTACGGCGGCGCCCTTGTCCTGGCCCCAGCGCGGCACCTTCTGGCCGATCAGCTTCTCGACATCGGCGAGGTTCTCGGCCTCGTCCGGCGTCATCAGCGTGTAGGAGATGCCGGTGCGGCCGGCGCGGCCGGTGCGGCCGATGCGGTGGACATAGTCCTCGGCATGGTGCGGCACGTCATAGTTGAAGACATGGCTGACACCCGGAATATCGAGGCCGCGCGCCGCCACGTCGGAAGCAACGATGATGTTGACCGTGCCGGACTTGAACCGCTCCAGCTCGCGGATGCGGTCCGCCTGCTCCATGTCGCCATGAATCTGGGTGACGGCGAAATCGGAACGGCGCAGGCTGTCGACCAACTCCTTGATGTCGCGCTTGCGGTTGCAGAAGATGATGGCGTTCTTCAGCTCGGGATCGCGCAGCAGCTTGCGCAGGGTCTCGCGCTTGCCGCGCGGCTCGACGGGGACTGCCCATTGCGTGATCGAGGTGTTGGTGCTGGCCGGCCGCGCCACCTGGACCATCTTGGGGTCTGACATGAACTTGTCGGCGAGCTTCTTGATCGGCGGCGGCATGGTGGCCGAGAACAGCAGCGTCTGGCGGCTGGCCGGCAGCTTGGTGCAGATTTCCTCGATATCGGGGATGAAGCCCATGTCGAGCATCCGGTCGGCCTCGTCGATAACCAGCAGGCCGCACTGGCCGAGCATGATCTTGCCGCGGCCGAACAGGTCCATCAGCCGGCCCGGCGTGGCAATCAGCACGTCGACGCCCTTCTCCAGCGCCGCCAGCTGGTCGCCCATCGAGACGCCGCCGATCAGCAGCGCCATGCTGAGCTTATGATATTTGCCATATTTGTCGAAATTCTCGGAAACCTGCTGGGCCAGTTCGCGCGTTGGCTCGAGGATCAGCGAGCGCGGCATCAGCGCGCGGCTGCGGCCCTCGGCGAGGATATCGATCATCGGCAGCACGAAGCTGGCGGTCTTGCCGGTGCCGGTCTGGGCGACGCCAATAATGTCCCGGCCCATGAGCACCGACGGGATGGCCTGCTTCTGGATCGGGGTCGGGATATCATAGCCGCTGTCCGAGACCGCACGCAGCAATGCTTCCGAAAGCCCGAGTTCAGCAAATCCCATGAGTGTCTGTGCCTGTCCTATGCTACCGGAGATATCCCGGCCGCTTGTTCAGCATCTGTGCTGAATGTCAAAGAAAAAGGTGCGCCGCAGCGTAGAATCCGGCCCGTATGGGGCCATGAACTAGCGCGAAGGGTCGATCCTGACAGGAATAATGCTGGCGATCTTGCATTCGCCGCCGGAGCGCGCGCCGACGACATCACGGCCGGCACACAGCATGTTGGCCTTGCCGCGCCGATAGTAGAAGCCCTGGTAGAAGCTCAGCGCCGGGCATTCCTGGACAAAGAACATTCGCCAGTGCTGGCCGTTCTTCATTGTCAGTTCGATCCCGGCATCGCCGAACAGCTGGGCGCCGGCGATGGTATCTATGCGGATGCAGGTGCTGCGGCCCTGGCGCGGCGGCTGGGGGCGGGTGGCGAGCGGCTCGCCCGGCCCCACCTTCATCCGTTCCCATGGTGTCAGTACATCCACCGGGGCCTCGCCGCGAGGTTCCGGCTCAGGCGGCGACGGCCGGCGCTGCGGCGCGGCACCGATCAGCAGCACTGCCGCTACCAGCAGTCGAATCTGCCCTGGAAATGCCTTTAATGCCTGCACGTGCGGCCTATGTATCCTTTTGCCCCGTACAGTGGTTGCACAGGTCTGGTTGAACGCCATCTGAATTTAGCCCCTGCCCTGCCGCTTTGCCCCGGGCAACGGGACGTCTATGGAGGATGGATGAGCAATATGGAATCCATGATGCCATCGGCAACCGCGCTGGCGGCACTGGCTGACGCGGCCGGGCCGGGCAACGCCACCAGCGACCCCAATGTACTGTCACCACACCTGGCCGACTGGCGCGGCAAGCACTTCGGGCAGACGCCGCTGCTGCTGCTGCCGCGCACGACGGAACAGGTGGCGGCAATCGTCAAGGCAGCCGCCCAATACGGCGTGGCGCTGATTCCGCAGGGCGGCAACACCGGTCTGGTTGGCGGCGGTATTCCTCCCGCCGATGGCCATGTGGTGATGATCAGCCTGAAGCGGATGAACCGGATCTACCCGGTCGATTCGGGCGGGATGACGCTGCGCGCCGAGGCCGGGGCGATCCTGTCCGATGTTCATGACGCGGCGGCTGGGCAGGGGCTCAACTTTCCGCTGTCGCTGGCGGCGCGGGGCAGCGCCACGATCGGCGGTCTGGCGGCAACCAATGCCGGCGGCGTGCAAGTGCTGCGACACGGCACCATGCGGGCGCTGGTGGCGGGGCTGCGTGCGGTGCTGCCGGACGGCGAGATCCTCGACCAGCTGGCCGGGCTGCCCAAGGACAATCGCGGCTATGACCTGAAGCAGCTGCTGATCGGTAGCGAGGGGACACTGGGGATCATCACCGAGCTGACGTTGAAGCTGGTGCCGGAGCCCGAGGCGCGGATCGTCGCCTGGGCTGGGCTACCCGGGCCGGAGGCAGCGCTAAATCTACTCCGCAGGCTGCGGGCGGCCTCGGGCGGGCAGGTCGAAAGCTTTGAGCTGATGCCGGACGACGGGCTGCAGCTGGTGCTGGCGCATGCGGTGGGCGCCCGGCCGCCGCTGGAAGGGCGGCACCCCTGGCATGTGCTGATCGAGCTGGCCGGGCCGGCGGCGCTGGAGGCTGTGATGGTCGAGGCACTCGGCGCGGCGATGGAGGCCGGCGAGATCGGCGACGCGACCATCGCCGGCAGCGCGGCGCAGGCAGCGGCACTGTGGCAGCTGCGCGAGAACCTGCCCGAGGCCGAGCGCCGCGACGGGCCGGCGCTGCACCATGACATTTCGGTGCCGGTGGCGGCGCTGCCGGATTTCGCCGTGGCCGCTGCAGCGCGGGTGGAAACAGCCTTCCCCGGCAGCCGGGTGATGGCATTCGGGCACCTGGGCGACGGCAATCTGCATTTCAACGTGCGGGTGCCGGCCGGGCCTGACGGCGTGCGGTGGGCGGGCGAGCATGGCCCGGCAGTGACGCGGATGGTCCATGACCTGGTGACCGAGGCCGGCGGCAGCATCTCGGCTGAGCATGGCATCGGCACGCTGAAGCGCGCCGACCTGGCGCGGCTACTGCCGCCAGCACGACTGGCGATGATGCGCGCCATCAAGCACGCGATCGATCCGCAGGGGCTGATGAATCCTGGCAAGATACTCTGAACAAAAAGCTGCTGAACTCGTTGTAGCGCCGCGCGCCAGCCCTTGCGCCTGACGGCCATGTTTTCTACTGAACAGGCTCCGCCGGGCCGCTCGGGGCCTTGAAACGCAGAATTTCGGTTTTGGAAAGTCCATCATGGCCAGCACGCCCGCCAATGCCCAGCAACAGCTGCCGCTTTTCTACTCCTCCCTGGTGCCTCTTTCCTCGCAGGTGCATGGCAACCATGGCCTCGGCCAGCGTACCGACCTGGGCTTCACCAAGGGCACCCATGCAATCCCGGTGACTGTCGATGAATTCCCGGTGGCGCAGCGCCATTATCCGATTGTCTTCGGGCTCGGCGACAATCCGGCCCCTCTGGCGCTCGTTGGTCTTCAGGAAGGCGAGAACCTTTATGTCGGCGCCGACAACCAGTGGGAAGCCGGCCAATATGTGCCCGCCTTCGTGCGCCGCCATCCGTTCATGCTTGCCCGCCTTTCGCCGGAGCGCGAGGAGTTGTCGCTGTGCTTCGACGAGGGCAGCGGGCTGGTCAACGCTGAGGCATCGGAAAAACTGTTTGACGGTACCGAGCCAACCGAGCTTACCAAGAATGTGCTGCAGTTCTGCGAGCAGTTCGAACAGGCGGTGTTCCGTACCCGCGCCTTCATGGACGAACTGGCCAAGCTCGACCTGCTAATGGACGGCGAAGTGACGATCAACCGCGACGGGCTGGCCCAGCCGGCCGTGTATCGCGGCTTCCGCATGGTCTCCGAGGAGAAGCTGCAGGCGCTGCGCGGCGACCAGGCGCGCAAGCTGGTGCAGTCCGGCATGCTCGGGCTGGTCTATGCGCATCTGTTCTCGCTGTCGCTGATCTCACCGCTGTTCGAGCGTCAGTTCGCGGCGACCACCGCCAAGGCCGCCTGACCTTATAGACCCGACCGCTTAAAAGAGCCCCGGCGCTTGGCGCCGGGGCTCTTTTTTTGTGCGGATGCGTTGACGAGAGATAATATCTCATATAGGCGTAAAGGATAACAGAAAAACAGGGTATATCATGACTTCATATCGTGCATGCGTCGGTCTTCTGCTGGCCTCCACGGCCGTTTCCGTGATGGCGCAAGAAGCCGGCTCAACCCTGCACGGCGGCATCTCCCCCGAGATCATCGTGACAGCGCCGTTCCAGCGCGAGCGTTTTTCGCTGACTACCGCGGCGAGCGTGCTCGAGGGCACAGCGCTGGTCCGCGAGACGCGGCCAACGATCGGCGAGATGCTGTCCCGTCAGCCGGGCGTCTCGGCGAGCTTCTTCGGCCCCAACGCCTCGCGGCCAATCCTGCGCGGCCAGGATGCCGAGCGTGTCCGCGTCCTGACCGACGGCATTGGCAGCTTCGACGTCTCCAACACCTCGGTCGACCATGCGGTGGCGATCAACCCGTTCCTTGTCGACCGGGTCGAAGTGGTACGCGGCCCGGCGGCCCTGCTCTATGGCAGCAACGCCATCGGCGGTGTCGTCAATGTGCAGGACCGGCGGATTCCGCGCGAGGTGCCTGATGAGCCGATCCATGTCGACCTTTCGGGCTTCTACGCCTCGGCGGCCGAGGAGCGCGGCGGCGCCGGTTCAGTCGACCTGCCGGTGCTGCGCGGCGCCGATGGCTCGGCGCTGGTCCTGCATGTCGACGGCAGCTATCTGAAGACGGGCGACTATCGCACCGGCGGATACGTGTTCTCACGTGAACTGCGGGAAGAAGCCGCCGAGATCGGTGGCGACGTGGCCGAGGACGCCGAGGCGCGGGGCCGCGTGGAGAACACCTCGGCGCGGACCTGGAGCGTCGGCGGCGGGATGAGCTGGCTGGCGGCAAATGGCGGCGAGCTGGGCTTCGCGGTCAGCCACATGCGCTCCAACTATGGCATCCCCAACGGGCTGGAACTCGATGAGGACCATGATCATGACGAGGATCATGACCATGAAGGGGAGGATGATCACGACGATGATCACGACGGGGGTCATGGTCATGAGGACATCAGGCTGGACATGCGCCAGACGCGCGTCGATGCGCGGGCCCTGGTGCCGATGGACGGCGCCTTCGAGGCGCTGAAGTTCCGCTTCGGCTATGCCGATTATCGCCATGACGAGATCGAGAACACCGGCGAGATCGGTACCAGCTTTTTCAACCAGTCGTTCGAAGGGCGGCTGGAGCTTGTCCAGCGCGAGCGCGGTGGCTGGAAGGGGGCCAGCGGCGCCCAGATCTTCTCGCGGCGGTTCGAAGCGATCGGCGAGGAAGCCTATATCCCGCGCAACCAGACCACCCAGCTGGCGCTATTCACGCTGCAGGAATTCGATCTTGGCGCCGCCCGCCTTGACGTCGGCGGGCGCTGGGAGAACAGCGCCATCGAATCCGATCCACTCCAGGTCCGCCGGCGCTTCAACAGCTTTTCCGGATCACTCGGCGTGTCCGTGCCGATCGGCGATGCCTTCCGCTTCGGCCTGTCCGGCACCCATGCCGAGCGGGCGCCGTCGGCGGAAGAGCTGTTCGCCAATGGCGGCCATGCGGCGACGCGGGCCTTCGAGGTCGGCGACACCAGCTTTGGCAAGGAAATTTCCAACGGGCTGGAGGCCGTCCTGCGAGGACGCGGAGATGGCTGGCGGTTCGAGGCCTCGGCCTTCTTCACCCGCTTCCGGGACTTCATCTACCTCTCCCCCACCGGCGAAACCGAGGACGGCCTGCAGGTGTTTGCCTATCGCCAGGACGGCGCCCGCTTCTGGGGCGGCGAGGTCGACGCGGGAATCACCCTGGCGCGGCTCGACTCGACGCGAATCGAGGTGACAGGCTTGGCCGATTTTACCCGTGCCGACATTCTTGGCGGCGCTGGCCGGGTGCCGCGCATCCCGCCGCTGCGCCTGTTGGGCGGGCTGGAGGCCAGTGGTGGCACAATTGGCGGTCGCATCGAAGTGGAACATGTGACCCGGCAAACCCGTATCGTCAGCTTCGAGACCGAGACTCCGGCATGGACGATGGTCAATGCATCGATCAACTGGCGGCCGCTGGGACCGACGAACGGCACCATCATCATGTTGAGCGCAAACAATATTTTCGATGTGGAAGCGCGTAGGCACTCGAGCTTCCTGAAGAACGAGGCCCCGTTGCTCGGCCGCGATGTGCGCGTAACAGCACGCGTGAGTTTCTGAGGTGATCACGACGGTTTTTGTTGTTTTTGGTATTGAAAGCTGGACCAACTAGCTTATCTACAAGGAGTACCGGCGCTGACCCCCTGTCGCCGGTATGAAACTGGCCGGGCGACCGGCCAATTTCCCCCGAACCCTGGCCGCTCCGTACTTCGTACGGAGCGGCTCTTTTTTGATGCACTGTCGATCAGACCATAACATCATGGCGCGGCTTTCTATTCGGCCGCCTCGCTGAATGGCGAGCCAAGGCCGAGCAGCGGCGCGGCGGCAAGAATCACCTGCACCAGCGCCTGGAAATGCCGGGCCATCCGGTCGAAGCCCGGCCCCGGCACGAGCCGGCCGCTGTCCATGTACAGGGTGCGGTCGACCTCGATCTGGATGCAATGGACGGCAACCGCTGGCTGGCCATGATGGACCGTGGTGTACCCGCCGGCATAGGGGTTGTTGCGCGCCACCCGCCAGCCTGCACCGGCGAAATGCCGCTCGATCAGCGTCACCAATGCCGGGCTAGCGCTGCGACCCTGCCGGTCACCGATCACGATCTGCGGCGGCATGATGCCGGCCGGGCGCGGCATGGAATGGCAATCGAGCAGGATAGCATAGCCATGCTGTTCGCGCGCCCGGGCGAGTTGGGTGGCCAGCCGGTCATGCCAGGGCATGTGCAGCGCGGCGATCCGACGGGCCGCCTCCGCCGCCGGCAGCTTGTTGCGATAAATGTCTAACCCCAACCCGACGACACGCGGCACCACGCCAAGCCCGGCCTCGACCCGGTCGCTGTTGCGGGCCGGCACGCCGAGCGGGCCCTCGAACATTCGCGGGTCGAGCTCGTCGGCGGCGCGATTAAGATCAAGAAACGCCCGGCCATAGCGGGCGCAGAGCACCGGCACGCCCGAAATGCCGGCCAGCAGCTGGTCGACCAGCACATCCTCGGCGCGGCGCAGCTGCGGCAGCGGCAGGTGGGCACTGGCGAGGAAGGCGGCCGGATAGTACCGGCCCGAATGCGGCGAAGCGATGACCAATGGCCACCTGCCGTCCATGTCACCGGTCGCAGTGAAGCCGGGCTCGAGCGAATCGTCCATGACGTCTCTGTTACGGGAGGGGGCGCGGCGTCGCCACCCCCATGACGAAGGGAAAACGCTTCCGAGACAGGATATCGATCAGCATGGCTTGCCAGCGGGCCCGGCAGTCACTAATCAGCCGCGCAGTGGGCGCGTAGCTCAGTGGTAGAGCACTGTGTTGACATCGCAGGGGTCACAGGTTCAAACCCTGTCGCGCCCACCATCCTCCCCTCTCCTATCGGGCGGATCATTCCTTCAGCATCAGCTCGGCAACGGCCTCGATGATCGCGTCGCTGTCCAGCCGGTACTGGCGATAGAGATCGGGCAGATCGCCGGTCTGGCCGAAGCGATCGAGCCCGAGCGGGCTGACCCTCTGGCCGCGCACCCCACCCAGCCATGACAGCGCCGACGGCGAGCCATCAAGGATCGTCACCAGCCCGGCACTGGCCGGCAGCGCCCACAGCAAGGTCTCGACATGCGAGCGGGCCATGGCCTTGCCGGTCCAGCGCGCGGCGCGGCGGGCGGACCAGCCGCGATGCAGCAGATCGGGCGAGGTGACATTGAGGATGCCCAGCCCCGGCATGTCCTCGGCCAGCGCCTCGGCCGCAGCCAGCACCTCGGGGGCGATGGCGCCAGAGAAAGCGATGGCCGCCGCCGCGTTCGGCCCCGGCCGCTTCAGCCAATAGCCGCCGGCGAGCATGTCGGCCTTCCAGTCGTCGTTGTCGCGCCAGGGCTGGGCGATGCTGCGCGTCGTCAGCCGCAGATAGACCGAGCCGCCGTCTTCGGCCTGGAGGTGCCCGAAGCTCCATTCCATGATCGCCGCCAGTTCGTCGACGAACGCCGGCTCGAAGGCGGTGAGGCCGGGCTGACCCATGCCGATCAGCGGGGTGTTGATCGACTGGTGGGCGCCCCCTTCCGGCCCCAGCGTCAGCCCGGACGGCGTGGCGACGAGCAGGAAGCGGGCATCCTGGTAACAGGCATAGTTGAGCGCATCGAGCCCGCGCGAAATGAACGGGTCATAGACGGTGCCGATCGGGATCAGCCGGGTGCCAAACACCGGGCCGGTGAGGCCGGCGGCGGCGAGCAGCAGGAACAGGTTGTTCTCGGCGATGCCCAGCTCGATGTGCTGGCCCGCCGCATGGCCGCGCCACTTCTGCGGCGAGGGAATGCGGGCGCCGGCAAAGACGTCCCGCAGCTCCTGCTTACGGAACAGTCCGCGTTGGTTGACGAAACCGCCGAGGTTGGTCGACACGGTGACATCGGGCGAGGTGGTAACGATCCGGTCGGCGAGCGGATGGCCGGTCTTGGCGAGATCGAGGAGGATGCGGCCGAACGCCTGCTGGGTCGCCTGCTCGTCGCCCTCCGGCGCCGGCAGCGCGGGCACCGGCACCGCGGCGGCACGGGGCTCCGGTGCGCGGCGGGTGAGCGGGCTCGCCTCGACAAAGGCCTTCAGCCGCGCCGCCTGATTGTCGCCCAGCCCGGCGAACGGCTGCCATTCGTCGCCCGGCGCGATGCCCAGGCTGTCACGTAGCGCCTCGATCTGGCCGGGGTTCATCAGGCCGGCGTGATTGTCCTTGTGGCCGGCAAAGGGCAGCCCCTGGCCCTTGATCGTATAGGCGATGAACACGGTCGGCCGGTCATCGGCGGCGGCGCGGTCGAAGGCCTCGACCAAAGTCTCGGTGCAATGGCCGCCGAGGTTGGTCATCAACCGGGCCAGCGCCTCGTCATCATGGCCGGCGACCAGCTTCAGCGTCTCGGGCGAACCGGCAAGGTCGGTGTTGAGCCGCGCCCGCCAGGCGGCGCCGCCCTGAAAGGTCAGCGCCGCATATTCGGCATTGGGGCAGCTCTCGATCCAGTCGGCCAGCGCCTGGCCTCCGGGCTGGCGGAAGGCCGCCTCCAGCCGCTTGCCGTGGCGCAGCGTGATAACGCGCCAGCCACAGGTCTCGAAGATGTCGTCGAAGCGACGGAACATGCGGTCCGCGGTCGTGCTGTCGAGCGACTGACGGTTATAGTCGATGATCCACCAGCAGTTGCGCAGGTCGTGCTTGTAGCCCTCGATCAGGCATTCGTAGATATTGCCCTCGTCCAGCTCGGCATCGCCCATCAGCGCAATCATCCGGCCTGCGTCCTGTTCGGCGATCTGGCCGTGCGCGATCAGATAGTCCTGCATCAAGCTGGCGAACGCCGTCACCGCGACGCCGAGGCCGACCGAGCCGGTGGAGAAATCGACCGGAATCGTGTCCTTGGTCCGGCTCGGATAGCTCTGGGCGCCGCCGAGACCGCGGAACTGCTGGAGCTTGTCGAGGCTCTGGTTACCGAGCAGATAATGGATGGCATGGAGCACCGGGCCGGCATGGGGCTTCACCGCCACCCGGTCCTGCGGGCGCAGCGCGTGGAAATAAAGCGCCGCCATGATCGCAGTAATCGAAGCGCAGCTGGCCTGGTGGCCGCCCACCTTCAGCCCGTCGCGGCTGTCCCGCAAATGATTGGCGTTGTGGATGGTCCAGGACGACAGCCAGCGCAGCCTGGTGTCGAGCGCATCGAGGTTATCGACAAGTTCGGACCGCGCATCGAGAGCCTGGACTGCCATCGTCTTCCCCATCCCAAAGCGCAAGAATAGCGCTGGCGGTTCGCGCATGTCCTTGCGAGTTTGATCGACGCGGCGCAGTATATTGGCACATTCTGCTTATGATGGTCCGATATGAGCAATAGCCAGCCCCTAGACAGCTTTGACCGCGCCATCCTTGACCTGCTGCAGCGGGATGGCCGCGCCACCAACCAGGACGTGGCGGACGCCATCGGCCTCTCCCCAAGCCCGTGCCTGCGCCGCATCCGCCGGCTGGAGGCCGACGGCCTGATCACCGGCTATGTCGCGCTGCTCGACGCTCAGGCGCTCGGCTTGTCGGTTACGGCCTTTGTCCGCGTCCGCCTCGATCGCCAGCAGGACCGGGTGCTTGAAGCCTTCGAAACCGCCGTCACCGCGTTCCCCGAGGTGATGGAATGCTATCTGATGACAGGTGAAGCCGACTATCAGCTCCGCGTCCTCGTCGGCTCGCTCGGCGCCTTCGAGGATTTCCTCCGCCAGAAGCTCACCCGCATCCCCGGAGTCGGTCAGGTCACGACCAGCTTTGCGCTGCGGCCGGTGGTGACGCGTACGGCGCTGCCGGTGGCTGAATAAGACACGCGTCGAGAAGTCGCTTGGATGACCATCGTGTGGTCAGGGCATGGCCGCAGTCGTCGCAGACGGTTCAGCAACCCCTCGCGGCAAAACCTGTTCCACCATGCTGCTCCGTACGACGCTCAACACAGAAGATCTGAATTGTGTATTTTAAGTATTAATCGCAATCATTGCCAAATTTCATTCAAATATCATCAGTATAAATACTTATTACGTATTGTAACAGATATGACGCATTTGAAAGATAAAGATACTGCCAGTATCGGTCGAGCATGGAGCATAAAGATGCGCATTATCAAAGTGTGTGTAGCATTAGGCTGCGCACTTATTATTTCCGGATCAGGCATTAATGCTGCGAGTGCTGCAACTATAGCAAATTTTGATAGTGGCTGGTATACGAACACCGGTTTCACTGCGGGTGTTAACAATATCAATGTTGGATCCAGCAACCTCAGCGGCGCCGTCTATCATAATTGGCTGGCATTTGATGTGACAGGCTTTGGCTCCCAGACTATAACGTCGGCGACGCTGACCTTTTATGGTGGCAATGGAAACAACACGTCGAGTACCAGCGAAACTTTGGGTCTGTTCGATTACACCGGCAGTATCGATGCATTGATCAGCAACTCACAGAATAACGTCGGCATTTTCACGGACCTTGGCAACGGCAACAGCTACGGCGCCGCCGTCATTGGCAGCGGACCAATACAGCAGTTCTCGGTTACGCTGTCGCAGTCGGCGATTGCCGGATTGAACGCCGCGGCGGAGAACCCGGGTGACGCGAGGTTTGTGATCGGCGGTTCTCTTCAGTCCATCAGTGGTCCGTTTGCCAACGAGCAGTTGTTCGCCATCTTCGGCCCACAAGCTGCATTGGCGCCAGCCGCTTTCCTGACCCTCGAAGCGTCAGCCGCCGCTGTTCCGGAACCATCGAGCTGGGCTATGATGATTCTCGGCTTCGGCATCGTTGGCTTCACAGCGCGCCGTAAACGCAAGCTGCCCAACTTCGCTTCGCTTGATCCAACCGCCCGGTTCGCGAACCATGTTGTCGAAAGCCTGCCGGGCGGTTTTGCCACCGCCCGGCAAGGCGGTCTAGCCCAGCAATATCTCCACGATCAGCTCTGCCGCCGCTTCGGCGCTCATCATCGTCGTGTCGATACGGATTTCGGGGGTCAGGGGTGGCTCATAGGGGCTGTCGATGCCGGTGAAGTTCTTGAGCTGACCTGACCGGGCCTTTTTGTAGAGACCCTTGACGTCGCGCTTCTCGGCTTCGGCGAGGGGGGTGTCGATATGGACCTCGATGAACTCGCCCGGGGCCATCATGGCGCGGACCATGTCCCGCTCGGCGCGGAACGGCGAGATGAAGGCGGTGATGACGATGAGGCCGGCATCGGTCATCAGCCGCGATACCTCGCCGACGCGGCGGATGTTCTCGATGCGATCGGTTTCGGTGAAACCGAGATCCTTGTTGAGGCCGTGGCGGACATTGTCGCCATCAAGAAGGAAGGTGTGGCGGTTCATCCTGTGCAGCTTCTTCTCGACCAGATTGGCGATGGTCGACTTGCCGGCGCCCGACAGGCCGGTGAGCCAGAGCACTGCCGGCATCTGGTTCTTCAGCGATGCATGGGCCTCGCGGCTGATCTCGAGCGGCTGCCGGTGGATATTCTGCGACCGGCGGAGCGCGAAGTTGATCATGCCGGCCGCCAGCGTGGCGTTGCTGACCCGATCGACCAAGATGAAGCCGCCCAGCGTCCGGTTGTCGGCATAAGGCTCGAAGACGATCGGCTGAGCGGTGGTGATCTCGATGACGCCAATGCCGTTCAGCTCCAGCGTGCGGGCAGCAAGATGCTCGTTGGTGTTGACGTTGATCTGGTATTTAGGCGCCTGCAGCGTGACCGGCACGGTCTGGGTGGCGAGCTTGAGCAGATAGCTGCGGCCCGGCACCAGCGCCTCCTCGGCCATCCAGACCAGCGTCGCCTCGAACTGGTCGGCGACCTGTGGCGGGTCGCCAGCGGCAACGATGACGCTGCCGCGCGCGCACTCCACCTCGTCGGCGAGGGTAACCGTCACCGCCTCGTCGGCTTCGGCCTGCTGGCGCTCGCCATCGGGGGCGAGAATACGGGCGATACGGGTCTGCTGGCCGCCGGGCAGGATGCGGACCGGATCACCGGCACGGGCGATGCCGCTGGCGATGGTGCCGGCGAAGCCCCGGAAATCGAGATTGGGGCGGCTGACCCATTGGACCGGCAGGCGCAGGCTGCCGGTGGCCTCGGGCTTGGCGGCGGGGTTCTCGAGCCAGTCGACCAGCGTCGGGCCTTCATACCAGGCGAGATCGGGGCTGGGGTTGCTGACATTGGCGCCGGTGAGGCCCGAAATGGGGATCGAAATGACCTCGGGTAGGCCGATTTCGGCCGCGAATGCCGCATAATCGGCCGCGATCTGGCGAAATTTCGCCTCATCGTGATCGATCAGGTCCATCTTGTTGACCGCCAGCACCAGCTGCTTGATGCCCAGCAGCTTGGCGATCAGGCTGTGGCGGCGGGTCTGGGTCAGCACGCCCTTGCGCGCGTCGATAAGGACGATAGCGGCGTCGGCAGTAGAAGCGCCGGTGGCCATGTTGCGGGTATATTGCTCATGGCCCGGGCAATCGGCGAGGATGAAGCGGGCACGGTCGGTGGCGAAGAAGCGGTAGGCGACATCGATTGTGATGCCCTGCTCGCGCTCGGCGGCAAGGCCGTCGACGAGCAGCGCAAGATCGAGCCCCTGCCCCTGGGTTCCGTGGCGCTTGCTGTCGGCCTCCAGGGTGCTCAGCTGATCGTCGAAGATGGCATGGGCATCATGGAGCAGCCTGCCGATCAGCGTCGACTTGCCGTCATCGACCGAGCCGCAGGTTATGACCCGGCGCAGCGGCTTGGCAGCCTGGGCGGCGAGATAGGCATCGAGCTCGGCGGCGGCCTGTTCGGGCGTGACGATGTCCATCAGAAATAGCCCTCCTGCTTCTTCTTCTCCATGCTGGCGGCCTGGTCATGGTCGATGGCGCGGCCCTGGCGTTCGGAGGTCGTGGACAGCAGGGTCTCGCGGATCACCTCGGGCAGCGTGCCGGCCCGGCTCTCGACGGCGCCGGTGAGCGGATAGCAGCCGAGCGTGCGGAAGCGCACCGACCGCATCTCGGGCACGATGCCGCTCAGCGGGAAGCGGTCGTCATCGACCATCAGCAGCATGCCGCCCCATTCCACCACCGGGCGAGGTGCGGCGAGATAGAGGTCGACGATCTCGATGTTCTCGGCATGGATATATTGCCAGACATCGAGCTCGGTCCAGTTGGAGATCGGGAAGACGCGGAGGCTCTCGCCGCGATTGTGGCGGGCATTGTAAAGGTTCCACAGCTCGGGGCGCTGGGCCTTGGGGTTCCAGCGGTGGCCGGGCTCGCGGAAGCTGAAGATCCGCTCCTTCGCGCGGCTCTTTTCCTCGTCGCGCCGGGCGCCGCCGAAGGCGGCATCAAAGCCATAATGATCGAGCGCCTGCTTCAACCCTTGCGTCTTCCAGACATCGGTGTGGTGAGTGGCGCCATGATCGAAGGGGTTGATGCCGGCGGCCTTGGCCTCCGGGTTCTGCCAGACCAGCAGCTCCATGCCGGCATCCCGCGCCGCCTTTTCGCGCAGCGCATACATGGCGCGGAACTTCCAGGTGGTATCGACATGGAGCAGCGGGAACGGCGGCGGCGCCGGGTAGAAGGCCTTCTTGGCCAGGTGCAGCATCACTGCGGAGTCCTTGCCGATCGAATAGAGCATCACCGGCCGCTCGGCCTCGGCCATCGTCTCGCGAATGATATGGATCGCCTCGGCCTCGAGCAGCTGCAAATGGCCAAGGCCGGTCATCGTCATCACCTTCCGTGTCTCCCGCCTGGATTAGGGGTGGACTGGCGGTCGGTCATAGGGATTTGGCGGCGCGCGTCACCACATAGGAATTTGCGGCCATGAAAGCAGACATTTCAATGGCGCGCGACGCTTGCCATGCGGGGGCCGACAAGGCGACAAGACGCAGATGAGGACCGCTGCCCTTTTGCCGCTCTGGCTGCTTGCCGCGCCCGTGCTCGCCGCCGGGGTGCCAGCCGACGGGCTGGTCGGTGCGCGGCTCGATATCGCACTGGCCGACCGGCAGGGGCGGACGGTGTCCCTTGCCGACTATCGCGGCAAAGTGGTGGTGGTGACGCTGGGCGGGGCCTGGTGCGTCAATTGCCACGACGAGGCGCGGTTCCTGGTGCCCTGGGCGGCGCGGCGCCAGCCGCAGGGCGTGGCGGTGATCGGCCTGCATTTCGAATATCCCGATGATCCGGCGAAGGCTGGAGCGCTGGTCGACGGCTTTGCCCGCCGCTATGGCATCGGCTGGCCGCTGCTGCTGGCCGGCAAGCCGTCGCGTGCGGGCGTGGCGGCGGCACTGGGCGGGCGCGGCGCGATCACCAGCCTGCCGACGACGCTGATCATCGGCCGCGATGGCCGGGTCCGCCATGTTCATGCCGGCTGGACCGACAAGATCAGCGGCGCGATGTCGGCGGACGCGCAGGGCGCGCTGGACACCGTGGTCGACCGGCTGCTGGCCGAGCCGGGCTGACGGCGGGCCGCACTGTCCATCAGGCGAAGATATCCGGCGTCGCATTGTCGCACGCGCCTTGACGGTCTAGCGTGTGGCCATGGGAACGAGTGACATGACCGTGGCGCGCAAGGCCCCGCTATGGGCGGTGGGGCAGGTAAGCGCCCAGATCTTCCGCGACCTGCCTTCGCTGCTGCTGCTGTTCTACATGACCCAGCTGCTCGCCATTCCGCCCGCGATGGCCGGGGTGGCGATCTTCGTGCCGAAACTGTTCTGGGCGGTGCTCTGCGACGGGGTGGTCGGTATCGTCTCGGACCGCTGGAAGCAGCGCTTTGCCCGCCGGCATTTCCTGCTGATCGGCGCGGTGCTGGCGCCGGTGGCGATGATCCTGCTGTTCGACGGCACCAACGTCGGCACGCCCGAGGCCAAGGCGCTGCATATCAGCGTGGTGCTGGCCTTCTACATGCTGGTGTTCGCGCTGTTCTCGGTGCCGCATCTGGCGATCGGTACCGAAATCGGTCGGACGCCGGCGCAGAGCGCGACGGTGATGGCCTGGCGGGTGGCGTTTTCCGCCGTGGGGCTGCTGGTCGGCAATTCGGCGGCGCCGTATCTGATCCAGTCGATGGGCGGCACGCTCGATGCCTATCGGCAGGTGGCGATGATGATGGCGGCGGTGTGCAGCCTGGCGCTGGTGATCAGCTGGTTTGGCGCGCGCGATGTCGAGACCGTGGTGCGCGACCGACCGCCTGCCGGCAGTGCGCTGCGCGCCGTGCTCGGCAATGGCGCGCTGCTGACGTTGTTTCTCGTGCTGATGCTGCAGCTGATCGGCTCGGGCATGGCCTATGCCAGCCTCGCCTATGTCTTCACTTATAATCTCGCCTATCCCGAGCCGCTGAAGACGCTCGGCGTCTTCGTGCTGATCACCGCCGTGTTCGCGATGGGCAGCCAGCCACTGTGGGTGCAGATCGCCCGGCGGCTTGGCAAGCGCGCCGGGTTGATCATCGCCTCGCTGGGTTATGCCGGCAGCCTGTTCGCGCCGATGCTGCTGGTGCCGGGCGACGAGCGCGCCGCCTATCTGATCGGCGCGGCGATGGGGCTGTTCAATTCGGGCTGTTACCTCAATATCTATGCGCTGCTGTCGGACCTCGTCGAGCATCAGGGGGCGACCACCGGGGACAGCCGCGCCGGCCTTTATGCGGGGCTGTTCAGCGCCGGCGACAAGATCGGCTTCGCGATCGGCGGCACGCTGCTGACCGGGCTGGTGCTCGGCAGCTTCGGCTTCGCCGCCGGCGCCGCCACCCAGTCGGCGCAAGCCGAGGCCGGCATCTGGATTGCCTATGCGGTGATTCCGGGCAGCATCATCCTGTCCACCGTCGCCATGGCGGCGCTGGCCATCAAGGTGCCGAAGCCCCGGCCGGTGGCGGCCTGAGCCTGTGGCGGGCGGACATTTCCAGCGCGGACGGATCAGCTACCGCGACGCCAATGGCGAAACCGGGCGCGAATGGTTCGAGATGGTTCGCCACGCCCATGGCCGGACGCTGCGGGCCTTCTGCGAGATGGACGACATGGACCTGAGCCGCGATGTCACCATCGCGCTCGACGCACAGTCGCGGCCGGTCGATGCCTTTGTCCGGGTCATCCGCGGTGGCGCGGTGGTCGGCAGCACGCTGTTCCTGCTTGGCGAGGACCGGCTGGAGTGCCTCGGCGACATTGCCGGGCCGGGGCGGATCGCCCAGCGGATCGCGCTCGACCGGCCGCTGGCCTATCTCGGGCTGCACCCGCTGGTCGGCGACGCGCTGATCGCCACAGCGCGGGGGACCGGGGACGAGGGCGACTATATCCCGGTCAATTGCTACGCCAATTCGCAGGCGGCGGCCGGCGACGAGGGCCTTTATGCGATGCCAGTGACGATCGATGTCGCCTATCTCGGCACCGAGGATCTGGCCGTCGAGGCCGGCACCTTCACGGCGCGTCGCTATGCGCTGCGCTGGAAGCCCGACTGGGAACCGGCGCTGCTCTGGGTGCACGGTGACGAGGCGCTGTTCCTGCGCCTCGAATGGCCGATGATCGGCGCCCGCTACGAACTGGTCGAGCACCAGATCGGGCGCGAGTGATCTACAATCAGTCTTGAGCAGACCATGCGTCGGTTGAGAGGCCGTACAACCCAGGGCGCCCCGGGGAAAAATCGCACGGTTGATGGCGCCGGCTACTGGTGACAAGCCGCAAAATCACGCTAGCGTAGGGCGTGGCGTACCAAAATCCCTCCTCAAAATCTGTCCAGCCATTGTGGCCTTTTTCGAAGCCCCGGCTGACGGCGCGCGTCTGGACCGACAATGGTCCGGTCCGCGCCGAGCTGTTCGGCAATGACCGGCTCGATCAGCATGGTCGGTCGCTGGCCAAGGCGCAGCGGATCGATCGGGGCAAACTGCGGTCGCGGGACCTGCTCATCCGGTTGGATCTCAACGCCGAAGCGCTAGCGAAAACCTATGTCGAAACCGCCGAGGCGGTGGAGCTGGACCGGCCGATCGCGCCGGCAGCGGAATGGTTGCTCGACAATTATCACATCGTCGAGAAACAGATCCGCAAGGTCCGCGACGACCTGCCGCCCGATTTCTATCGTCAGCTGCCCAAGCTGGCCGACGGGCCCCTGGCCGGGCTGCCGCGCGTCTTCGGCATCGCCTGGGCCTATGTCGCGCACAGCGACAGCCTGTTTGAGGAGGAGCGATTCCGGCGCTTCGTCGCCGCCTATCAACAGATTACCGGTCTGACGATCGGCGAACTCTGGGCGCTGGCGATCTCGTTGCAGCTGGTGCTGATCGAGAATCTGCGGCGGCTGGCCGACCTGGCGATTGCCGACGAGCATGACCGTTCGCGCGCCGATGGCTTTGCCGACGCGCTGTTTGCCGCCGACAGCGATGCCGTCGCGCTGGCCAGCCTGACAACGATCGAGAACGACCTGTCCCCGGCCTTTGTCAGCCAGCTGGCGCTGCGCCTGCGTGACGCCGACACCCGCAGCGAGCTGGCGCGGCGCTGGCTCGAGGAGCATGCCGCCGCGCGTGGCCGGAGCATCGCCGAATGCGACACCATCGCCCAGGCGGCGCTGATCGCATCGACCGCCTCGATCCGCAACGTCATCATTGCGATGCGGGTTGTGGCCGAGACAGACTGGGGCGTGATGGTCGAGGCGCTGAGCCTGGCCGACCATGTGCTCCGCAGCGGCAGCAACTTCGCCGCGATGGATTTCGCCTCGCGCAATCTCTACCGAAATGCGCTCGAGGAACTGTCACGCGGATCGGATTATGCCGAGGACGCGGTGGCGGCGCGGGCGATCGCGCTGAACCACGATCGGGCAAGCGAAAACGATATCGACAAGGACCCCGGCTATTTCCTGATCGGCGCCGGACGGTCGATCCTCGAAGACGATATCGGCTATGTGCCCCCCGTCGAGACGCGGCTGGCGCGACAGCTCCGCCAGGGCGGCATCGAAATCTATATTGCCTTGATCAGCGTGGTAGCGATCCTGCTGACGCTGCTGCCGGTGACGGCGCTGGGCGGCCAGCGGCTCCCGCTGCTACTCGCCTTGCCGATGCTCGCCGCGCTGCTGGTGGTGGCGATCGAGACGGCAACGGCGATCGTCAATCGGGTAATGGCGACGCTGCTGCCACCGCGAATCCTGCCGGGTCTCGAACTCGATACCGGGGTGGGACCACACCGGCGGACGTTGGTCGTGGTACCGGTGCTGCTGCGCGGCGGGGTGCGCGTCCGCGAGGAGATCGCCAATCTGGAAGTGCATCACCTGACGACGCGCGAGGACGCGGTGCATTATGCGCTGCTGTCCGACTTTGCCGATGCCGATAGCGAAACGCTTCCCGGCGAGACGGAGCAATTGGCAAGTGCCTGGGCGGCCATCGATGCCCTTAACGCCCGCTACCCGGCGCCGGGTGGCGCGCCGCGCTTCATGTTCCTGCACCGCCGGCGACAGTACAACCCGGCCGAGCGCTGCTGGATGGGCTGGGAGCGCAAGCGCGGCAAGCTGCACGAGCTGAACCGGCTGCTGCGCGGCGCCACCGACACGTCATATCGCGACAAGGACGGCGACTCTCCGGTCGTGCCTAAGGGCGTGCGCTATGTGATCACGCTGGATGCCGATACGCAGCTGCCGCTGGGCACAGCGAAGCGGATGATCGGCAAGATGGCACATCCGCTCAACCGGCCGCGCTTCGACGTTAACCTGCGGCGGGTGGTTGCCGGCTATGGCATCATGCAGCCGCGGGTGACTGTGGCGCTGCCGGTCGGGCGCGGGCAATCGCAGTTCGAGGCACTGGCCGGCGGGCCGGCAGGGATCGACCCCTATGCGGCGGCGGCGTCCGATCTGTATCAGGACCTGCTCGGCGAAGGCTCCTTCACCGGCAAGGGCATCTACGAAATCGACAGCTTCATGGCATCGATGGCCGGGCGCGTGCCGGAGAATGCCATGCTCAGCCATGACCTGTTCGAGGGCACTTTCGCCCGCGCCGGGTTGATCTCCGATGTCGAGGTCGTCGAGGATTTCCCGATGCGGTACGACGCGGCCGTGCGCCGCCAGCACCGCTGGGTGCGCGGCGACTGGCAGCTGCTGCCATGGATTTTCCGCCGCGCCCGCAAGCCGGCGGAACGGCTGCCGGGCAACGGCCGGGCCAAGATGCTCGACAATCTGCGGCGTTCGCTGGTGGCACCGTCGCTGGTGGCGGCGTTGATCGGCGCCTGGTTCATGCCGCTGGCGGCGGCGATTGGCTGGACGATCGGCGTGCTGGTGGTGATCGCCATCCCCCCGCTGCTGCCGCTGCCCTCGATGCTGCTGGCGCCGCGACGGCGAAGCGTGATGCTGCGCGCCCATCTCCGGGTGATCGGCAGCGATGTGCGGACGGCATTCAGCCATATCGGATTGCAACTGCTGACCGTCGCCGATCAGGCGACGCGGATGGCCGATGCGATCGTGCGGACCCTGGTGCGGCTGGCGCAGCGGCGCAACCTGCTCGAATGGACGACGGCGGCTTCGGCCAGCGCCGCGCCCGACCCCAGCATTGGCCAGCTTTATCGGTTCATGGGGCAATCGCTGGTGCTGGCATTGGTCGCAGCCGGGCTGGCGCTGTGGAACAACCCGGCCATGTTGCCGCTGGTGCTGCCGTTCGTGACGGCCTGGCTGGCGGCGCCGGCAATGGCCTGGCGCATGAGCCGGCCCCGGCCGATTGCTACGGCGCCGCGGCTGACCGATGCCCAGTGCGCCGAGCTGGACAGCATTGCCCGCCAGACCTGGAGCTTCTTCACCGCACATGTCACCGCCGAGCACAACCACCTGCCGCCCGACAATATGCAGGAAGAGCCGTTGCCAGTGGTCGCAGGGCGGACGTCGCCGACCAACATCGGGCTGTATCTGCTTGTCGTGGCAACAGCGCGCAACCGCGGCTGGCTGTCGACCGGCGACGCGCTGGCGCGGCTGGAGGCAACGTTCAGGACACTGGCGCGGATGGCGCGCTACCGTGGCCATTTCTACAACTGGTATGACACGCGCGACCTGCGGGTCCTCGATCCGCCCTATGTGTCGTCGGTCGACAGCGGCAATCTCGCGGGCCATCTGATCGCGCTGGCCAATCTGGTGTCGACGTGGCGAGAGAATGGCAGCACCGCCCGCGCCGCCGCGCTCGGCGCCGAGGCGCGGGCGATGGCCATGGCGATGGACTTCGCCTTTCTGGTCGATCCGGAGCGGATGCTGCTGTCAATCGGCTGGTCGGAAGCAGACAACCGGCGCGACGAGAGCTGCTATGATCTGCTCGCGTCCGAGGCGCGCATGGCCAGCCTGTTCGCCATTGCCAAGGGCGACCTGCCGGCGCGCCACTGGTTCAGGCTCGGACGCAGCGCCACGCCGGTCGGCGATGGCTCTGTGCTGATCTCCTGGTCGGGATCGATGTTCGAATATCTGATGCCGTCGTTACTGATGCGGGCGCCCGATGGCAGCCTGCTCGAAACGTCGAACCGGCTCGTTGTTGAGCGGCAGCAGGAATATGCGCGCGAGGCGGGGGTGCCCTGGGGCATCTCCGAATCCGGTTATAACGCCCGCGATGTCGAGATGACCTATCAGTACACAAATTTCGGCGTGCCCGGGTTGGGCCTGAAGCGCGGACTTTCCGAAAATCTTGTCATCGCGCCTTATGCGACCGGGCTGGCGACAATGGTCGACGCGGCGGCGGCACTGGAGAATTTCGCCCAACTCGAGGGCATTGGTGCACGTGGCCGCTTCGGCTTTTATGAAGCGCTGGATTTTACCCCGACGCGGGTGCCGGACGGTGAGCGCTTCGCCATCGTCCGCAATTACATGGCGCATCATCAGGGCATGGCGCTGCTGGCGATCTGCAATGTGCTCGACGGCGGCGCGCTGCGCGAGGCCTTTCATGCCGAGCCGATGATCCGGGCGACGTCGCTGCTGCTGCACGAGCGGCCGCCGCGTGGCGTCGGCACCTTCAATCCGCGTGCCGAGGAAGCGACGGTGGCGGCCACGGATCGTCCGGCCGAGGCCGGCGCCAGCCGCAGCTATGGTACCCGTCCCGAACCGGTGCATCCGGTTCATCTGCTGTCCAATGGCCGCTATTCGGTGTTGCTGACCAGCGCCGGCTCGGGCCGCAGCAGCTGGAAAGGCCTGTCGATCAACCGCTGGCGTGAGGACCCGGTGGTCCATGGCCATGGCTCGTGGATTTATGTGACCGACGAGCAGCAGCATCTGTCCTGGTCGGCGACGCAAGCACCGCTGGGCGTACATGCCGGCGATTATACCGCCATCTTCCTCGAAGGACGGGCGGAATTCCACCGTAACGACGGCACGCTGGCGACGACGACCGAGGTGCTGATTTCGCCCGAGGACGATGCCGAGGTGCGGCGGGTTTCGATCACCAATCGCGGCAGCAGCGCCCGCCCGCTGGCGTTGACCTCGGCGATCGAACTGACACTCGGTCTTCAGGCAACCGATATTGCCCATCCCGCCTTTGCGCGGATGTTCATCGAGACCGAGGCGCTCGATGGCAGCATATTGATCGCCCATCGCCGGCCGCGTGGCAGCGACGACCCGTCGATCTGGGTCGCGCATCTTGCCGTGGTGGAAGGCGGCAGCGCCGGGCCGGTCAGCTGGGAAACCGACCGGAGCGCCTTTATCGGGCGAGGCCGCTCGGCCGCCAATCCGCGCGGGCTCGACACGCCGCTGGCCGGTCACGCCGGGACGGTGCTCGATCCGATGCTGGTGCTCCGCTGCCCGGTCAGCGTGGCGCCGGGCACGACGGTGCGCGTGGCCTTCTGGACGATCGCGGCAGCTTCGCGTGCCGAACTGCTCGATTCGATCGACCGACATCGGGACCCGAGCGCCTATGACCGGGCGCAGGTCGGCGCCTGGACCCAGGCGCAGATCGAGCGGCGGTTCCTCCGGCTCGATCCCGGCGATGCCGCCGATTTCCAGGTATTGGCCGGCCATATCGTCAATGCCGGCGCCGTGCTGGCGCCGCCGCCCGACATCGTTGCCGCGGCCGCCAGCCCGCAATCGGCGCTGTGGGTGCATGGCATATCGGGCGATCTGCCGATCATGATCGTGCGCATCGACGATCCCCGCGACATCGGTCTGATCACCGATGTGCTGCGCGCCTTCGAGTTTCTCCAGGCCCGCTACCTGGCGTTCGATCTGGTGATCCTCAACGAGCGCAAGGCTTCCTATATCCAGGATCTGCAGAATGCGATTGACGATGCGGTGCGCGTCGTCCGTGCCCGCCCGGCCCCGCCGGGCGTGCGCGGCGGCGTCTTTACCCTTCGCAGCGACCTGATGCAGCCTCACCAGGTGGCGACGCTGCGCGCCCTCTCCCGTGTCGAACTGCTGGCGCAGCGCGGGTCGCTGCGCCGCCAGCTCCATCGTGTGGCGACGTCGGTCGCGCCCGTCGCCGAGCGCCCGGTTCCGGCCATCAGCCCCATGTTTCCGCCGCACCGTCCGGGTCGCGCAGTAGATCCCACGCTGCCGACGGCCGACAGCCTCGAATTCTGGAACGGCTTTGGTGGGTTTCATGCCGATGGCCGCGAATATGCGATGATCCTCGATACCGGAACGACGACGCCGGCCCCCTGGATCAATGTGATCGCCAATCCCGAATTCGGCTGCCAGGTGAGCGCCGATGCCCTCGGCGCCCTGTGGTCTGGCAATGCCCGCGAAAACCAGTTGACGCCTTGGTCGAATGATGCGGTCTCTGATCCGCCGGGTGATGCGCTGTACATTCGTTGCCGCGACAGTGGCCATGTCTGGTCGCCAACGTCTGCGCCAGCCGGCGCGCCGGGTTCGCGCATCACCCGACATGGCTTTGGCTACAGCCGCTTTCATGCCATCGCCCATGACATCGAGACCGACTTGCTCATCCATGTTCCGCTCGATGCGCCGTTGCGTTTGGCCCGACTGACGCTCCGCAATCATTCGCAGACATCGCGAGAATTGAGCGTCACCGGCTATGCCGAATGGGTATTGGGTCAAGCGCGGTCGAAGACAGCAGCGCATATCGTGACCGAACACGATAGCGAGACCGGGGCTCTGTTCGCGCGCAATCCGTTCGACCAGGAGACGGGCTCGCGGATCGCCTTTGCCGATCTCGATGGCCGGCAGACCAGTTGGACCTGCGACCGGGCAGCTTTCATCGGCCGGGGGGGCAGCTTGTCGGCGCCGGCAGCGCTGGTCACCGATGCGCCGCTGCCGTCGGGCTGCGGCGCTGGGCTCGATCCTTGCGCGGCGCTGTCGACAACGGTGACGCTGGCGCCGGGGGAATCTCGTGAAATCGTGTGGGTGATCGGCCAGGCGGTCGACCGTGAGACGGCGCGCACGCTCATTCGCCATTGGCGGAGCGCCGATCTCGACGTTGAACTAGAGCGCACCACCGCGCATTGGCAGTCAACGCTGGGCACCGTGCAGGTCCGGACGCCGGACCGGGCGATGGACATCATGCTCAACGGCTGGCTGCTCTATCAGGTGCTCGGCTGCCGGGTCTGGGGCCGTGCCGGCTTCTACCAGGCCAGTGGCGCCTATGGGTTCCGTGACCAGCTGCAGGACGGCGGCGCGTTGCTGCTGCCCCGGCCCGACCTTGTTCGACCGCATCTGCTGCGCGCCGCCGGACGGCAGTTTCGCGAGGGCGACGTCCAGCATTGGTGGTTGCCGGAAAGCGGGCGCGGCGTGCGTACACGGATCTCCGACGACCGCGGCTGGCTGGCGATTTCGGTCGCAGACTATGTTGAATCGACCGGCGACGCGGCCATTCTCGAAACCCCGATCCCCTTCCTCGAAGGGCGGCACCTGGAACCCGGCGAGCATGACGCCTTCTTCCAGCCCGGCACCAGCAGCGACGCCCCGTCGCTCTACGAGCATTGCGCACTCGCGCTCGACCAGTCGATCGAACTTACCGGCTCACTTGGGCTGCCGCTGATCGGTGGCGGCGACTGGAACGACGGCATGAACCGCGTCGGAGAAGGCGGCCAGGGCATGAGCGTATGGCTCGGCTGGCACCTGATCCATGCAATCAACCGCTTCGCGCCATTCGCCGAGGTGCGCGAGCCGGACCGCGCGACGCGCTGGCGGGCGCATGCGGAAAGCGTCCGCGCGGCCATCGAGAGCGTCGCCTGGGACGGCGAATGGTATCGGCGCGCGACGTACGATGATGGCACCTGGCTGGGATCGAAGCACAGCGACGAATGCCAGATCGATTCGATCGCCCAGACCTGGGCGGTGCTGAGCGGGGCGGCCGATCCGGCCCGTGCTGCTCAGGCCATGACGTCGGTCCGCCGGCACCTGGTCGACCATGACACAAGGCTGGTGAAACTGTTCACGCCGCCGTTTAACCATACGACGCACGATCCAGGCTATATCCGCAGCTACCCGCCGGGTCTGCGCGAGAACGGCGGACAATACAGCCACGCGGCGATGTGGACGATCCTGGCTGCCGCGCGAATGGGCGACGGAGACGGCGCCGTCGAACTGTTCGACTTGCTCAATCCGATCAATCACGCGGGCACAGCCGAGGCCGCGGCGCACTACCGCGTGGAGCCCTATGTCGTGGCAGCGGACGTATATTCGGTCGCGCCCAATGCCGGGCGCGGGGGCTGGACCTGGTATACCGGGGCTGCAGGCTGGATGTTCCGGGCCGGCATTGAGGGCATTGTTGGCCTTACCCGCCACGACAACCGGTTCCGGATCGCACCACGCCTTCCGGCGGACTGGCCGCATGCGGAGGTCACACTGCGTGCCGACGGGGCCGAGTATCGGATCGAGATCACGCGCGCGAATGCCGAACACAGTGCGACCGCCGATCTCGATGGCGAACAGCTAACGGTAGCGAGCGGCGCGGTCGAGTGGGTCGCACATCCCGGCAGCCATAGGATCCGTCTGTCGATCTGAAACGCCAGTCCACGCACGCAGCATACGGCGGCCACCGATCTCTCGGCGCCTGACTGCAGCGGTGGTCCTGGTCCTGCATCGGCGTCCATCGGCGCCGGTGACACCAATGTCAGCCGTGCTGAGGCGCCCACATGGCCGTCAGACAGGCAGTGCGCTGGTCACACCGACGCACCAACGGAAAGTTCCATCGGGGCCAGCCATTGTGACCGGCCACGGTCCGGAAGCGCCAGCTGAGATGACCACGCTACGTCGGTTCGAAGCAAAATTTGCAGCACATCTGCCTGCTGCCCGCTGGAAGGCAGACATAGAAAAACCGCCCCAGGATGACCTGAGGCGGTTTTGCATATCACGATCTGGTTGCGGGGACAGGATTTGAACCTGTGACCTTCAGGTTATGAGCCTGACGAGCTACCGGGCTGCTCCACCCCGCGGTGAGAGACCTAGGCCTCCAAAAGAGCAAGAAAGT
>NZ_JBIMKZ010000023.1:0-39371 GCF_051860865.1 Polymorphobacter sp. | reverse complement strand
TCCGGGCGCATATCACCGACTTGGCCCGCGAGCTCGGCGAACTCCAGGCCTGGGTACGGCTGCATTACATCTACCCCTATCCGCACGTCGACCAGCTGATCGACCTGATGGTCGACGGGCTGGTGCTGCCCTATCTCGACATTCCGTTCCAGCATGCGAGTCCCTCGGTGCTGAAGGCGATGGCGCGGCCGGCGAACGAGGCGAGGGTGCTGGCGCGCATCCGCTCGTGGCGGGCCAAGATGCCCGACCTGGCATTGCGCAGTACCTTCATCGTCGGCTTTCCCGGCGAGACCGAGGAAGATTTCACCTATCTGCTCGACTGGCTGCAGGAGGCCGGCATCGATCGCGCCGGCTGCTTCAAATATGAGGCCGTTGACGGTGCCCGCGCCAATGCGCTGCCGGGCGCCGTGCCCGAAGATATCAAGGAAGAGCGCTGGCACCGGTTCATGGCCGCCCAGGCCGTTATCTCGGAAGAGCGGCTGGCGGCGCGCGTCGGGCGCGATCTCGAGGTGCTGATCGATGCGGTGGACGAGGAGACCGGCGGCGCCACCGGTCGCAGCCGCTATGACGCGCCGGAGATCGACGGCGAGGTGCATCTGCGCGACGCCGGCGGGCTGAAGCCCGGCGACATGGTCATCGCCCGGATTGAGGACAGCGATGAGACCGACCTGTTCGGCGTGCCGCTGGCCGCGGCATGACCGATTTTTCCGGGCTGCTTATTGCCGATGACGGCGCGCCGGCGGGGACGCTGACGCTTCTGAGCGCCGACCGGCTCGACGAATGGCTGCGGCAGGCGAGCGAACGCAGCCGGGCGCTGGTCGCCGCGCAGGGCTTCAAGGCTGCCGCCGACAGCGTGCTGCTGCTGCCCGGCGAGGCGCCCGGCGAGATCATGGCGCTGGCCGGCATCGACGCTGCGCCCGGCCCGTTCGCGCTGGCCGAGGCGGCGACGCGGCTGCCGCCGGGCCGTTGGCGCGCAACGCGGTGGCCCGAGGCCGAGCCGGTGCCGATGCTCGGCTGGCTGCTGGCCCAGCACCGGTTCGACCGTTATCGCACGGCTCCCGCCAAACCGCCGCGCATTCTGCTGACCCGGGCGATCGCGGCGCGCGGCGAGGCGCTGGCGCTGGCCGAGGCGACGGCGCTGGCCCGCGACCTGATCGACACGCCCGCTGCCGACATGGGGCCGGCCGATCTCGCGGCGGCGGTGGCGGCACAGGGCCGCGAATTCTCCGCCAGCGTCGGCACCATCGTCGGCGAGGCGCTGGTCGACCAGGGCTTTCCGATGATCCATGCCGTGGGCCGCGCGGCTGCGCAGGCGCCGCGGCTGATCGACCTGGGCTGGGGGGCCGCCGATGCGCCGAAGCTGACCATCGTCGGCAAGGGCATCACCTTCGATACCGGCGGGCTCAACATCAAGCCGGGCAGCGCCATGGCCCTGATGAAGAAGGACATGGGCGGCGCGGCGACGGCGCTGGCGCTGGCGCGGCTGGTGATGCAGGCGGGCTTGCGGGTCCGTTTGCGGCTGTTGATCCCGGCGGCCGAGAACAGCATCGCCGGCAATGCCGTGCGGCCGGGCGACGTGCTGCGCAGCCGCGCCGGCAAGACCATCGAGATCACCAACACCGATGCCGAGGGTCGGCTGGTGCTCGCCGATGCGCTGACGCTGGCGGCCGAGGACAAGCCTGACCTGATCATCGACTTCGCCACCCTGACCGGCGCGGCGCGGGTGGCGCTCGGCCCCGAGCTGCCGGCGCTGTTCACACCCGACGAGGCGCTGGCCGCTGCCTTTGCCGAGGCGGCGACCGAGACCGCCGACCCGCTGTGGAGGCTGCCGCTGTGGGCCGGCTACGGTGACCAGCTGAAATCGCCGATCGCCGACATGGTGAACAGCGCCGAGGGGCCGTTTGCCGGCGCCATCACCGCCGCGCTGTTCCTGCAGGCCTTTGTGCCGGCCGGCATCGCCTGGGCGCATCTCGACAGCTTTGCCTGGAACAATCGCGCCCGGCCCGGCCGGCCAAAGGGCGGCGAGGCACTGGCGCTGCGCGCCGCCTGGGCGCTGATCCGCAGGCGCTACGCCGGCTGATGGACGTGCTGGCCGCCGTTCGCCTGCAGGGGCCGCGCCCCCGGCTCGACCCGCGCAATCATGTGGCGCGGCCCGATCTCGTCGATATCGCGCTGGCCGGGCAGGTGGCTGCGGCGCGCTATACCGCACCGCAGCCGATGGTCTGCGCCTGGCCGCAGGTGCCGATGCGCGGCGCTGCCGACGTGGCCGCCAGCGCGGTCAGCGAGCTGCTGCACGGCGAGGGCTTCGACCTGTTCGACATTGTCGAGGACTGGGGCTTTGGCCGTTCGGCGTATGACCGCTACACCGGCTGGGTGCCGATCGCCGCGCTGGCCGAGCCGGCGTCGGAGCCGGCGCTGCCGCACCGGATCACCGCCCGCTCGGCGCCGCTGTTCTCGGCGCCCGACATCAAGTCGGCGATCGACCGGCTGCTGCCGATGGGCAGCCATATCAGCGCCGTGCCGGCGGGACGCTTTCTGGCGCTGACCGGGGGCGGCTTCATCCATGCCGCGCACGCCGCGCCGCTGGCCGGGCCGGATCTGCTGTCGGTGGCCCGACGGTTTCTCGGCGCGCCCTATGTCTGGGGTGGCCGCTCGCCGCACGGCGTTGATTGTTCGGGGCTGGTCCAGGCAAGCCTCGGCCTCTGCGGCGTCAGCGCGCCGCGCGATTCGGACCAGCAGCGGGACGGCTTGGGCATCGCCATGCCCTTCGAGGCGCGCGCTGCCGGCGACCTGATCTTCTTCCCCGGCCATGTCGGCATCATCGCGCCCGGGGACCGGCTGCTTCACGCCAATGCCCATTGGATGACCGTCTGCGAGGAGCCGCTGGCCGATGTGCTGGGGCGTCTCGGCGACGGCGCGGTGCTGGCGGTGAAACGGCTCCCGGACACGCCGGTCCTCGGCCGCTGACGGCGAAGCGGCCCGGCTAAGCGCGATGCTCGCCCACCCGAGCCGATACCAGGAATGCGAGATCCCAGACGATCGTGCCACCGACCGCCCGGCGCTCGGCATCGATCCGCTCCGCCAGCGTGTCGACGTCGACCTCTGTGGCGCTGGCCACGCCGCATTCGACCACACGCGGCAGCATGACCCGGGCCAGCGTCGGCAGGAATGACGGCTCGCCGGGCTGGAACAGCACAGCCTCGCTTCGCGCCTGCTCGACGCTGAAGCCGGCTGCCCGCATCATCTCGACGAGGCGAAGCGCCAGCCCGATATCGCCGCCTTCGGCCGCGATCGTGGCCCACATCCATTGATGAAGCCGACGGTGCAGCGGCAGGTCGCCAAGCCCGGCCGGGAGGCCGACATGGGCGTGTTCCTGAAAGGCGATGACCGCGCCCGGATTGGCCAGCCTGGCAAATCCGGCCAGCGTCGCCGCCGGATCGGGCAGGTACATCAGCACCCGTCGGCCGACGATCGCATCGAACCGGCCGATGTCGGCTATGGGTTCGGCCAGATCGATCCGGCGATAATCAATGGCTGCCGCCCCAATGGCGGGGTCTATCGCGCGGGCCAGCGACAATGCCTCTTCGCTGCGATCCATGGCGACGACCTCGCCGGTCGGTCCGACCAGTCCGGCGATGAGCCGGCTGAGATCGCCATTGCCGCAGCCGATGTCGAGGACGCGCATGCCATCGGTGAGCCCGATGCCCGCGAAGAAGCCGGCGCTGGGCGCATTGGCAGGGTTGGCGGCGAGAGAATTGTGATGAGACATTGTCACGTCGATAGTGGATTGCGGCCCTGCTGCAAGCCCCGAATAAGCGGAATCCGGGGGCCTGGGTGGCATCGACATTCAGCCGGAGTGCGCTTCCGGCGGTAACGAGATGCCTCCGGCGGCTGGGGCCGCAGGCCCCAGACCCCGACAATCAGACTTTCGCAAGGCGCCGGCCGCCGGTCCTGGGGGACGCCAATGATTGGGGTCTGGGGCCCCCGGCCCCCCCCCCCCCCCCCCCCGCCTGCCCCCGGCGCCGGGCCGCGGGCGGGGGGGCCCCCCTGGGGGGGGGGGGGGGGGCGCCCCCCCCCCCGCCGCCGGAGGCATTCTCTATCCCGATACGACCGCGCGATACTGGGCGCGCAGCGACACTTTATCGATCTTGCCGGAGCCGAGTTTGGGCAGCGGGTCAGGCGACAACCAGAGGCGGGCGGGGATCTTGAAGCTGGCGAGGTGTTGGGAGACGAAGTCGATGAGGGCATCGGCTTCGAGCGGGGTGTCGGGCTTGGCGTAGACGACGGCGCCGGTGATCTCGCCGAGCCGGTCGTCGGGCAGGCCGAAGACGCTGGCTTCGGCGACGGCGGGGTGGGCGTAGAGCGCGGCCTCGACTTCCTGGCAGGAGATGTTTTCGCCGCCGCGGATGATGATGTCCTTCTTGCGATCAACGATGAACAGATAATCGTCGGCATCGAGATAGCCGAGGTCGCCGGAGCGGAACCAGCTGTCGCCGGGGAAGGCTTCGGCGGTGGCGTGGGGGTTCATCCAGTAGCCGCGCATGTTGGCGGCCGAGCGCAGGCAGACTTCGCCGGTCTCGCCCTGGGGGAGGGCGGTGCTACAATCGGGCGCGTCGGCGGCGACGATGCGGATCTGGACCATGGGGGCGGAGGCGCGGCCGGTGGAATTGGGCTTGGCGACATAGTTTTCGCGGAGGTTGCCAGCGCCGACGCCGTTGGTTTCGGTGAGGCCATAGCCTTGCAGCGGGTTCTTGCCGGGCATGTCGCGGACCAGGCGCGCGACATGTTCGGGCGGGCGGGGGGCGCCGCCCGAGGCCATGTCGATCAGGCTGCTGGTGTCATAGTTGTCGCGGTCCGGATGGCTCATCAGTTCGAGGCTCATCGTCGGCACGCCGATGAAATAGGTGCAGCGTTCCTTCTCGATCAGGCGCAGGGCTTCGCTGGGCTCCCATTTGTCCATGATGACGAGCTTGCGGCCGCTGGCGACGGAGACGAGCATTACCGGCACAAGCCCGGTGATGTGAAACAGCGGCAGGTTGAGCAGCATCGCCTGCTGGGGCGGCTGGGCGACGCCCTGTTGCTGGGCGATGCTGAGCAGCGCCAGGCCGGTGACGAGATAGTTCATCGTGGCGGCGATGATGCCGCGCTGGGTGGAGACACCGCCTTTGGGCGTGCCGGTGGAGCCCGAGGTGTACATGATGGTGGCGTCGTCTTCGGGCAGGATGGGCGCGAGGTACCAGCAGGCGGGCGGACTGGCGGCGACCTCGTCCTCCAGCCGCAGCAGGCCGAGGCCGGTGGCGACATCGGCGGCGGTGCGGACGGTGAGGACTTTCAGCGCGCAGGCGGCGGTGGCGATGCGGCGGGCGCGGGTCTCGTCGGCGATAGCGAGGCGGGCGCCGCAATCGCGCAGGCCATAGTCGAGCTCCTCGGCGGTCCACCAGGCGTTCATTGGCACGGCGACGGCGCCGAGGTGCATGATGCCGATGAAGGCGCTGATCCATTCCGGATAGTTGCGCATGGCGATCGCGACGCGGTCGCCCTTGGCGATGCCGTGGCGATGCTGGAGCATGGCGGCGATGCGCAGGCCATCGGCATGGACCTGGGCGAAGGTCAGCCGGTCTTCGCCATGGACGAGGAACTCGCTGGCGCCGTGAACCTGGGCGAAATAGGCGAAGAAATCGCGCATCGAGCCCGGTGCGGCGGTAAACACCGGCAGGGTGACGCCGCTGACGCTGGCGTCGGCCACCGCCAGCGGCCCGCCGGCGGCGGTGATCTGGGCAATGATGGCATCGATCGCCGTATCGAGCGCGGTCTTCATCAGTGTCTCCCCGTGGCATTGGGGCACCCGGTGGCGCCTGTCGTTGGCGGCCATTGATGCAAATCGACGGCTTCTACGCAAGCGCGCATTGTCGGTGCGGGGTGTACGGCTGGCGTTCTGGGCGGCCGGCGCTATGGTGCGCGGCAGATCGGTGGACTTGAGGGATGGCTGTGCAGGGATTGCAGATCGCGGTGGATTTCGCCGCCCTCCCGATCAGCCCGGTTCTGTTCGAGATCGGGCCGTTTGCGCTGCGTTGGTACAGCCTGGCCTATATCGCTGCGATCGTCGTCGGCTGGTGGCAACTGAGCCGGATGATCAAGCAGCCGCCGCCGTTGATGACCAGCGAGCAGCTCGACCGGTTCATCACCTGGGCGACGCTGGGGGTGATCCTCGGCGGGCGGCTCGGCTATGTGCTGTTCTACAATCTGGACCAGTATATCGCCGATCCGCTCGGCGTCTTCCGGCTCTGGGATGGCGGCATGAGCTTCCATGGCGGCTGTGCCGGGGTGATCCTTGCCTGCTTCGGCTTCGGGATGGCCAACAAGGTGTCGGGGCTGCGGGTGCTCGATCATGTGGCGACGGTGACGCCCTGGGGGTTGTTGTTCGGGCGGCTGGCGAATTTCGTCAACGGCGAGCTGTGGGGGCGGCCGACGGGGTCCGACTGGGGGGTAATCTTCCCCGGCGCCGGGCCGGAGCCGCGCTATCCCTCGCAGCTGTTCGAGGCGGCGCTCGAGGGCGTGGTGCTGCTGATCGTGCTGCAATGGCTGTTCTGGAAGACCGGGGCCCGGCTGCGGCCGGGGCTGCTGTCGGGGGTGTTCGGCATCGGCTATGGGCTGTCGCGCTTCATCGTCGAATATTTCCGCGAGCCGGACCGGCAGCTGGGCATTCTCTCGACCGGCCTGACCATGGGGCAGACGCTGACGCTGCCGCTGATCCTCGCCGGGCTGGCGCTGCTGGTGATGGCGCTGGCGCGGCCGCCGGCCGGGGCCAAGGCTTGAGCGAGTTGGCCGCGCGTCTCGCGGCGCGGATCGAGGCCGAGGGACCGATGCGGCTCGATGCCTGGATGGCGGCCTGCAACGCCCATTATTATGCCAGCCATGACCCGCTCGGGGTGGCCGGGGACTTCATCACTGCGCCCGAGGTGTCGCAGCTGTTCGGCGAGATGATCGGCGGCTGGATCGGCGACCTGTGGCTGCGTGCCGGCAGCCCGTCGCCGGTCAGGCTCGTCGAGCTGGGATCGGGGCGTGGGACGCTGCTGCGCGACGCGGCGCGCTTGCTGGGGCGGGTGCCGGGGTTTTCCGACGCCTGCCGGCTAGCGCTGGTCGAAGGCTCGCCGGTGCTGCGGGCGGCGCAGGCCGATCTGGCCGCGATCTGGCCGACGCAATGGCATGAGCGGTTCGAGGCGGTGCCGGACGATGCGCCACTGATCCTGGTGGCCAATGAGTTCTTCGATGCGCTGCCGGTCCGCCAGTATCTGGGGGACGGGCAGGAGCGGGCCGTGGGGCTGGCGGGCGGTGGCTTTGCGGCGGCGACGCTGCCGGCGGCGGAGGGGCCGGGCCAATGGTCGCCGGAGGGCGAGGCGCTGGCGGCGGCGATCGCCGGGCGGCTGGCGCTGCAGGGCGGGGCGGCGCTGATCATCGACTATGGGCATGACGGCGGCGTCGCCGGCGATACGCTGCAGGCGCTGAAGCGACACGCGATGGTCGATCCGTTTTCGGCGCCTGGCGACCATGATCTCAGCGCCCATGTCGACTTCGCGCGGCTTGCGGCGGCGGCGACGGGCGTTGCGGTGCACGGGCCGGCGACGCAGGGCCAGTTCCTCGTCCGGCTCGGAATCGAGGCGCGGGCCGAGCGGGTCCGGCGCCAGCATCGGCCGGCAGAAGCGGCCGAGGTGATGGCCGGACTCGCGCGGCTGGTGATGCCCGGCCAGATGGGCGCACTGTTCAAGGCGATGGCGCTGACCGGCGGCGGCTGGCCCGAGCCGGCGGGATTCGCGGCGTCGTGATCGGCTACCGCGATGCGACGCCGGCCGATGGCGCGGTGCTCGGCGGGCTGGCGCGGGCCACCTTCATCGAGACCTTCGGGCATCTCTATCGGCTGGAGGACCTCGAGACCTTTCTTGGCCAGGGCAGTGACGAGGCCTATGCCGCCGAGCTGCGGAATCCGGGACTTGAGGTGCGGTTCGCGTTGGCCGGCGGCGTGCCGATCGGCTTCGCCAAGATCGGCCCGCTCAAGCTGCCGGCCCCAACCTTGCGGCCGGCGATGGAATTGCGCCAGCTGTACCTTTTCAAGCCCTGGCAGGGGCAGGGCATCGGTGAGGCGCTGCTGGCCTGGGCGATCGACCGGGCCCGGGCGCACGGGGCGGCCGAACTCTGGCTGTCGGTCTATGTCGACAATCCGGGGGCCCGGCGATTCTATGCCCGGCATGGCTTTGTCGAGACAGGCGCCTATGCCTTCATGGTCGGCGCGCAGGCCGACGACGAGCGGCTGTGCCGGCTCGATCTCCATCCACAGGAGTCCCGGACATGATCGACGCTGTGACCCTGCCGGCGCTGGCCGGGTTCCGCCACGCCTTCCTAGGCCGCCAAGGGGGGGTATCCAGTGGGCTTTATGCCAGCCTCAACATGGGGCTCGGCTCGGCCGATGATCCGGCCAATGTCGCGGAGAACCGCCGGCGCGGGCTCGCCCATGTCGCGCCGGGCGCCGCGCTCGCCTCGCTCTATCAGGTCCACAGCGCCGATGTTGTCACGCTCACCCAGGCCGTGGACGATCCGGCCCGGCCGCGCGCCGATGCGATGGTCACTGCCACGCCGGGGCTGGCGCTGGGCATCCTGACCGCCGACTGTGCGCCGGTGCTGCTCGCCGATCCCCGCGCCGGGGTGATCGGCGCCGCCCATGCCGGCTGGAAAGGCGCGCTCGGCGATGTGACCGGCGCCACGGTCTCGGCCATGACCGCGCTGGGCGCCCGGCCCGAGGACATCGTCGCCGCCATCGGCCCCTGCATCGCCCGCGCCAGCTACGAAGTCGACAGCGGCTTTCAGGGCCGCTTCTGCGACCGCGATCCCGAGAACGAGCGCTTCTTTGCCCCCGGTCGGCCCGGCCATCACCAGTTCGACCTCGAGGGCTTCGTCGTCCACCGCCTCGCCGCCGCCGGCGTCCGCACCATCATTGCCACCGGCATCGATACCTGCGCCGACGAAAGCCGCTGGTTCAGCTATCGCCGCGCCACGCATCGCGGTGAACCGGATTATGGGCGGCAGCTGTCGTTGATCGCCTTGCCGGCGTGAAGGCGCCTCCGTCGGTAAGGAAAAATGCCTCCGGCGGCTGGGGCCGCAGGCCCCAGACCCCGATAGTTCAGCCTCTATAAGGCGACGGCCGACGTTCCTGTGGGATCAACTAAAATGATCGGGGTCTGGGGCCTTCGGCCCCAGCCGCCGGAGGCTCTTTCTTCGCGCCGGACGCCCCGTCGCTTAATTGCCGAAGCCGTTCGGGGCCTGGGAGACGACGGTAAACCGGCCCTCGGCGACCTGCTTCACTTCGAGCGCGCGCTGGGCGATGTTCGAGGCGTCGAAGCGGAAGGCGCCGTCGATGCCCGAGAAGCCCTGGCGGCTGCGCAAGGCGTTGGTGGGGAAGGGGTCACCGACCTGCCAGCTGCCGGCGAGGCTGTTGACCAGCAGCACGGCATCGTAGCCGAGGCTGGCGAGGCGGGACGGGGTGTTGCCGTGGCGCTGCCGGTAGCGGGTGGAGAGCGTGCGGAAGTTGCCGTCCGGCACGGTGGCGAACAGCGCGCCGCGCATGGCGGCGGCATTGGCGAGGCCGGGTTCGTTGTTCCAGAGCTCCGTGCCGAGTAGGGTGATGCTGCCCGGAGGCGCGCCGAAGCGGGACAGGGCGGGAAGGAACTGGGCAGCGTTGGCGCCCGAATCGGCGATCAATAGCGCCTGGAACGGCGGCGGTGCGAGGCGGGCGGCGCTGGTGGCGATGCTGCCGTCCGGACGGACGGTGGCGCCGCCGCGGCTGGAGCGGCTGCGGTCATCGAAGGCGGTGACGGTGCGGACGGCGGCGCCCATGCGCGCGGCCTCGCGGCTGTAGGTGGCGATGGCCGTGGTGTTGCCGTTGACGGCATCGACCGACTGGACAAAGGCGGTCTGGGCGCGCTGGCCATAGACGCCGGCCGGCACCAGCGCAGCGAAGCGCTCGACGCCGCGGCTGCGGGCATAGGAGACGACGCGACTGATCGACTGGCTGGCCTGGAAGCCGAGGATGAAGACGTTGCGGCCGGCGACGGCGGTGTCGTTGGAGAAGCTGATCAGCGGCACCTGGCGGGAATCGGCGAGCGCCGAGACGGCGCGGACATCACTGGCGAGCAGCGGCCCGAGGATCAGCCCGGCGCCCTCTCCCAGCGCCCGGCTGGCGGCGGCGGCGGCGCCCGGCGCGGTATCGTAGATCCGCAGGTTGATGTTGCTGTTGCCGAGATCGAGCAGCGCCAGGCTGGCGGCATTGGCGATCGATTGGCCGACCGGTGCGTTGGCGCCGGACATCGGCACCAGCAGCGCCACGCGGTTCTGGCGGGCCTCCGGCACGGGCGGCGGCGCCTCGGCGGTGGGCGGTGGCGGCGGTGGCGGTGGCGCCACCACCTGGCGCTGCGGCGCGGCGCAGGCGGTGACCAGCAGGCCAAGCCCGATGGCAAACGCGCGCAGGGCTTGCTTCGGCTGACGGTAACGCTTCAGGATACGCATATGAAAAATCCCAATATCATGCCCGGTACCGGAAAGGCCGATGCCTCCGGGCTTGCTCCGGGCCTTTATATTGTCGCAACGCCAATCGGCAACCTCGGAGACTTGAGCCCGCGCGCGGCAGCGGTGCTGGCCGGCGCGGCGGTGATCGCCGCCGAGGACACGCGGACCACCGCCAAGCTGCTCGCGCATATCGGCGTCAAGGTGCCGATGATCGCCTATCATGATCATGTCGCCGAGCATGTCCGGCCGGCGCTGGTGGCGCGCGCCGGGCAGGAAGCGGTGGCGCTGGTCAGCGACGCCGGCACGCCACTGATCTCCGATCCGGGGTTCAAGCTGGTGCGGGATGCGCGGGCGGCGGGGGTGCGGATCACCACGCTGCCCGGGCCGTGCGCGGCGATTGCGGCGCTGACATTGGCCGGGCTGCCGACCGACCGCTTTTTGTTTGCCGGTTTTCTGCCGGCCAAGGCGCAGGCGCGGGCCGAGGCGATCGCCGAACTGGCGGGAGTGCGGGCGACATTGGTCTTCTACGAATCGGGGCCGCGGCTGGCGGCGACGCTGACGGCGCTGGGGGCAGCGCTGGGAGAGCGGCCGGCGGCGGTTGCGCGCGAGATCAGCAAGATGTTCGAGGAGACGTTGACCGGCACGCTCGCAGGGCTGGCCGCCGATGTCGAGGCGCGGCCGCGCAGGGGCGAGATGGTGATCATCGTGGCGCCGCCGCTGCCGGCGCCCGAAGCCGATGCGGCGACGCTCGATGCCGCGCTGGAGGCGGCGCTGGCGGCGGGTAGCCTGAAGACGGCGGTGGCCGAGGTCAGCGCCCGGCTCGCCCTGCCGCGGGCGCAGGTCTATGCCCGGGCGCTGGCGATGCGTGATGCCGCCGGATAAGGGCGCGATGAGAGATCGGGCGGCGCGGATACGGTCCGAAAAGCATGGCCGCTGGGCGGAGAGCTTGGCGGCACTGTACCTGCGGCTGAAGGGCTATCGGATCCTCGGCCGGCGGCTGCGAACCGCGGGCGGGGAGATCGATATTCTCGCAAGGCAGGGCGATACGCTGGTTTTTGTCGAGGTGAAGAAGCGCATGACTCTCGACAATGCCCGAAAGGCGCTGCATCCTGCCCAGAAGCGGCGCATGGAAGCCGCGTCGCGCCGGCTTGTGTCCCGATACGGCCGGAATATTGCGACGACGCGGCTCGATGCGGTGTTGATCGGCCCCTGGGGCTGGCCAGAACATCTTATCGCCGTCTGGCGGGAGGGGGAATGATGGAGCTGAATGCGATTGGCCTGCTCGACGACGCCGACATCGATCTGGTGGACGCCGCGATCGCGCTTGCCCAGGCTGATCGTCCTGAGGCCGATCCCGGGCGGCTGAAGCGGCTGGTGACCGGCTGGGCGATTGCGCTCCAGCGCGATCCGGCGCCGGTCTCCGGTAGTGGCCGGGCGCGGCGGCTTGCAGGGCTGATTGCCGGGGAATCGGGCCTGACCGGGGCCACCGACGATTATGACAACCCGTTGAATGCCGATCTCATTGCCGTTGTCGATCGCCAGCGCGGGCTGCCGGTGGCGCTGTCCATTCTCTATGTTGCGCTGGCGCGGCGGGTCGGCTGGCGCGCCGACGCGCTCAACCTGCCCGGCCATGTCATCGTCGAGGTGCGCGGCGGCGTCGATTCGGCGCTGATCGATCCGTTCGACCATGGCGTTGGCATTACCCGCGAGCGGGCGATGGGCATTGCCCGCCAGGCCGGCGGCGAGCCGCAAGCGCGGTTCGAGCCGATGTCCAACCGCCAGCTGCTGGTGCGGCTGCTGACCAACCAGGCCAGCCGGGCGCGCGCCGCGGGCGACGTCCGCCGGGCGCTTGGCCTTTATGAGCGAATGTCCCAGGTGGCGCCGCGCCTCTCCAGCCTGTGGTGGGAGCGGGCGCGGCTCGAGCAGCTGCTCGGCCTCAACAGTGCCGCCCGCGCCAGCCTGACCGCGATGCTCGAAACCACGCATGATCCGGCGCTGACCCAGCGCATCCAGGCCGCGCTGGCGGCGCTGGCGCGCTCCGACAGCTGAACAGGAACCCCGCATGACCTTGAGCGTCGCGGTCCAGATGGACCCGATCGAAACCATTAATGTTGCCGGCGATTCGACCTTTGCGTTGATGCTGGAGGCTCAGGCGCGTGGGCACCGGCTGCAGCACTATCTGGCGCGCAGCCTGTCGGCGGAGAGCGGGCGGGTGCGGGCACCGATGCGGCCGCTGACGGTCAGCCGCGATCCGGCGTCGCATTTCGCATGGCTGGCAGCGGCGCAATCGGTCGACCTCGCCGAGGACAGCGATGTCGTGCTGATGCGACAGGACCCGCCGTTCGACATGGGCTATATCACCGCCACGCATCTGCTCGAGATGGTCAGCGACCGGACCCTGGTGGTCAATGATCCGCGCGAGGTGCGCAACGCGCCGGAAAAGCTGTTCGTGCTGCGCTATCCGGACCTGATGCCGCCGACACTCGTCACCCGCAGCCTCGACGAGGCGATGGCGTTTCGGAACCGTCACGGCGCCGTGGTGGTCAAGCCGCTCTATGGCAATGCTGGAGTGGCGGTTTTCCTGATCGACAAGACCGATGGCAATTTGCCGGCGCTGGTCGAGTTGTTCGGCAGCGTCTGGAACGAACCGTTCATGGTGCAGGCTTTTCTTCCCGACGTGGCCAAGGGCGACAAGCGGATCGTGCTCGTGGACGGGGTTGCCACCGGCGCCATCAACCGGCTGCCGAAGTCCGGCGAGATCCGCTCCAACCTCGCCGCTGGCGGCAGTGCGCAGGCCACCGACCTCAGTCCGCGCGAGGCCGAGATCTGCGCCCGGATCGGGCCGGACCTGCGCGACCGCGGGCTGATCTTCGTCGGCATCGATGTCATCGCCGGCTATCTGACCGAGATAAACGTCACCTCGCCGACCGGTATCGTCGCCATCGATCGGTTCAATGGGACCAACACACCGGGGCTGATCTGGGATGCGATCGAGCGGCGGGTGGCGGCGCGGGCCTGACCGGCTATTTCTTCGGTACGCTGGTCGCCGGCACTTCGGTCCAGTCACCGAGCGTGCAGTTGCCGAACTCCAGGTTGGTCACCGGCTGATACACTTGCACCTGGTCGCCGTTGCACTGGCGGCCGATCGTGCTGTTGGTGCGGATCGAACGATCTTCCTTGAACAGCGGGCAGCCGCCGGCGCGGTTCTGGAACCATTTTCCACCTGAGCGGACGAAATAGCCCTGTTCCGCGGAAAATTGGGTCGCGCGGATGCTGCGACTGTCGATGCAGGCGCGGGTTTCCGGCTCAGCCGCAGCGAGGGGGGCGAGGGGGCCGGTGACGGCAAGGGCCAGGCTGGCGGCAAGGGCGAAGTGGCGCATCATCACTACCTTCATCCTGAGGACCCGCCTATCTTGCCTGGGTCTGCCGAAACGCACAATGAACGGCCTCAACCGCGGAAATTGTCCTTGGCCGTGCGCCGGGCGGCCAGTTCCTCGACCGAACCGGCGCGGACGAAGGGATTGGTGGCGGCTTCGTCGGCGAGGGTGAAGGGGACGGTCGGCTGGCCGGCGGCGCGCAGCCGGTCGACCTCGGCCGCGCGCGCCTGCAGCGCCGTGTTGTCAGGTTCGACGGTGACCGCAAAGCGGGCGTTGGACTGGGTATATTCATGCGCGCAGAACACCTGGGTCCGGGCCGGCAGCGCCATCAGCTTGCCGAGTGCCTCATGCATCTGGCCGGCCGTGCCTTCGAACAGCCGGCCGCAGCCCATGGCGAACAACGTGTCGCCGGGAAACAGCACGGCGTCGTCCTCGAAGGCATAAGCGATATGGCCGGCGGTGTGGGCGGGCACGTCGATGACACGGGCCCTATGGGCACCGATCTGCACGCTATCGCCTTCGCCGACAGTACGGCCGATATGCGGAATGCGGTCGGCCTCCTGCCGGGGGCCAGTGACTAAGGCGCCGGTGGCGGCCACGATCTCGGCATTTCCGCCGACATGATCGGGATGCCAGTGGGTGTTGAGGATCTGGGTGATCTTCCAGCCGCGCGCGTCGGCGGCGGCTAGCACCGGGGCGGCCACGGCGGGATCGATCACCGCCGTTTCGCCGCTGGCCGCGTCATGCGCCAGCCAGACATAATTGTCCGACAGCACCGGGACGCGCAGCACCTCGAGCATCACCATTCGCCGACATTGGGCATCGACGCCCAGGGCTCGGCCGGGGCCTTCCGGGCGCCGGCCTGGAGCAGCTCGATCGAGATGCCGTCGGGCGTGCGGATGAAGGCCATGAAGCCGTCCCGCGGCGGGCGGTTGATGGTGATGCCATTGTCGAGCAGATGCTGGCAGGTGGCGTAGACATCGTCGACGGCATAGGCGAGATGGCCGAAGTTGCGGCCGCCAGTATAGCCCTTCTGGTCCCAATTGTGGGTCAACTCGACCTGCGCCGACTCGTCGCCGGGCGCCGCGAGGAAGATCAGCGAGAAGCGGCCGGCCTCATTGTCGATGCGGCGGACCTCGCGCAGGCCGAGTAGCGCGAAGAAGCGCATCGTCTCGTCGGGATCGGAAACCCGGATCATGGTGTGCAGATATTTCACGGTCTCGCTCCTTGCCGACGCCCCCTTATAGCGCTGGGCTTAGGCCACGGCAGCGATTAAACACAAGCCGACGCCGAGACCCGCCGGAGACCCCATGACCGACCGATCGCAAACCGCCCTGCTGCTGCCGGCGCTGGTGCTGGCGCTGGGCATCGTCGTTGGCGGCTATCTGCTGGGAGACGGCCTGACGCGCGCCCGCATGGCCGAACGCTCGGTGACAGTGCGCGGGCTGGCCGAGCGCGACGTCACCGCCAATCTCGCCACCTGGACGATCAGTACTTCGGCGGTGGGTTACGACCTGGCGGCGCTCCAGGCGCGTGCCGATGCCGATGGCGAGACGGTGCTCGGCTTCCTCAAGTCTCGCGGGTTCAAGCCGGACGAGATCGAAAGCGGCGAGATCAGCGTCAACCAATATGTCGACAGCAGCGGTCGGCCGCAGATCACTATTCGCCGCAAGATCCGCCTACGCACCGCCGAGGTGATGAAGGCCCGCGCCGCCTATGCCGAGCAGGCGACGCTGATGCGCCAGGGCGTGGTCTTCGATTCGGATGGCGGCGGCATTGTCTACAGCTTCACCGAGCTGAACGACGTCAAGCCGCCGATGATCGCCGCCGCGACCAAGAACGCCCGCGAAGGCGCCGAGCAGTTCGCCAAGGATTCAGGCGCCAGCGTCGGCGCGATCAAGTCAGCGGCGCAGGGCTATTTCTCGATCATCCCGCGCGACGGCGACACCTCGGGGGCGCAGGCCAGCGCCTCGCCACTGCAGAAGGTGCGGGTCGTGACGACGATCGATTTCTACCTCGAATAGCCTGGATGGTGTCGATACTCAGGTGAAGTGCGCCTCCGGCGGTGGCAGGATGCCTCCGGCGGCTGGGGTCGCAGGCCCCAGACTCCGATAAGAGCGCCTCCGCAAGTGAAGGCAGCAGGGCCGTTGAATCAACCGACGCAATTTTGGTGTCTGGGGCCTGCGGCCCCAGCCGCCGGAGGCCAGTTTCTTATGAAAGTCGATACCGCCTAGACTAGAGCCGGGCCATGACTTCTGCCGTCCATTCGGGCACCAGCCGCGCCGCCGGGCCGCGCCGGCTTTCGGCGAAAGACCAGCTGCCGGCGCTTTCGTCGAGATTGAGTTCCAGCGTCTGGGCGCCGGTGCGGCGCGCGACATCGACGAAGCCGGCGGCCGGATAGACGGCGCCCGAGGTGCCGATCGACACGAACAAGGTGCAGCGGGCCAGCGCGCGCTGGATGCGGTCCATCTCATAGGGCATTTCGCCGAACCAGACGATGTCAGGCCGCAACCGGTTGGCGGCGCCGCAGGCCGGGCAGTGATGGGGCGCGGCCAGCGGCCCGTCCCAGAGCGGCGCGGCACCGCAGGCCAGGCACAGGGCGCGCCTGAGCTCGCCGTGCATGTGGACCAGCCGCTTGACGCCGGCGCGCTCGTGCAGGTCATCGACATTCTGGGTGACCAGCAGAAAGTCATGGCCGTGCGCCTCCAGGGCCGCATCAAGCGCGGCCAGTGCGCGGTGCGCGTCATTGGGCTCTACCGTGGCGAGGGCGGCGCGGCGGGCATCGTAGAAGCGCTGGACCAGCAGCGGATCGCGGACAAAGGCCTCGGGCGTCGCCACATCCTCGAGCCGGTGGCCTTCCCACAGACCGTCGGGGCCGCGGAACACCGGCACCCCCGATTCCGCTGAAATGCCGGCACCGGTCAGGACGACAATTTTCATGGCTCCTGTTAGGCGCAACGGCCTGGGTTGAAAAGGTCCCGAGGCTTGCGCGCGGGGGCGGGCTGCGCCAAACCACGGGCATGATGAACAAAGCGCCTGTCCGAATTGGCGTCCTGGGGGCCGGCGGCCGCATGGGCGCGGCGATCATTGCCGAACTGGGCAGCGGCAGCTGGCCTGGTCTCGCGCTGGCTGGCGCCATTGAGCGGGCCGGCCATCCCGATATCGGCAGCCGGTTGGGCGAGGCCTTCGGCCCGGCGATGACGCTCGGCTCCAATCCGCAGCCGCTGGCGCATGCCAGCCAGGTGCTGATTGACTTCACCACGCCGGCCGCGCTCGAAGCGACGCTGGATGCCTGTTGCGACGGGCGCGCGGCGCTGGTGGTCGGCACCACCGGACTCGAGCCGCATCATCATGCGCTGATCGACCGGGCAGCGGCCAATATTGCCGTGCTGCAGGCCGCCAACACCAGCCTTGGCGTTGCGCTGCTGTCCCGGCTGGTCGAGCAGGCGGCGCGGGCACTGGGGCCGGACTGGGATATCGAGATCAGCGAGCTGCATCACCGCCAGAAGTCCGATGCGCCCTCGGGCACGGCGCTGGCGCTCGGCGCGTCGGCGGCGCGGGGCCGCGGCATCGACCTCGGCCAGCGCAGCGAGCGTGGCCGAGACGGGGTCAGCGCGCGGCGACAGCCGGGCAATATCGGCTTCTCCAGCCTGCGCGGCGGCACAGCGGCGGGCGATCATATGGTGCTGCTGGCTGGCGACGGGGAACGGATCGAGCTTTGGCACCGCGCCGAGAACCGGGTGATCTTCGCCCGCGGGGCGTTGCGGGCGGCGGCCTGGCTGGCCGGCAAGCCTGCCGGGCGCTACGCTATCGACGACGTGCTCGACCTGCCCGACCGGTAACGCTCCAGCCCGGCGCTGATCACCTCGCCCACCTCCCGCCGTTCGCCGGGGGAGAGGAAGCGGCCGACGCTGACCCGGCGGCCGTGCGCCGCCAGCCACAGCCGGACATCGCCGAGCGGGGTTTCCTCCAGCTGGACCCGCGTCCACAGCGGCTCGAAGCCGAAGCGGCGTTCGGTGCCTTTGGCCGAGACGCGCAGCAGCTCTAGCCGGTCTTCGGCGAGCACCAGCCGCTCATGGCCGCGCCCCGAGGCATAAGAGGCGCGGAACGCCCACCACAGCAGCAGCACGTCCAGCGCCATGAACGGCAGGATTGGCCAGGCGCCCAGCGCCAGGAAGCGCAGCCCGCCGAGAAAAAAGACGAGGCCGACCCCGCCGAGCACCCAGCGCACATGGCCGCGATCGAACGAGCGGTTGGGGGTCAGGGTGAGGTCGATCACGGTCATCAGCCTTCAGTCATAGCGGCTTCCGGCTGGACTTGCACCGGGCATCGGGTCACATCCCGGCGATGGCCATCGCTGATTCCGCCCGCCCTGCCAAACGCATGACCAAAGTCCAGGTCGAGGGTTTTTATCAGGCCCTCCAGGCCCAGCATCCCGAACCGCGCACCGAGCTGGACCATGTCAATGCCTATACGCTGCTTGTGGCCGTGGTGCTCTCGGCCCAGTCGACCGATGTGGGGGTCAACAAGGCGACGCGGGCGCTGTTCGTGCTGGCCGATACACCGCAAAAGATGGTGGCACTCGGCGAATCGACGGTGCGTGAGCACATCAAGACCATCGGCCTGTTCAACACCAAGGCGAAGAACGTGATTGCACTGTCCGAGCTGCTGATCGCGCGCCATGGCGGTGAGGTGCCGCGCCAGCGCGAGGCGCTGGAGGCGCTGCCTGGCGTCGGCCGCAAGACGGCCAATGTCGTCTTGAACGAGGCCTTTGGCGAGGAGACCTGCGCGGTCGATACCCATATCTTCCGCGTCGCCAACCGCACCGGCCTTGCGCCGGGCAAGACACCGCTTGCCGTCGAGATGGCAATTCTCAAGGCAACGCCGGTGCCTTATCGCCGTCACGCGCATATCTGGCTGATTCTGCACGGGCGCTACATCTGCGTGGCGCGAAAGCCGCGCTGCGACGCTTGTGTCGCGTTTCTCTCCTGCAACTTTCCTGGGAAAGCCGACGTATTGAGTTCAGCGATTGTTCAGGCGGCTGGCCCTAGCAACACCCAGATGTAATGGTTGCGTAGCGTGCTAGTAAAGTGTTTGTGTTCAGGGGTGGTCAGCGTATCGGGCCACCCCCTATTTCGGGTCTGGGAGTTTCGGCATGGGCGCTCGTACTTCTGTATCATTGGCTGTAGTGTTGCTTGGACTTGCCGCCTCCGGTTGTGCGTCGGGTCCCAGACGGGAAGTCGCCGAACTGAAGCCGACCGGCGCCGAACGGATGTGCCTGCAGCTTCAGGATATCCGCAACACCCGCGTGGTCGACGACAGCACGATCGATTTCATCACGCGTAACGGCGATGTGTATCGGAACCGCTTGCCGAACAGCTGCCCCCAGCTCGGCTTCCAGCAGGCATTCAGCTATTCCACGAGCATTACCCAGCTGTGTTCGGTGGATATCATCACCGTGCTGATCCAGGGTCAGCCCGGCATGCGCGGCGCCAGCTGCGGCCTGGGGCCGTTCACGCCGATCGCCAGGGACCGCAAAGCCAGCGATACGCCAGTGCCGCCGGCCGGTTGATTCGCTTCGGGCGTGGCCCTTCGAAGGGCCGCCATTTGTCATTATCGCGATTTAAAAATGGTGCCCGGGGGCGGACCAGAATATCGCCCCGGATACGCATACGTTTTCAATAACTTACAAGACGCCTTGCGGACAGTTGTGTAGCGCGCTGGTAGAGCAGCGCGCAACGCAGACGTTAGGCATCTGACTCGTGTTCCCGAGCGGCAGATATAGCGTTCCGGACCGCCAGATTCCGAAATGGGCGAAGATTGGTTTCCGAGGCTGGCAGAACACGCTGACGGTCGCTCCCTTTGCCAATCTCGTAGCCATTGCGTGTGACTGTCGCAACGAAATCGGAGAGCCATACCTTGCCGCTCTCAATATCCTCGACGAGAGCATGGTAGGCAGGGTCGTTAGAACCCTTGTTGTAATTCAATGGTTCGGCGAAGAGTGACTTCTGTTCTTCGCAGCAGACAACGATGTTGCCAATCTCAAACCTCCATACCAACTCTGGTATTCCATGCCTGCGCTTTCGAGCCTTGTTCTCTCGCCGACACATCTCTTCGATCTTGTCGTCGATCACCTTGTCAAAATCATCTCCCAGCATTTGGTGGATGAACAGCTCGGTACAGTTGACCCATTCTTTTTTCTCGCGGCGCTGGCGCGCTTTCCCGCCGGGGCCACTTCCGATTACCCCAACTTCGCGGCGAATAAGGAAGTCGTAGCGCATTGAGCTCTGCTCCCAGCCTTGAACTTCTTCACCGGTCTCATCATCCACATATGGCCAGAACGGCGTCAGCTCGTAGCTCACACGAAGTGTCCTCGTGATAGAACTCCCGAGGAGTTCAAACGTCATGGGCTCTTCAAATGAGCCAACAAACGCCGGCTTTTCTTCCGAACGGCGACGCTGTTCGGCTGCCTCGGGAGAATCCCAGGCTGCCCTTGCGAGATGGTCCCCTGCTTTCGCCGCTTCGATATCGATGCCAAGCTCTTGCGCAGCCTCAAGCAGAGTAGTTTTGTTGAGAGCGCTGATGTCCGAAAGCTTCCCCACTTGAGTGAGTACATCGGGATGCGAGCGGAGGGCGTAACGCAAGTTGGTCCGCTCTTTCGCGGAAAGTTTGATGGCTTGAGAAGTCACAAACAAATCCTGTCCATCGTTGATGATTGGACACGTGTATGGACAGGACACGGACATGTCCAGAAAAAATGCAGGGCTCAGGGCGAATTCGTCTCAGGTGATTCATCGCTCGCCGGCGCTGAGGTCAGACCATCAGTATCCATGGCTCACTTGCGAATGCCCGTTATCGCCACAACGGCGTCGGGCATGGCGACCTTGAGTTCCTCGGCGGCCTTGCGAGCTGCTTTCAAGGTGCTGTGACTGTCGCCGAACAGGCGGCCGCTCACCTTAAGCCAATAGCGCATGTCAGTGTCCTTTGGAGGTCCCGGGGCCCCTCGGTCCCAAGAAAAAAAGCAGGGCAGGGCAGAAACGAGCGAGAAGCGGTCAGGCGTCCAGCCGGTGCAATAGGTTCCTAACTGATGACGGGTGCCAGCGGCACCTGCGCGGCGTCAACATGCCCCGTTCGTTCAACTCGCGGGCGAGGGTCGCCAGTGATGTGAGGCCGGACTGGCGCAGATCGGCGATGACGGGCGCGAGCTTGGCGGCGTGGAGGTCTGCCGTCTCCTTCACCGCCTTCAGGGCTGCTGCGTTGCCCTTGTTAGCCTTGCGGAGCGCTGCTGCGCCGTTCGGGTTGCCGAGGGTCTGTCCGCGTGCCTTCGCCGCCGCCAAGGCGCTGCGGGTGCGCTCGGCTATGCGCTCGCGCTCGTCCTGCGCGATGACAGCGAGCAGGCCCACGGTGAGGTTGTTCACGTCCGGGTTGTCGGCAGCGATGAACCTGGCGCCGCTGTTGCGCAGCGTGAGCAGGAAGGCGGCGTCCCGACTGAGGCGGTCCAGCTTGGCCACCACCAGCGTTGCCCCGGTGACAGTCGCATGATGAAGCGCGCGGATCAGCTGAGGCCGGTCAGCCCGCTTGCCGGACTCCACCTCCGTGAACTCGGACAGGACGTCCGCGCCCCGGCTGGCGACGAACGCCGCCACGGCTGCACGCTGTGCTTCGAGGCCGAGACCTGACCGGCCTTGCGCTGCCGTCGATACCCGGAAGTAGGTCACCACCTTCATTGCCATGCTCCATACAAGTCTGCGCTACCGTCGTTAGGCGGATTTGTATGGCGGGTCGATTAAGGTGGGACTCGGCTGGACTCAAGGGGGACTCGGCTGGTCGCAAAGGCCCTATGAGGCGCGAGGGGGGCATGGGGGGCCTGAGCGACAGCCTCTCGTATATCCGCCATCTCGAAAATCTGTGCCGGAAGTGACCGCACCTGATCTGTTTACCCGTTTGCCAGTTTGGCGTGCCGCCCGGTTGCCGGGGAGGCGAGGCAGGGGCTAGGGTGCCGGGAAAGGGGAGCATGACCGGTGCCAGAGCTGCAATTCAAGGGCAAGGAATTCGTCTACAACCACCATCTCACCGTGCCCTTCCGGCCCGTGGAGATGCACGCTGCAAAGGGCATTGGTGCGCCCCGGCTGGACGGCAATCTGATCATCCATGGCGACAATCTCCACGCCCTGAAGGCGCTGCTGCCGATGTATGCGGGCAAAGTGGACTGCTTTTACATCGATCCTCCCTACAACACAGGAAAGGATGATTGGAGCTACAGCGACCGGGTGGACGCGCCCATGATTAAGGAATGGGTGAACGATAATCCGATCAACATCGATGACAAATTGAGGCACGATAAGTGGTTGACCATGATGTGGCCACGCGTATCTTTGATTAAAGAATTATTGCGCCCCGGCGGCATTCTATTTGTTAGCATCGATGAAAACGAGGTCGCAGCGGCGACGCTGATGCTTCGCGAATTGTTAGGGGACAACTCACATATTGGAACTTGTATCTGGAAAAATGCTACCGACAACAATCCTACAAATGTTGCGGTTGAGCATGAATATGTCCTAATTTTCTGCCATAAAAGAGACGAAGTTGAGCCGGTCTGGAAATCGCCTTGGTCTGACATCAAAGAGAAAATGGTAGCAGTTAGCAATGAAATCTTATCGGACTTTGACGATCCGGAAATTGCGCAAGCCGCCTATTCTAGATGGTTTCGGCAACATCGTTTGCAGCTTGGGCCACTCGCTGAATACAGCCTTATCGATAGGGGCGGAATCTATACCGCGAGTAGAAGCGTCCATAACCCCGGCAAGGAGGGGTATCGCTGGGAACTGGAAAATCCCTTGACAGGCAAGCCAGTTCCTCAACCTCTTATGGGATATCGGTTTCCTGAAGAGACCCGCGATAAATTGCTTGAACAAGGGCGAATTATTTTCAGTGAGTCAGAGGATCAACTAATCCGGTTAAAACTTCCACTGTCTGAATACAGCGAAAAAATGCCTAGCGTTGTAGAGATAGACGGCAGAAGGGGTGCGAACGAGCTCCGCTCCCTTTTTCCAGAGCGAAAGCAGGCCTTCAAGAATCCAAAGACATACACGCTTATCGAATGGCTCCTCGCTTATGTTGCCAATGACACGGCGCTGGTTGTTGACTCGTTTGCTGGCTCGGGAACAACCGCCCACGCAGTACTAGAGCTGAATCGTCGCGATGGCGGGAACCGACGCTTCATTTTGGCTGAAGGCGAAGATTATGCAGACGAATTGACGGCCGAAAGGGTCCGGCGCGTTATTAACCAACGTGGTGCCGATAACGAGAGATTTACCTATTGCACGCTAGGCGCGCCTATCGAAATGGATAAGATTCTTTCCGGCGATACCCTGCCCGCGCTGGAGGCGATGGCCGGGCTGTTGTGGCACACGGCAACCGCCAAGACCCTGGAGCCGGGCAGCATCACCGCCGCGCCGGAGATTGGCGAGGGGGTGGTGAAGCTGGGCGTCCATGCCGAGCGAACCTATTGGCTGATCTACAAGTCAGACGGGGAGTGGCTGCGTTCCACCGAGGCCGCCCTGTCGCTGGCAAAGGCGCGGGCCATCGCTGCGACGTCAGCGGGCAATCATCTGGTCTTCGCGCCAGCCCGCTTTGTGTCCCGCGAGCTGTTGGTGAAGGAACGGCTGAACGTCGACTATGCGCCGCTGCCCTTCGCCCTCTATCGCCTTGAAACGGCCTGACCATGGCCTTCCGGGAGCTTGTCTATCAGGAGCGGGCGCTGAAGTCGCTGGACGCCTGGTTGGGTCTGTTAGCCGAGGAAAAGGCCAGCTTCGATGAGATAGCGAAGCTGAAGGCTACGAAGCCCGGACTTCCAATCCAGCACCATGACTTCCCGGCCGAGGCTTGGAAGCGAATGGGAAAGCTGCCCGCCGGCAAGGACGGCCCGCGTGAATTCTCGCCGCGCCTGTCTGGCGACGGGCTGCCAGTGCCCAATGTCACGCTGAAGGTGCCCACGGGTGGCGGTAAGACCTATCTTGCCTGTGCAGCCCTCGCGCGCATCTTTGGCCGCTTCATGAATGCCAACAACGGCATGGTGTTGTGGATCGTGCCCAATGAAGCGATCTATTCGCAGACGCTGAAGGCGCTCAGGAACCGCGATCATCTCTATCGCCAAACCCTGGACCGCGTGTCGGCCAACCGCACGATCATCATGGAGAAGACCGACCCGCTCCACGCCCGCGACCTGGAGGCCAACCTGTGCGTGATTGTGCTGATGCTGCAATCATCGAACCGGGAGAATAAGGAGGCGCTGCGCCTTTTCCGCGACCGGGGCGACGTGCATGGCTTTGTGCCGCCCGATGGTGATCAACTGGCCCATGCCCAGCAGAAGGCGGTGATCCCGAACCTCGACATTTACGATCTGGCCGATGGCGGGCCGCCCTGGCCGATGGTGAAGGCGAGCATGGGCAACGCCATGCGAATCGTGCGCCCGGTGGTGATCATGGACGAAGGCCAGAAGGCTGTCTCTGATCTGGCCTATGCCACGCTCTATGGCTTCAACCCGTCGCTGGTGCTGGAGCTAACGGCGACACCGCGCGACGTGAAGCCCCGGCCGGGCAAGCCGGGCCGCATTGCCAATGTCCTGGTCGAAATCACCGGGCGGGAGCTGGAGCGGGAGGGCATGATCAAGATGCCTATGAATGTCCTGCCGGTGGATAGCAGCGACTGGCGGGACACGCTGCGACTGGCGTGGGAACGGCTGGAGGAACTGGAAGCGACGGCGCGGCGGCTGGAGGGCGAAGGCGGCCCCTATATCCGGCCCATCCTGTTGGTGCAGGTGGAGCGCACCGGGGCAGAGCAGCGCGACAGCGGCTATATCCACGCGGAGGATGCGCGCGCCTGGTTGAAGTCTGCCGCCGGGCTGGATGACGCCGAGATTGCCGTGAAGACGGCCGAAGTGAACGATCTGGACAAGCCGGAAAACCGCGACCTTCTCAGCCCGCGTTGTCAGGTGCGGGCGATTATCACCAAGGCGGCACTTGCGGAAGGTTGGGATTGCCCCTTCGCCTATGTGCTGTGCGCTCTGGCCGCCAATGGCAACGAGTCGGCGATGACCCAGCTCGTCGGCCGCATTCTGCGCCAGCCCCACGCCGCCAAGACGGACGTGACGCCGCTGGATGAATGCTACGTCTATGCCCATCGAGCCGACACGAAGGCCACTGTAGAGGCCATCAAGAAAGGGCTGGAGGGCGACGGGCTGGGCGATCTGTCGCAAGACGTCACGCTGCCTGGCACGTCCACGCCTGGCGACGGCGTCCCGCGCAACTTGCCACGGCGGGCGGAGTTCCAGCCGCTTAACATCGCGCTGCCGCAAGTGCTGGTGACGGATGATCTTGGGCGGGAACGGCCATTGGATGCAGAGACGGACCTGTTCCCGCTGGTGGACTGGTCAAGGCTTGACTTGGATGCGCTGGCCGATGCCATTCCGCGCAATGCAGAGGCGGGCAAGATGCAGATGATCAGGCTCCGCGCCGGGGATAAAGGCGTGGAGACGGACGATGCCGAGACCTTCGCCATGGAAGCGCGCTTTGACGCCACCTATGCGGTGCGGATCATCGCTGATCTGGTGCCCAACAGCTTCGCCGCGTGGGATGTGGTGGCCGGGCTAGTCGCCAAGCTGAAGGCGCGCGGCTGGGATGACGTCTTGCTGGGCAAGCTGGGTACACTGGTGGTCGACCGGCTGCGGGCGGCGCTGACGAGGGAGCGGGAGGCTCAGGCCGAGGCCCTGTTCAAGGCTGGGCTGGCGGCTGGCTCCATTCACTTCAGACTGCGGGGTGACGGGGGCGATTGGTTGGCGCCGGAGCATATCCTCACTTCTCAGCCAATAACTGCGCCGGATTTGCGCGGTGCGACGGGCAAGGCTCTGGCTCACAGCCTGTTCCTGCCGATCTACCGGGCTGACTTGAATGACGCGGAGCAGTGCTTTGCTGTCTATCTGGACGATGCATCAGCGGTGCGCTGGTGGCACCGCAACGGCACGGCGCGGGGCAGCTATGCCGTGCGTGGCTGGCGGAGGGGGAATGTCTACCCGGACTTCCTAATTGGCGCTCTTCGCGATGCGACGCAGCGGAAGAGGATCGTGGTAATCGAGACGAAGGGGGAGCAACTCGAAGGCAATCTCGACACGGTCTACAAGCGTGAGCTTCTCGACACGCTAACGACGACGATGGCCGCCAAGCGCCCTGCCAAGGGCCCTGGAGCCGACTTCGAGTTTGCCGCTGCGGTGGTTCTATTTCAAGACTTGGACGCCCGCTTCCCGTCCATCATTGGGGGCGACGGGGCAGCCTGAGTCCCCTTCTCAAGGAGCCAGCGAGATGGTCGATCCAGACACGTCCAACAGCCCCGAAAATGACCCGCCGCGCCCCGAGGACCCTTGGGCCGGCCACGAGGACCGCATGGCGGACTATCTGAAGGCGCTGATGGCCGGCAAGGCCGACCGCATCCCCGCCGCCAAGCCACAGAAGGCCAAGTGAACCTGAGCCGCCGAATGGGAGCAGTATGAGCAATAGCGAGCCGGTTATGTGGGGCCTGCACATGCGCGAGGCGTTGGGCATGAGCCCGATCGAGGAGAATTTCGTGGCCATCGGCTGGGACGAAGTGGGCGACCTCAAGGCCATCGCGCCCAGCCGGGAGGCCTTCAAGGCCGCCGTGACCACAGCGCTGCCCCATCGTAAGCCCGGCGCGATCCCCGGCGATGCCGGAGTGCTCTACCGCTTCAGCGTGGAGATGAAGCTGGGCGATCTCATCATCTTCCCGTGCAAGGTGGACAGGCAGGTTTACATCGGGCGCATCGAGGGGCCTTACACCCACCAGCCCGCCACTGGCCACTGGCCGAACCGGCGCAAGGTGAAATGGCTGAAGGCGCTGCCTCGTGCCAGCTTCACCCAGACGGCGCTGCATGAAATCGGCTCGGCCATCACCTTATTCCGCGTCACCACCCATGCCGATGAGTTTCTGGCGGCGCTCAGCGGAGACACGCCCATCCCGGCCGACCTCGACGAGGCGAGCGCCGAGGAGGTGTCTGCCCAGGTGGAGGAGAGCACCGAGGACTTCATCGTCAAGCGGCTGAAGAGCGCGCTGTCACCTTATGACTTCGAGCGGTTCGTGGCCCATCTGCTTACCTGCATGGGCTATCATGCCCGTGTCACCCAGCAGTCTGGCGACGGCGGCGTGGATATCATCGCCCACCGCGACGAACTCGGCTTCGAGCCGCCCATCATCAAGGTCCAGTGCAAGCAGATGCTAGGCAACCACGGGCGGCCCGAGGTGGCGCAGCTCATCGGTGTTCTCGGGCATGGCGAGCACGGCCTGTTCGTCACACTGGGCGGCTTCACCGCCGAAGCCCGCAGCTTCGAGCGAGGCAAGCCCAACCTCCGCCTGCTCGACGGCGTTGCGCTGGTGGAACTGGTCTACGCCCATTACCACAAGTTCGAGCCGCGCTATCAGGTGCTGCTGCCGCTGAAACGCACCTACGTTCCAGCTCCGGCAAGCAGCAGTGGGTGACCTGACGATCAGGCCGCATTGACGAATCTGGCCCCAAGGATCCGGAGTTATTGTAGGGTCCTGAGTTATCGATGAGACCGGCTTTGAGGACCTCCAATGACGGCGGGGGGCTTAAGGCTCTTAGTTAGGCTGCGGGGAGCCTCAGGGCCCCCGCCGTGTCCTCCCTGCCTCGGGGATCTGGGCGGCCCTGTTACGCCTCTTAGTAATGGCGTTGCGGCACCGTGGGGGCCGGTGGTGCTGTGCTGCTCATGGTCCCTCTACCCCGTCCCATATCAGGGCTTCCATGGCGGGGGATGACCAGCCGGTGATGACGGGGTGGACCTTGGCTGCGCCGTGCTTGCCGGACTGGGCATAATAGGCACGGACCATCGTCTCACCGAGCTGGCGTTCCTGCGAGCGGGGGACGATGAAGCTGTCATGGACCGGGAGGCAGGGTGCGCCTCTGAAGGTCAGATAGTCGAGGACCTTGCTGGCGATGGCGCTGTCCAGATGCTGCAAGCACATGCCGCGCCCAGTGCGGAACCATCCGCCGATGGGCCGGTGGTGCGCCTCCACACGCCGCAGGAACTGCGCCCATGACATGCCGGGCGGAAGGGCCGCTGCGGCTCCTTCAGGTGCCCTTGGGGACTTGCCGGCGGCTGTATTCAGCAGACGGACGATAGCTGCCTTGACGAGTCCGCGTGTGGAGGGCGGCAGGCCGGGGATGAGGTAAGGGTCTGCTTCGGGGGCGAGCGGGTTGTTCTCGAACTGGTAGCATAGGCGGGGATGCATCGACTTGAAGTCGAGTTCGATGGTGGGTTCGCCGTTGATGAGGAGGCGCTGACGGTCTGTCTTGCGGAGCGACTGCCACCAGCCGCCAAAGAAGCGCCCGCCCTCCTGAAAGCTGCTGTTGTTGAAGACGCGATAGAGCTGCCGGGCGGAGCGGTCATTGGATTAAGGCAGCGGTTCCGCGTCGGGCTCCTCGGGGGCCTCTGGAGGCCCTGAGGGCGCTTCTCCATCAAGCTCGATCTGGGTGGCGGTAAGGAGGGCGTTGATGCTGGCGAGGCTCTTCCGGAGGCTGTTGGTCTCCGGGGTGTCGGCATATTCGATCAGCTGCTTGGTCTGGCGGCGTGCCATGGCGGCAGCCTTCAGGCGGATGGTCTCCGTCGTTCCCTTCTGCCCTATGGCGTCGATGGACAGTCCAGCATCCTCCAGCAGCGTGATGAGGGCGGGTGTGGCGCGGACGCGGGTGCGTCTGCCGCGTTCACCGGGGCCACCAAAGTCGTTGGGGGTGCGGTCGAAGAAGCCGGCCGCGCCTTCCGTGAGGCTGGCGGCGCTGAGAAAGGCGGTGACGGTGCGGACCGCGGTGAGAGTGATGAGCCTGTTGCCGTAGCGGCCGTGGTTGAAGTCGTCGGCATTGCGCGGATAGGCGAGGAACCTCGTCGGGTCCGCTCTGGCTGCGGCGTAGAGGTCCAGCAGCATGGCCTCCAACGTGCCGTGTAGGCGGCGGCGGTCTTCCGGGCGGCGGGCGCGTTTGCGGCCTCCGGTGACTTCCAGTTGGGCGAGGATGGCGGAGACGGCTGCCTTACCGCTCTCAGTGATGGCGGCGCGGTCCCAGCGGATGGGGCGGCTGTGGCCCAGTTCGTCACCGGAGAACGGGGACGGGTTCGCAGGGGCTGCTTGGGGGCCTCTGGAGGCCCGCTGGAGTCCGTCGGGTGCCTCTCCGCCACCCTTGGGCCGCCACGACTCAGGGACGCTCACAGGGACTCTGTGGGGGCGTAGAGGTGGGACAGTTCCAGACCGGGATAGGTGATGCGCTCCATGCTCCTGTGCAGCTCGGCGGTGCTGTTGCCGTCGCCATAGCTTCTGCCGGAGCCGGACAGCGCCCGGCCGGTCAGCCGCAGCGCGGCCCCTGTGCCCTCCATGCCTGCCTCGCGAATGCGATCCTCGAACCCGTGGCGGAACGAGTGCATCCCCATGGCCCTGCCGGTAATCTCATGGGCGCGGATAACTCCGGTGAACCATGTCGACAGCTTGGACCCGACCTGCCCCCGGCTGTTGGGGGCGCATTCGGGAAACAGCAGCGGCCCGCCTGCCTTGCGCCGTTCGGCGACATAAGCCGGAAAGCCGATGCGGAGGAGTTCGGTATGGACCGGCACAATGCGGCGGCTAGATTTGGTTTTGATGCTGCGGCCCTCGTGAGGGCGGATGCTGAAGACCAGAATGCCGTCGCGGTCCTCGATGTCCTCCAACCGCAGCCCTGCCAGTTCGGCCAGCCGCGCGCCCGTGTAGAGCGCCATGAGGGGGACCCAGAAGCGCGAGGGCTTGCGGCCTGGATTGCGATTGACGGGCTGCCACGGCGCGGACCCGAAAAGCAGCTTGAGGTCTGCTGGCTTGAACGGGTCGCGGCGGTCTTCGTCTTCAACGGGGTCCGCAACGCTCAGGCCGCTGAACGGGTTCTCGGTGGCCCATTTCCGCTGCACAGCCCACGCGAACATCGCCTTGATGTGGACGAGATAGCCGGTGTTGATGGTCTTGGGGCCGATGACCGGCAGGCCGAGCCTACGGCCCGCTTCGACCGCTTCGGGGACCGAAAGGCCACGGAGGGCTGCACGCTTGCCGATATTGGTGGGCAGTGCCTTGAGCAGGGACAGGATGCGCTCTGCGTCAGCCTCGTTGACGGTGGAGACATCGCGGTCCGGCAGAGCGTCCCGGATCAGCCGGAAGACGGGCGCAATGCCGATCTGGACGGACCTGCTCCACCCCTCCCACTTTGCCTTGCTGTAGGCGTCGATGAGGTCGGCCACGCGTCTACCTGGGGCGGCCTCCGCCGCCGGGTCGGGCGAGGCGATGTTCTCCGGGGTGTAGGCGGTTTCCCCTTGGAGGTGCGCGAGGGCTGCCCTGTGGAGTTCGATGAAGGCCAGCATGAGCATGCGATGCAGCGCGTCGAGGCTGGGGCTGTCTTCGGGGATCGGCAGGTCCTTGACGGCGGTTCTGGCGATGGCGAGGACCGGGCGGAAGTCGTGCCGCCCAAGCATAGCTTTCAGGTCCGCCAGCCGCTCCTGCGTAGTCCGCATGACGGCGGCGTGATCCTCGGCGGGGCGGCGGAGCATGTAGCTGGGCAGCGCCTTGGCGTAGAACTCTGCCGCCAGCCGCTGCACTTCGGGTGCCGACAGGTCACGCTGGGTGTTGTCCGCGAGGCGATCCCGCGCTTCCTTTACCCGGGCGAGGTATGCCGCCGCTATCATCGGCACGCGTTCCGCCGCCCGGCGCTTGTCGCCTTCGCCGGTGGATGCGGTGAACTCGCCGGGAAGAATCGACGCCACATCCTGAGGCCAGCGCTTGCGAACTTGCCAATTCGAGGACCCGGCACGGCGTGAGAGCTTGAACATATCGGAGACGCCCTGTGTTGCATCATTGTGGTGCAATGGGCGCCTGTTTGTCATTGAAATCCAGCTACTTGAGAGGGTTAGGCTGGAATGGTGCCCGGGGGCGGATTTGAACCACCGACACGGGGATTTTCAATCCCCTGCTCTACCCCTGAGCTACCCGGGCGCTCGCTGAGCGAGGGGGCGTCCTAAACCGGGTCTTCGTCGCTGTCCAGTGGGCTTCGATCGGGCAGCGCATAGCTCTCCCCCAGCCAGTGCAGGAGATCGCGGTCGGCGCAGCCCTTTGAACAGAAGGGATGCCAGGCCTGGGCGCGCGGCGCCTTGCCGCAATAGGCGCAAAGAGGAGGTTTAGCTGACATGAGCGGCTGATGTGGCGAGCCCTGGGTCGGCTTGCAAGGTAATCGGCCCGCCGCGAGCCCGCGCCGTCTCCTCGACCAGCGCCGGCCGCGCGGTGAGCCACTCTATCAGTGCTGGGGGGCCGGTCAGCGTAGCGGCGCCGGGGCCACCGCGGGCAGCCTCGCGGAGCAGCGCCAGCGCGCGGTGGCCGGGGGTGCGCGCCGATTCCATCAGCCCGGGATGCCGATGCGGGCGGACCAGCTGGACCAGCCCGAACCCATTGATCGTGGTGACCTCGTACGGTGGCGGCAGGTGCACGGCCAGCGCTTCGGCCAGTTGCCGGTCGTGGGCCTTGCGCGCGGCGCCCTGCAGCGTCGGGAAATCGATGGCGATGCTGCCGGCAAGCCCCAGGCGGCGGATCGCCATGGCCAGCGGGACGCAGGCGGCCTCGGCCAGCGCCGGGGGCGGCAGGGTGCCATCGACGTCGATGACGGTCATCGCCGGCGTCAGGCTGATCGTCAGCAGCCCGGCCGGGAAGCGGACATGGCCGGATTCCGCCTCGGCGACCACCTCGCCCCAGCCATGGGCCTCCAGCGCATCGTCAGCGGCCAGCAGAGGCAGGGTGCGGACCGCGTGCCCTGCCGCCTCCAGCCGGGCCGCCAGCGGCGGACCGGGCGACAGCGCCATCGCCTCGTGGCCGTCCGGTGCCTCGACAAGCGGCCGGGCGCGGGCCAGACGCGGCCGGCCGGCCTCGGGCAGCGCGGCGCGGGTGATCTCCAGCGCCACCAGCCCGCCCTCGGCGGCCAGGGGCAGGGGGGACAGCAGCACCTCGGTGCCGCAGGCCAGCCGGGCGATGCCGCGTTGCCGGGGCACGAGCACATGCGTCAGGCGCGCCAGATGGCGGGCGCCGGGCAGCGGGCCGGCATCGGTGCGTTCGAGATGCGCCTCGAGGAGGGTGGCGCCGTCCAGTACCAGCGCGCGAACGGCGCCGGGGGCGGCTTCCAGCAGCGCTTCAGCCAAGCGGATAGCCTGCGGCGCGGAGCAGCCGGCGGGTTTCGGCCAGCGGCAGGCCGACGATGCCGGACCAGCTGCCCGCCATCCAGCGGACATGGGCCTCGGCCGTGCCCTGCAGCGCATAGCCGCCGGCCTTGCCTTGCCAGTCGCCATCGGCGATCAGCGCGTCGAGGTCTTCGGCGGTCAACCGGTGGAAGATCACCGTACTTTCCGACTCGGCTTCGCGCACCCGGCCGTCCGGATTGACGAGCGCCATCGCGGTGATGACGTGATGGCGGCGGCCCGACATCAGCGCCAGGCAGTGGCGTGCCGTCTCGGCGTCCTCGGCCTTGGGCAGGATGCGGGCACCCACCGCCACCACCGTGTCGGCGGCGAGGACGAAGTGGCCAGGATGGCGCGCGGCGACGCGGCCGGCCTTTTCGCGCGCCAGCCGCCGGGCATGGGCGCGCGGCTGCTCCGCTTTCAGCGGCGTCTCATCGATATCGGGCGCGTCGATCGCAGCGGGCACGATCCCCAGCCGGGCCAGCAGCGCCAGGCGCCGCGGGCTGGCAGAGGCCAGGACAAGCGTGCTCAATCTTCAGGCGCGATGGTGACCCGGAGGCCATCCAGCGCCGGGCTGAAGGCGATCTGGCAGGAGAGGCGGGAGTTGGCGGCCTTGTGGTCCGAGCTGTCGAGCAGGTCGTTCTCGTCGGCATTGGCCGCGCCGGTGCGCGCGCGGTCTTCCTCGGCGACGAAAACATGGCAGGTCGCGCAGGAGCAGCAGCCGCCGCACAGCGCGAGCAGCTCGTCGATTCGGCCTTCGCGGATGATCTCCATGACCGACATGCCGGGCTTTGCATCGAGCGTATGCTCGGTGCCGTCGCGGGTGGTTACGATGATGCTGCTCATGCCGGTCCTGTTCGTGCTGGATTGAAACCTGCCCCTGCCTCTAGCGAGGGTGGCGCAGCGAGGCAATGTGGCGGCAGGGACCGGGGAGCCAGGCTTAGAAGGGGATGAGCTTGCCTTCGCGCGAAAACTTCAGATAGCCGGCATTCAGGCCGATCCGCCAGCCGACGCCGAGTTTCATCGGCACGATGATGATGTTGTCGCGCTGCAGATAGGTCGCACTGACGCCGCCGATCAGATAGGCCTTGCCTTCGCCGGCCGGGAAGCGGCGGAAAATGTCATTGGTGTCGTTCAAATTATAGACCAGCGCGAAGAATTTCGAGCCGCTGCCGCCGATGTCGAAGCCGACCGACGGGCCGGTCCAGTGGATTTTCTGCTCGCCCTCGACCGCATGATAGAGCGTACCCGAGCCATAGCGCAGCCCGAAGATGATGGCGCCGCCGGCCTCGCGGCCGACGATATAGGCATTGGGCTGCCCATAGCTGGCAAAGCTGCGGCGAACCGATTCAGCCAGGCCCTCGGTGCCCTTGCCGAAGGCGTCCTCGGCCGCCCCGAGCACGTCATCTTCGGCATAGGTGACCGGCTTGGGCGGCGGATAGGAGGCCGGCGGGGGCGGCGCAACCACGGGCGGTGCTGCAGCGGGGTTGGACTGGGCAAATGCGGGCGTGCCGCCCCCGGCCAGCAGCACCGTCAACGGTATCAGCAGGCGGGCGATAAGGCCGTGCAGTCGCTGCATGTTTGTCTCCCCGAAAATACGCAATGTTCACATCGTTCGCTTAACGAGCGCTGAGCGGCGAGAAAAGCGTTGCCGGGTGGGCCGGCGATGGTTTCCCTCGCCGGGGTGTGCATGCTAGGCGCCGGGCTGTCGGTGCCGTCTCTTGGAAGGTTGGGGTTAATGCGCGTTGCGATGATCGGATCGGGCTATGTCGGCCTGGTCTCCGGGGCTTGTTTTGCCGATTTCGGCCATCATGTCGTTTGTGTGGACAAGGATCCCGGCAAGATCGAGCGGCTGAACGCCGGCATCATGCCGATTTACGAGCCGGGGCTCGAGCAACTGGTGTCCAGCAATGCTCGCGCCGGGCGCCTGTCGTTCACGACATCGCTGGACGAGGGCATTGCCGGGGCGGAAGCCATTTTCATTGCGGTCGGCACGCCGAGCCGGCGCGGCGACGGCCATGCCGACCTGTCCTATGTTCATGCGGCTGCCTCCGAGATCGCCAAGGCGCTCGATGGCTATGCGGTGATCGTCACCAAGTCGACGGTGCCGGTCGGGACCGGCGACGAGGTCGAGCGGATCATGGCCGAGGCCAACCCCGAGGCGCAATTCGCGGTCGTCTCCAACCCCGAATTTCTGCGGGAAGGGGCGGCAATTGGCGATTTCAAGCGGCCCGACCGGATCGTCGTCGGTACCGAGGATGACCGCGCGCGCGCCGTGATGGCCGAGCTGTATCGCCCGCTGTTTCTCAACCAGTCGCCGATCCTGTTCGTCGGCCGGCGCACCGCCGAGCTGATCAAATATGCGGCCAACGCCTTTCTTGCCACCAAGATCACCTTCATCAACGAGATCGCCGATCTCTGCGAGGCGGCCGGTGCCAATGTCCAGGATGTGGCGCGCGGTATCGGGCTCGATAATCGCATCGGCAGCAAGTTCCTCCATGCCGGTCCGGGCTATGGCGGGTCATGCTTCCCCAAGGATACGCTGGCACTGGTCAAGACTGCGCAGGATCTGGGTGCCCCGATCCGGATTGTCGAGACCGTGGCGGCGGTCAACAGCCAGCGCAAACGCGCCATGGCCCGCAAGGTGATCGCCGCCGCCGGCGGCAACGTGCGTGGTAAGCGGATCGCCGTTCTCGGTCTGACGTTCAAGCCCAATACCGACGACATGCGCGATTCGCCCGCCATCGACATCATCCAGGCGCTTCAGGACGGCGGCGCCACCATCCATGCCTATGATCCGGAAGGCCATGAGCAGGCGGCGCTGGTATTGAACCATGTCGACTATGCCAATGACCCCTATCATGCGCTGGAAGGCGCTGACGCGGCCGTGCTGGTGACTGAATGGGACGTGTTCAGGGCGCTCGACATGGACCGGGTGAAAGCGCTGCTGACCGCGCCGGTGCTGATTGACCTTCGCAATGTCTATGATCCTGCGGAGATGGCGCGGCGAGGCATCCGCTATTCGAGCATTGGCCGTTGATTCGCCCTGTTGCCAACCGGGCGGGGGCACCGGTATAGGCCGTCGCTTCGGAGTCGTGGGTGAGTGGCTGAAACCAGTAGTTTGCTAAACTGCCGATCTGGGTAACCGGATCCGAGGGTTCGAATCCCTCCGACTCCGCCACCCTATTCGCCGGCATTTGCCATCGGCGATCAGGGCGTCACCATCAGCCATAGTCGCCGCCAGGGCCCACTCTGGCGGCGCGTTCCCTATCGAGGGACCGATCGCCATGCCGCCGCGTGACGAAATCCGGCGCATGCCTTTCATACTGCACCGCAGGCAAAACCGCTGGCCCGTCTCACGCGACCCTTCACGCGCAAAGCACCGCAGCGCGGAACCCCGTATTAATACTATAGAGAAAGTACTACATTAGTTTTTGTATTGAAATCGCGAGCAAATCGTCAAATTGTAAATTGATCGGTATAAAGACATCCTTGACGTTCGGACATTATACACAGATCCGAATCGGGGCTTTAGTACTCTGTCGGGCATAATGGGTATGTATTCTTAAATGAATTATGCATCAATGGATCGGAAATTGATTTTTTATTAAGTTTGATGGAGATGCGTTAAATGAATTTTTGGCCATCGGCATCTTGGCGTGTGTTTTCATTGTGACAACGTCGCCGGCCGAGCGCGTTCATGTGGTTGACGATGATCCGGAGTTTCGTCGTGCTATCGAGCTTTTGCTCAGCAGTGCCGGCTATGCCGTCAGCGGCAGCGACGATGGCGATCAGTTTCTGACCGACGACCTGCCACTGCAGACAGGATGCCTGCTGCTTGATCTGCAGTTGCAGCGCGTGCACGGCATGGATGTGCTGGAGTCGCTGGCCAAGCGCAAGGAAGGACCCCAAGTGATCGTCATTACCGGTCACGCCGATGTTGCCGTTGCCGTGCGATCGATGAAGCTGGGCGCGCGCGACCTGTTGCAGAAGCCCTTTCCCAAAAAACGTCTGCTCGACGCGGTCAAGGCGAGTTTTCAAACTCCGGTAAACAAGTTCAGCAGTGACCGGATGCTTGCTGCCCAGAGCCGAATCGCAGCGCTTTCTAAGCGGGAACGCGAAGTTCTCCACGGCTTGGTCGCGGGCATGTCCAACAAATTGCTGGCCTATGAAATGAACCGAAGCATTCGAACCATCGAGATGCACCGCGCACGCATGATGGACCGGCTAGGCGTCAAGACCTTGGCCGATGTGCTACAGATCGCCTTCGATGCCCAATTCACACGAGAACCGACCAGGCCGGTGCGTGACGAGAAAAGGCAGAGTTTCTGAATAGTCGCGAGATTTCTTGCTCAAACGGATTGTTGGGGTGATCGGCCACGCATTTCCTAGGATCGGCGGGCGATCGGCACCTCTGCGTCATCAGAGCCCCCCGGACGCGACGCATGGCCAAATGCCATCATGGGCTCGCCCCACAACATGGGCTCGCCCCACAACCTGACGCCCTCAAATAAGCCAAAACGAAAGCGGGGCAAGCCAGCGCTGTTTCGCTAGCTCGCCCCGCGAGAACGACCAAAAATGGGGAGCCTACGCTCGATCAGGGGCTGACAGGATTGTCTTCACCTTCGGTCGCCACGGTCAGGCCAACCGTCAACCCGCCCAGTGCGACCAATCCCAACAGAACAGCCAACTCTGTTGCCAAACCGCCGCCGGCTGCAGCAGTGCCAGCCACCACGCCACCACCGACCGGGGCCGGGCGGTTCTGTGCAAACGATGGCAGTGGCGTCAGCACAACCGCCGACAACAGCGCGCCCGTCAGAAATTTCTTGCCCAGCATTACGCACTCCCAAACACAATATATCTACGACTGCATATAACAGCCCGGCCCGCGAGACGCAAGAGGTGCGTCCAACCGCAAACGAAATACTGCGCCGCATCGTCCTTATAGATTAATGAAAAACAAATATCTTGTAGTCTAAACTGTCACTTGGAATGTTTGACGAACTAGTGCACATACGCAAGGCAAATTAAGATAATTTGATAATCAGTTGATGATTGTTAATTTTTCGCGAACACGATGTCTGAAATTAAGTTGATATCTGACGTGATTATGAAGCAAGGCCGATGTGGATGAATAGGCGTCATATGAATCCGACAGGTGACAAGAGCGGTGAAGGGGCCAAATTTCCTCTCAACGGGCCGGGCAGCCGGGGCCGCGGTGCGCGCCCACGCGTCGTGCCCGGAAGACTGGTGGCGACGGCGCTGATCGGCGCGATGGTCGTGCTTGCAGGCTGTGCGTCCAAGCGGAGCGGCGACATTCCTTATTCACGCGCCGATTTCGTGTCGCCCGATCTGCCCCGCATGACGTCGACCGCCGACGAGCATCTGTTGCAACCCGGCGACGTCGTCACGGTCAACGTGTTCCAGGTCGAAGCCGTTTCCGGCGACCGGCAGGTCGACCAGAGCGGGCAGGTGCAGATTCCCTTGGTGGGCGCGGTCCCGGCCCAGGGGAAGACGGTGAAGACGCTGGCCGCCGATCTGACTACTCGGCTGGACGCAACCTATTTGCGCAACCCGCGTGTCGAAGTCCTGTTGAAATCGGCGCAGCTTCGCTCGGTGACCATTGACGGCTCGGTCAAGCAGGCCGGCGTCTATCCGATCCCCGGCGACATAACGCTGCTGCAGGCCATCGCGTTGGCGCGCGGCACGGACATGAACGCCAATGAGAAGCGCGTCGTCGTGTTTCGCCAGATAGAGGGCCAGCGCCAGGCCGCCGCCTTCGACCTGACCACCATCAGGAACGGCCAGGACCCCGATCCAGCAATTCACGGCGACGATATCATTGTCGTTGATGGCTCGAAGTCGCGCCAGACGTTTCGTGATTTCGTGATGACGGTGCCGCTGCTCGCGTTCTTCCGAATCTTCTGATCCTCCAGCGACGGACAGCCTCTTGAACGATCAAACCTCCGACGTTTTCGCTTCCAGCGATCGCAATACGCCGGTCGAGGCCGGCGGAGGCATGCGTCGTGCGCTGCGGGCCCCCGAACGTGGCGAGACCATTTTCTACGATGGCCTCGGCCATGATCTCGATCGGTCGGCCTATGCCGATCTTTGGTTGATCATCCTCAAATGGCGTTGGGTGGTACCGGCCGTCATTGTCATCTGCCTCGCCCTTGCGGCGCTGATATCGGTGATGACGACCAAGATCTATCAGGCGTCGGCCACGCTCGAGATCGCCTCGGAAGAGTTCAAGGTCATCTCCACCGAAGAGTCGGCAACGGCATCGGTATCGATGGCGCGGACCGACTATCTGCGCACCCAATATGGCCTGCTGGCTAGCCGCTCGCTGGCCGAACGGGTCGTGCGCGTGCTCAATCTCGCCAGCGTGCCGGGCTATGGCTTCGATGAGGACGAGGCGCCTGACCGAAATATCGCTGCCGCCTCGGCGCGGGCCGCCCAGGTGCTGGTCGATGGCTTTTCGGTCATGCCGGTGCCCGACAGCCGTCTCGTGACGATTTCGTTCGAAGCGCCCGATCCGCGCATGGCCGAGCGCATCACCAACGCCTATGCCTCCAGCTTCATCGCCTCGAATCTGGAACGCAAGACCCGGTCAGCGGTTCTGACCCGCGATCTGCTGGCCAAGCGGTTACAGCAGGCTAAGGAGCGGCTGGAGGCGTCCGAGCGTGCGGCGACCGAATATGCGCGCGATGCCGACATCATCAACATTCAGCCTTCGAGCACCAATGGCGCGACCGGTGGCGAGACGTCGCTGACCTCCTCGTCGCTCGTCCAGCTCAACACGGCGCTTTCCGAAGCTCAGCGCAGTCGTATCGAGGCCGAACAGCGGTGGCGCCAGGCGTCGCAAACCGCGTCCCAGGAGCTGGTCAACCCGACAATCCAGGCGCTGCTGCAGCAGCGGGCGACGCTTAGCGCCCAGTATAGCGAAATGTCGGGGCTCTACCGCGATGTCTTCCCGCAGATGGAGCAGATGCGCGCGCGGATTGCGGACATCAACCGGTCGATCGCGGCCGAACAGGCGCGCATCCGTAGCGCTATTCGCGCCGATTATCTGGCCGCCGCCGCCCGCGAATCGGCATTGAGCGAGCGGGTGGCGGGGCTGAAATCGTCGGTGCTC